>NZ_FBYC01000004.1:1200000-1505000 GCF_001517585.1 Roseibaca calidilacus | reverse complement strand
CGCCAATTCGCAAGCGAATTGGCGGGTGGCTCCACCAAGACCCAGCTACGCTTCGCATTGGTGAAGCCCAGGGTTGTTTTATGCGCCAATCGTCAAGTCGATTGGCGGGTGGCTCCACCCGGCACATCGTCGAGATGTTGCAGTTTGAAAGACCAACACGATCATCAAGCACATGGGTCATGTGCTTGATCGTCCTGTTGGACGTTGGCAGCTTCGGCTGCTTTTTACATCGTTTAGAGAGATACACATCAGTGTCATGTTGGCATCTTCGCGTGAGAAGATGCCTGCAGGGTCTTCGGACTTTGCAAGACATGAGACTATTCCAAGTCAAGTACACTAACCAATTGTTCTGGATGCCCCGATCTATGCACGTAGAGACGGGTAGTGCGGTGCCAACGCGCTCAAGTGAGCTGCGCGGTAGCGCATAAAAAATCCAGGGCGGGAAACGTACAATGCTTTTGGTCTTGGGAAGCGTGGGGCGCGGGAACGCAAAAGGCCCGTTGCCCCCTGTCATGTGACGTTGCCTGTGAAAACGGGGAACCGATCTGGCTCTTTCTGGATCAAATCAAGCGCAATAAGGGCGTTTGGTGGATGCCTTGGCAGCAAGAGGCGATGAAGGACGTGATACTCTGCGATAAGCGCAGGCGAGCCGAGAATAGGCTTTGACCCTGCGATCTCCGAATGGGGCAACCCAACTGATTGTTTGTTGTTATTGCTTCGCAATAACATACGCTCCGCGCGGACCCTTGGTCCGTGGCCACCTTTGGGTGGCCGGGCGCGTATGTTGATGCGTGGTGGCTAACAATGAGCATACTCAGTTACTTTTAGGCTGAATACATAGGCTTAAAAGAGCAAACCCGGGGAACTGAAACATCTAAGTACCCGGAGGAAAGGAAATCAATAGAGACTCCGTTAGTAGTGGCGAGCGAACGCGGACCAGCCGAGCCGTGAATGTGGGCAGAACTGTCTGGAAAGGCAGGCCATAGCGGGTGACAGCCCCGTATGCGAAGCATGATCGGACGTATCAAGTAGGGCGGGACACGTGAAATCCTGTTCGAAGATCGGGGGACCACCCCCGAAGGCTAAGTACTCCTTGCTGACCGATAGCGAACCAGTACCGTGAGGGAAAGGTGAAAAGCACCCCGACGAGGGGAGTGAAACAGACCTGAAACCGGACGCCTACAAGCAGTCGGAGGGGACATGATCCCTGACGGCGTACCTTTTGTATAATGGGTCAACGACTTGGTCTATCTAGCAAGCTTAAACCGTTAGGTGTAGGCGCAGCGAAAGCGAGTCTTAAATGGGCGTCGAGTTAGATGGATCAGACCCGAAACCGAGTGATCTAGGCATGGCCAGGTTGAAGGTTGGGTAACACCAACTGGAGGACCGAACCCACATCCGTTGAAAAGGATCGGGATGAGCTGTGCCTAGGGGTGAAAGGCCAATCAAACTCGGAGATAGCTGGTTCTCCGCGAAATCTATTTAGGTAGAGCGTCAGACGAATACCCCGGGGGGTAGAGCACTGGATGGGTAATGGGGCCCCACAGGCTTACTGATCCTAACCAAACTCCGAATACCCGGGAGTACTATCTGGCAGACACACGGCGGGTGCTAACGTCCGTCGTGAAGAGGGAAACAACCCTGACCTACAGCTAAGGCCCCCAATTCATGGCTAAGTGGGAAAGCAGGTGGGACGACCAAAACAACCAGGAGGTTGGCTTAGAAGCAGCCATCCTTTAAAGATAGCGTAACAGCTCACTGGTCTAAATAAGTTGTCCTGCGGCGAAGATGTAACGGGGCTCAAGCCATGAGCCGAAGCTTAGGATGCACGTAAGTGCGTGGTAGCGGAGCGTTCTGTTCTGTACTTCTTGCGTCTTGCATGCCCCAAGGGGTGTGACGGACGCATCAGAAGTCTGCTGTGAAGCCGGCCCGTGAGGGACCGGTGGAGCGTTCAGAAGTGAGAATGTTGACATGAGTAGCGACAAACAGGGTGAGAGACCCTGTCGCCGAAAGTCCAAGGGTTCCTGCTTAAAGCTAATCTGAGCAGGGTAAGCCGGCCCCTAAGGCGAGGCCGAAAGGCGTAGTCGATGGGAACGAGGTTAATATTCCTCGGCCAGTGGGATGTGACGGATCGCGGACGTTGTTCACCCTTATCGGATTGGGTGGGCAGCCAGGCGGTCCCTGGAAATAGCCCCACATCAGACCGTACCCGAAACCGACACAGGTGGACTGGTAGAGAATACCAAGGCGCTTGAGAGAACCATGTTTAAGGAACTCGGCAAAATACCTCCGTAAGTTCGCGAGAAGGAGGCCCCGTCTTTGCGCAAGCAAGGGCGGGGGGCACAGACCAGGGGGTGGCGACTGTTTACTAAAAACACAGGGCTCTGCGAAGTCGCAAGACGACGTATAGGGTCTGACGCCTGCCCGGTGCCGGAAGGTTAAATGGAGGAGTGCAAGCTCCGAAATGAAGCCCCGGTAAACGGCGGCCGTAACTATAACGGTCCTAAGGTAGCGAAATTCCTTGTCGGGTAAGTTCCGACCTGCACGAATGGCGTAACGACTTCCCCGCTGTCTCGAACATGGACTCAGCGAAATTGAATTGCCTGTCAAGATGCAGGCTTCCCGCGGTTAGACGGAAAGACCCCGTGCACCTTTACTACAGCTTCACACTGGCATCAGGATTGCGATGTGCAGGATAGGTGGTAGGCTTTGAAACAGGAACGCCAGTTCCCGTGGAGCCTCCCTTGAGATACCACCCTTCGCACTCTTGATGTCTAACCGCGATCCTTGAACCAGGATCCGGGACCCTGTGTGGCAGGTAGTTTGACTGGGGCGGTCGCCTCCCAAACAGTAACGGAGGCGTGCGAAGGTGGGCTCAGAGCGGTCGGAAATCGCTCGTTGAGTGCAATGGCATAAGCCCGCCTGACTGCAAGACTGACAAGTCGAGCAGAGACGAAAGTCGGCCATAGTGATCCGGTGGTCCCGAGTGGAAGGGCCATCGCTCAACGGATAAAAGGTACGCCGGGGATAACAGGCTGATGATGCCCAAGAGTCCATATCGACGGCATCGTTTGGCACCTCGATGTCGGCTCATCTCATCCTGGGGCTGGAGTAGGTCCCAAGGGTACGGCTGTTCGCCGTTTAAAGAGGTACGTGAGCTGGGTTTAGAACGTCGTGAGACAGTTCGGTCCCTATCTGCCGTGGGTGTTGGAGACTTGAGAGGAGTTGCCCCTAGTACGAGAGGACCGGGGTGAACGTTCCACTGGTGGACCTGTTGTGGCGCCAGCCGCAGCGCAGGGTAGCTATGAACGGACAGGATAACCGCTGAAAGCATCTAAGCGGGAAGCCCCCCTCAAAACAAGGTCTCCCTTGAGAGCCGTGGTAGACCACCACGTCAATAGGCCGGAGATGTACGCGCAGCAATGCGCTCAGTCGACCGGTACTAATCGCTCGATCGGCTTGATTTGATCCAGTAACAACCAGATCAATTCCAAGACCAACACAACAAAAGCATGACCAAAATCGTCGGGCTCAAATCCCCCACCGATGTGTATCACTCAAGCGATAATACATCGCTTGATCAAGGTTGATTACCAGGTTTGGTGGCAATAGCGCGAGCAATACACCCGATCCCGTCCCGATCTCGGAAGTTAAGTGCCGCCGCGGCAATGGTACTGCGTCTCAAGACGTGGGAGAGTAGCTCACCGCCAAACCTCATAATCAACCTAAACCTCTAAACATACCACCGCGGGGTGGAGCAGCCAGGTAGCTCGTCAGGCTCATAACCTGAAGGTCACAGGTTCAAATCCTGTCCCCGCAACCACCTTT
This sequence comes from Roseibaca calidilacus, assembly GCF_001517585.1. Taxonomy (NCBI): domain Bacteria; kingdom Pseudomonadati; phylum Pseudomonadota; class Alphaproteobacteria; order Rhodobacterales; family Paracoccaceae; genus Roseinatronobacter; species Roseibaca calidilacus. The sequence continues at coordinate 1,501,172 of NZ_FBYC01000004.1, read as the reverse complement.
ACCGAACCCGCATCAACACCGCGCAGCACACCGGGCTGCGACGTGTCGATCATTGCGCTCAGCGCGCCGTCCAGCGCCAGCGTCACATTCCCATCCTCATCAATATGCACCGTCACCGCCTCGATCAGGCTTCTGATTGTGTCCAGTACCGCAGGCCGTATGGCCGGGTCGCGCAGGCTATCCGCGAGTTGCTCGACCTTGCGCCGGTAGAGATCTGACAGGTTGGGGTGCAGCCGGACAGGGGAGGGGGCAGGTTCAGCCAGTTCCTGTGCTATCTCTGTTGATTGCCACTGAGATTTGACCCGGTAATCGCCAAAACTGTCATTGAGAATTGACCCATGTGCAACCTTGCCCCGGCTTGAACCAGCTGGGGGCAAATGGAGTGATCGACATGGGATTTTTGAAGGTAATCAGAACATGGGCGCTGCGAGACAAGATGCCCATTCGCGAGATTGCACGGCGCACGGGCATATCGCGCAGTGAGCGGTGACTGCCATCGGTTCGAAGGAACCGCGAACAATCAAGAAATATCTGCGGGAGGGGATTGTTGAACCGGCGTTTCAGACGCCGGATCGTCCTAGCAAGCTCGCCCCATATGCCAAGCAGCTGACAGCTTGGCTTGTCTCGGATCAGCGCAAATCACGCAAAGAGCGCCGGACGGCGAAGCTGATGCACGCCGATCTGGTGAAGCTGGGATATGACGGTTCCTACGAGCGTGTTGCGGCCTTCGTTCGTGAATGGAAAGGCGAACGCCAGCGCGCGTATCACACGACCGACCGGGGTGTCTTCGTGCCGCTTGTGTTCCAGCCGGGTGAAGCCTTTCAGTTTGATTGGAGCGAAGACTGGGCCTATGTCGGCGGTGAGCGGATCAAGCTGCAGGTCGCCCACGTTAAGCTGTCGCACAGCCGGGCATTTTTGGTGCGGGCCTATCTGCTGCAAACGCATGAGATGCTGTTTGATGCCCATTGGCATGCGTTCCGTGTCTTCGAAGGCGTCCCAAGCCGCGGCATCTATGACAGTGAGGCTTGGCCGCCACGGGTCCGAGGCCAGGCCGAACGAAGACGGCGGTCGACAAGGTCGGACTTGGCAAGAAGCGCGATGTGAATGCGCGGTTCACGGCGATGACCAGCCATTACGTTTTTGATCCCGAGTTCTGTAACCCGGCAGCGGGCTGGGAGAAGGGACAGGTCGAGAAGAATGTCCGCGACGCGCGCCGTCACGCCGGAGGCGTGCTTCCAGCACGACGCATGTGGCAGCTGATGCCGGCCTTTCCGGATCTGGATGCGCTGAATGCTTGGCTGGAAGAACGCTGTAAGCTGCTATGGGCAGAGACGGCGCATGGCACCTTGCCTGGCAGCATCGCAGATGTGTGGGCAGCCGAGAAGCCTGCGCTGATGGCGCTCCCCACAATGTTCGATGGCTTTGTCGAGGAAAGAAAGCGCGTCTCGCCGACATGCCTGATCAACTTTGATCGCACCCGTTATTCTGTGCCCGCCAGCTTTGCAAACCGCCCCGTCAGCCTTCGCATTTACCCTGAGCGGCTGGTGGTCGTCGCCGAGGGGCATGTGATTTGCACGCATGAGCGCATCATCGACCGGTCGCACCGCCAGCCGGGGCGCGTGATCTATGACTGGCGCCACTATCTGGCGGTGGTTCAGCGTAAACCCGGAGCGTTGCGCAATGGTGCTCCCTTTGTGGAAATGCCCGAACCCTTCCGCATGTTACAGGCGAAGATACTGCGCCAGCCCGGCGGGGACCGCGAGATGGTCGATATCCTGTCCTTGGTGCTGCACCATGACGAACAGGCCGTCCTGTGCGCCGTGGAATTGGCTCTGGAGGCGGGCGTGCCGACCAAGACCCATGTTCTGAACCTGCTCCACAGGCTGCTGGATGGCAAACTGACCGACCAGCCGGATGTGAACCCTCCTGCGGCCTTGACGCTGAGCAAAGAGCCCGAGGCCAATGTCGCGCGCTACGATGGGTTGCGCACCACGAGAGGAACACGCCATGCGTCATGACCCCGCCGGTGCAGCTCTCATCATCATGTTGCGCAGCCTTAAAATGCCAGGCATGGCGCAGGCCGTGCAGGATCTACTCGATCAGGGAGCGCCTGCATTCGAGGCTGCCATGCCGATCCTGTCGCAACTGCTAAAGGCTGAAATGGCCGAGCGCGAGGTGCGCTCGATCGCATATCACATGAAGGCAGCCCGCTTCCCAGCATACAAGGACTTGTCCGCGTTCGACTTTGCCGCCAGTGAAATGCGTGAAGCTCTGGGTCGTGTCTCGGAGTTGGTGGAAATTCGAGGGCGGCGTAATCTCCGGGTGAACTGACACCCACCCAACCGGCGGCTGCAACCGCCAGGGAGATCACGCCATGAACCAGATTACCGACACTGCGAGCTTTGCGCTACTGGCCCATGAGGCCGGGTTTGACCCGATCGAGGATCGGTTGCGGGCGAACGTCCGTGCGACCATCGAAGCCGTGTTCGAGGAGGAGCTTGCCAGCTTCCTCGGCCGTCTTCGCTATGACCGGGGCGATGGAGTCACGAAAGGGTATCGCCACGGGCACCGAGAACGGCAACTCACCGGCACCTTCGGGACTGAGACGGTCATCGTGCCTCGCGCCCGCGTTGCAGATGAGACAGGCAAGGTAACGGAGTGGCGGTCGAAAGCGCTGCCCCGATACCAGCGGCTGACGAAGAAGGCCGAGGCCCTCATCGCAGCGGTCTATCTCGCAGGTACGAACACCCGGCGCGTCAAGCGAGCGCTGTTCGGGCTGTTCGAGGGTGCCGTCAGCAAGGACGTGGTCAGCCGTGCCTGGCGCAAGGTGAAGGTCGACTGGGACGCCTGGTCCGCGCGTAACTTGGCCGACGAGGATATCGTCCGGCTGATCCTCGATGGCACCGTGATCAAGACCCGGCTGGACCGGAAAGCCACGAACATCTCGGTGCTGGCCGCAATCGGGGTGCGCCGCGATGGTCAGAAGGTGCTGCTTTCCATCAGGAATATGGGCGGGGAGAGCAAGGCCGCATGGCGGCAGTTCCTCGATGACCTCGATGCACGGGGCTTGAAGCGGCCCGAATTCGTGATCGTCGACGGCGCCCCGGGACTGGAGGCCGCCCTCGTGGCGCTGTGGGGCGAGGACCTGCCGATCCAGCGCTGCACGGTTCACAAGCATCGCAACCTCCTGGCCCATGCCCCGAAGCACCTCCACGACGAGTTGACCGAGGACTACCGCGACATGATCTATGCCGACACCGCGGCCGAGATTGAGACGCGCCGAAAGGCCTTCCTGCGCAAATGGCGGCTAAAGTGCCGTGCGGTCGCTGACAGTCTGGAGGAAGCCGGAGATCGGCTCTTCACCTTCACCCGCCTCGACCCGTCACAATGGAAATCGGCCCGGACCACCAACGCCATCGAGCGCCTGAACGGGGAATTCCGCCGCCGCATCAAGACCCAGACCGTGCTGCCCTGCGCAGAGACCGTGCCCATGCTGCTCTGGGCGCTGCTCGCCTCCGGCCAGATCCAGATGCGCAAGGTCGATGGCTGGGAAACCTTGTCTCAGCCCCTCGAACCCATGCCTCTTGACCTCGCCGCCTGAGAAACCGAAAGATCACATGCCCGGAGATGGCCGCCAGGAAATTTCCACAGCATTCGCGACACGACCAAGCTCTGGTCCGCCAGCTCCATCGCTGCGAATTTCTGGATGGCGCAGAGAATGTGGTGCTGATCGGGGGGCCTGGCACAGGGAAATCGCATGTTGCGACGGCCCTCGGCATCCAGGCTATCGAGCATCACCGCAAGCGCGTGCGTTTCTTCTCGACGGTGGAATTGGTCAATGCCCTGGAACAAGAAAAGGCCCATGGCAAAGCCGGGAAGATCGCCGAGGCCCTGGTAAAAACCGATTTGGTGATCCTGGACGAACTGGGATACCTGCCATTCAGCGCCTCTGGCGGGGCCTTGCTCTTCCATCTTCTGAGCAAACTCTACGAGCGCACCAGCGTCATCATAACCACCAACCTGAGCTTCGCCGAGTGGGCTACGGTCTTTGGTGACGCCAAAATGACCACCGCGCTGCTCGATCGCCTCACCCACCGCTGCCACATTCTGGAGACCGGCAATGACAGCTACCGCTTCAAGGCCAGCTCAGAAACAGCGAAAAAGAAACGGAAGGAAACACCAGCATTGACGCCATCATGATACGCAGAACATAACCACTGGGTGGGTCAGTTCTCGGTGACAATGCCGGGTCAAATCTCAGTGGCAATCAACAGGTCAGAGGTCTGTTCGACGGCGTTGATGTAGATGCTCGCGCGAACGAACCGGTCGGTCGCGCGCACCGTGCCCGGCATGAATTCCCGCGGGTTCACGCCCTGCCAGTATTCGCGGATCGCCAGTTGGCGCTCAAAGGTGGGTTCGTTTGTCATTACCTGATAGCTGCGGTCATGCCAGATGACCATCTGGCCGTCCACGAACTCGATAATTGCGCTGTCCCCGCTGGCGTCCGACATCGAGATATGTACCGTTGCCGCGCGTCCAGGCGGTCCGACCGGCACCGCACCGCCCTGCACGAGAACCGGGTTTTCGCGCAGGTCGGCAACGGCCTCGGCCACGGTGGCGTAGCGGTCCAGAAGATATTGCGGGAAGACAGAAAGAGAGATCGTCTGTGTCGCGCCATCATCCTCGGGATAAGTTGCGTTGACCTCCCATTGCAGGTTTACTACGAGCCCTTCCTCGTTCATTCCGTCCGTGGTCGAGATCTCGTAGCCCGAAACAATCAGACTACCATATACCGAAGTCCACTCAACCGAGCGCGGACCGGCCGCACCGTTCCGCTCCATGCCGCGGGGAAAGGCCCATAAATTGCTGACGATGGGCAGTTTCCAGTCCATGGTGCGACCTGTCAGAATCCGTCCGTCAGGACCCTGATAAACGACACGCGTACAGGCCTCTGCCACATGCGCCACGACAAGTACAAGAGTCGACGCGATCGCGGCAAGGGTCGTGTTCAGACGGTTCATTTGATTTCTCCCTTCACGATCATAAGAGACCTGCCGGAATATAGAAATATCGGTCGCGCAGGGTTTGCGCACCATCTCAGAAACGCCAAGTCGCCCCTATTAACGGGCCGCTCATTGCGCCTTTGAAGACCGTGCCACCGTCTCGGTAGTCGAGGTATAGGTGCCGATAACCGAAAGACAGGAACAGATTGTCTGTTGCCTGGTAGTTGGCGGTGACAGCGGCCTGCCATGTCAGATCGGACCCGACTCCGAACCCACCAAAATCGGCATAAGACAGCACGGACCATCTGTCCGAGATGGGCGTGTTGACCCTAAGCGCCAAGATTGGGTCCACGAATGTCTTTTCGGGCGCAAGGCTGACGCCGACCAATGGTGCCGACACCAACCCGTCCAATTTCCAGCCGCGTAAGCCGCCCATGACATCGACGGTTGTCTCGCTTCCCGCTTCGAAGCGCTGTCCTGCCGCAAGGGTGAGCGAGGTGATCGTCACCTCGCCCGAAGCCGGTCCCCCTGGGGTCAAGCCGTTCCGGGATGAAGAAGAATAAGTGAAATCCCCGAACACGACAAAGTCGCCACGCCGTGCGAAGCCGGTCGCAAAAAAAGCGGCGTCAAGGTCCTTCAGAACTTCGGTCAATGACTTGTCGAAGGACAGGGTCGGCGCGCCGGTAAATGGCGTTAAGTCGCCGCCGACGCCTGCGCCCCAGCCATAGAGCGTGACCTGCCCAGTCCAGTCCTGTGCATGGCTTGCAGCTGGTGCGGTGGTGAAAAAAGCAGCGGCGACCAGTGCCCCGATCGCAGATGAGGTTGTGTTACGAAGCATCAAAGCGTCTCCTTGAAAACTCGACCGCCCTTCATGACGAGGCGCAGGTTGTTGGTGGGATCATCGAGGAAATCGAGATCGGTTTCAGGATCGCCGTCCCAGACGAGGATGTCGGCATGCGCGCCCTCGGCGATGACGCCGAGACGACCCTGATAGGGATCGCGCGGACCGGACATCGCAAGCAGCTCTCCGGCATTGCCAGTGGCCATGCGAAGCGCTTCGAGTGGCGGCATGAAGCGGGTCAGCTTCGCCAGTTGCCGGCCCTGACTTCGCGAAGCACCGGGGTTCATAAGGATATCGGTGCCGAAGGCCATGTTCACGCCCTCCGCCCGGCCTTCCTCGAAGGCGCGCACCGTGCCGCGGGCGACCTCCTCGGCCTTGGCCTGCTGGATGGGATTGGTGCGCGGGTTCGAATCCTCGTCCTCGAGGAAGGGCTGGATCGACCACCAGGCGCCGGCGTCGCCCATCATCCGGATCGTCTCGCTGTCGGCAAGTTGGCCGTGCTCGATGGATCTGACGCCCGCCCGCAAGGCGCGCTGGATGCCCTCGGAGGTATAGACATGGGCGCAGACATAGGTGCCCCAGTCGGCGGCGGCGCGGACGGCGGCCTCCATCTCCTCCTCGAGGAACTGCGCCGTGTCGAGCGGATCGTAGAGCGAGGTGACGCCGCCGCCGGCCATGATCTTGATCTGGCTCGCGCCCTTCATGAGCTGCTCGCGGGTCCGGCGCAGCACCTCGTCGCGCCCGTCCGCGATGGCCGCGACGCCGGTGCGCTCGGTGTAGTCGGCGGGATCGGAGTCCATGCGCGGCAGGGTGCTCAGCAACCGGAAATCGCCGTGGCCCGAGGTCTGGGAGATCATGGCGCCCGAGGGGAAGATGCGCGGCCCGGCCACCACGCCGCGGTCCACGGCCATCTTGAGCCCGAAGACGGGTCCGCCGGTGTCGCGCACGGTGGTGAAGCCGCGCATAAGTGTCGCGCCGGCCTCTTGGCCCGCGACAAGATGGATGAATGCAATATCCTGTGTCAGAGCCGCGACTTGGCTCACGCTGACCAGGGTCGCGTGCCAGTGGCAGTCGATCAGACCCGGCGTCACTGCGCGCCCGCCGCAGTCTATGACGTCGGCATCTTCCGGGCCCGTACCTGTCGCGGGCAGGGCCGAGATACGGCCGTCCGCGATAAGGATGTCGCGGCCGGTCTGCATTGCGAGGGTGGTGCCATCGAAGAAGCGGAGGTTCGTCAGGAGAGTCGGGCGTCCCGGCGTCTGCGCACGCAACTCGCGCGGGGCCAGGCCGAAGCCCGCGAACATGCCGATCACGGCAGCGGTACCGCCTAGAAACTGGCGCCTTGAGATGTCAGCTTCGATCCTTGCAAATGCGGCTTGGGTCTGCGGCGCGCCGCAGAGACAGCAATCGATTGCCGCAGCACCCGCTTCAATCGCTTCGCAACACGTCATGCACATATGGCAGCATCCTTTCATCGTATATTAAAAATAACACTTTACTTAAGTGATCTTAGCATCGTTTCATCGATTTCAAAGAGTAACCGTCGCGCCATCACATGATTTGTACCGCAAGTTGCGGTGATCCCGCAATGAGCATGAACCTCCGTTGTGCCGGTCGATCGCTACGCGATCCCATGCGCGACAAGGAGGGATATGGTGCCATTCTTGCGTTTTTAGGGGAGGTTCCCGTGCGTTCCGACACAAGAACCCTTACCTTTCTTACAGAACTCATCCTCCTTACCGTATGGCTGGAGGTGAACGTCCAGCGCCCACAGGGGTCGGGCAATGCGCTACCGCCGCAACTTGCGCTCTTCTGAATCGGTTACTTGAATGCCGACGATCCATGCCGCTGATCTCGTGGCTGTCCTTCAGGCGTCGATCCCCTGCTATTCGCTTTCACTTACAACGCTCACCGGGTCGCCCAGCTGGACGGATGGTGCCCTTTCTCGGTCCCGCGTCAGTAATCCCAACTCATGGCTGTCCATTTGAACACCCCGCCTGAAACCCGTTGTCGCAGTGTGATATCAGGCGGTCCGTCTCGGCCTTCGTCCAGTTCGCCGGGCTGGTTACCCGCACCCAAGGGCCGATATAGTCCCGCGCAAAATAGGCGTGCCCGTGCCCCGGTGGTGCCCCGAAAGACAGCGCCATGTCGAGAGCGAGCTGGAATTGTGTTACGATAGGCATGAACGTGAAATGATCCGACATGTCTTGCGCTGGCGGATCGCGCATCCATGGTGGGGCCCGCCAGAGCGAAGCGGGATCGTAAAATACGACCGGGTCACTGGAATATTGCAGGAAAACGATGCGCATCCTACCCCATGGTGCCGCGGCTTCCGAAGCGTCGGAGACGTGCGAGGCATAACGCACGAGTGAGCCGTCGCCGATCGTTGGCAGCACCCACGGACTGCCCGGCGCGCGCCGGTTCTGGACGTAGTTCCAAAAGGCTGATGAAAACGGTGGCCCGGCCCAGAAGGCCCCATCAATGGGATCGTCGAGAAGACGGAAGATGTTGGTGGCATGCATCGAAGACCAGGCGCCAAGGCTCAGGCCATGGACGTATAGCCGCGGCCGCGCTTCGGGCGGCAGTGTCTTCCAATAGCCGTGAACAACCTCCTGCAAAGCGGTAGCCTGCTCGAGCCCGGCGTCCGTCTCAAGGATCAGCGCAAGCGGTGACTGCAGGTAGGAATATTGCGCGGCGACTGTCGCGATATCGCCACCGTGCATGTATTCCACCGGGTCGTGGGCCCCAGGGTCCATCCAGCCTGTCCCGGTTGGGCTTGCGACGATAAGCACCTCACGCTCAAAGGCACCGAGCCGCTGCAATTCGGCCAGCGCCAGCTCGGCTCGTTCCCTTGGCGTTTCCCCGTTCGCGCGCCCAACGTAGACGCGGATCGGGTCTATCGCCTCGCGCCCGGTGAAGGCCGAGATAGCCGCGGCGTCAGGCCCTGACGTGATGAAGTCGCGTCCCGGCGCGCCTATTCCGCCCCAATCGATGAAGGAGGCCGGGCTACCTGCCTTGGTCAGGTCCTCCGGCGGGGGCGGCGCGTTGTCGAAAAGCGCCTGCGCCAGCTCGTAGCTTTCGTCGAGACCCGCGACGACCCTGTCGAGGATGCCGTCGCGTGTTACGACCAAAAGGATCAGCACGACCGCGACGAAGCCAAGGACATTCGCGCGGCGCGGCGGCATGACGCGATAGAACCATGCCCGGATCAGACGGAAGAACGAAGTCACTAGCCGGCCGATGCCGTAAGTAACGGCAAAAGTTAGCACTGCGAGTGCGAGGATCACGGCAAGATGCAAAGCATCGGCCGGCGGCAGGTCCATCTTGCCGCGCAGGTCGTTTTGCCATTCGAGGCTGGAGCCTAGCACCCAGAGGAACAGCGCCGCGACCGCCGAGGCCGAGGCCCATGTCAGCCACCGCGCGATGCGGGCTGGAAGGCGCGGCAGGTCTAAGGCCCACCACAGCAGCGCAAGGATTTGCGCACAAAGGTATCCCAGCGCGGTCACGAGGCCGCCGAGCACACCTTGCATTTCGGGCCCGCGAGGGATCAGCGAGGGGGTCAGAGAAGCGGAGAAAAAGACGAGACCCAGCAGCAGGGAGGAAACCGAGAATACACCTGTCAGACGAGATGTGAATTTTTCCGTCATGCGGGCCTCTGAGGTAAGCGCGTGTTTCCTGTTTCTTCTATCATTCATTCGATCCATAATGAAAGGTATGTCTCTACCCGGCAGTTTCAGGACACAAAATGCCCCGAACTTTTTCAATAGCATGGCGTGCAAGTGCGGTTCTGATCTGCATTGCATTGATGATGGGCGTGCCGCGACCGTCAAGCGCCCAGACCGAACCGGACGATGACGTCGTGCCGTTCCTGACGTTGCGCAATCAAACGGGCGCCGACGTGCCGGCGGATCTGTTCGGGGATGAGCGAAGCGTCCTGAGCGCGGGACGCTGCCGTGTTGGCGAACTCGATTTCCGGGGTCTGTCCTCGCTCGCGGCCGCTGCTCCGCCCTTTATACGGGAAGAGTTTCTGTTCGTCGACGACGTTGCTATGGTTGAACCCGCGCGCATCTTTGACGGGTTGCAGAGCAGCGCGGATGCTCCCGCCATGTACGTCCACGGATACTACATCGGTTTTGAGAAAGGCTGTCGGCGAGCCGCGCTGCTGCGGAACAACGCGAATTTAGCGGGGCGCTTCCTTTGGTTCAGTTGGCCCTCAGATGGGTCCCTGGCCTCCTATATTCATGACGAGGCGGACCTGTACTGGAGCGTCCCGGACATCGCCGATGCGATCATCGAGCTTGAAAGACGCTTCGGCGGCGGTGCGGCAGATGTCATTGGGCACAGCCTCGGGGCGCGCGGGATCGTGCTGGCGCTTTACGAAGTCGCAAGCCGCGAGCCCGACATACGTCTCGATGAGGTCGTTCTGCTTGCCCCAGACATGGATTTCGGAATCTTTCAACGTTTGCTCCCCCGCATCCGTGGGATTGTTGACAACATCACGATCTACGTCACGACAGGTGACCGGCCGCTCGCGATATCGGCCCAACTTCACGGCTATCCCCGGCTGGGTCAGGCTGGCAACGACGTCGAAACGCTGGAAGGCGTGGAGGTCATCGACTTGAGCGATCTGCCCAGCGACAGCCCGACGGGACATCTCTATCACATCTACAACCCCATTGTGGGCCGTGATCTGGATCAGTTGTTGAATGGTGGACTGCATGCCGCCGAGCGCCGGAACCTGCATGTGACGGGGCATAACTTGTGGCGGTTGCGGGGCACTGACGGTGACAGTATGGATTGACCCGCAGCGCCACGCAGCCTAGACACGCCGGCGGGCGCGATCCGGGGCGCGGGATGCGATGACGAATGTCATGTTTCGTCGGCTATGCCCCGGAGCAGCCATACGGAGCTGCGGCATAACTCACGCTTTGAAACTGATTTGAATTTCAGCTTTTTGTTCAACGAACCGGCCAATTTGCGGGCACATCAAACCTAAGCTCTTACCCCAGTTGTGCACCCCACAAATGCTGTAGCTTTCGTGAGGATCCGAAATAGTTGCTGACGGTCGTGCACTGCGCTGGGCTGACGCTGCCATTTTCTGGGCGCTGAGCCACCGGCAGCCCAGCGGGTTGTTAAAAACTGAAGACTGAACCGCCCCGGGTTTACCGGAGGGTAAAACTCTCAGAAGATGGCCCCCATGGACAAGAAGAAGCAAACCCCGAGATACACCGCCGAATTCCGCGAACGTGCGGTTCGGCTTTTCCGCGATCAGCGGCCTGATTACAGCAGCGATAACGCGGCATATTGTGTGATTGCGCCAAAGCTTGGCTGTTCGCCAGACACTTTACGAGCGTGGCACGTGCAGGCGGCCCGGGATGCTGGTGAGCGCTCTGGTCCCAGCAGCGAAGAGAAGGCACGCATCAAGGAACTCGAACGAGAGAACCGCGAACTGCGCCAAGCAAATGAGATTTTGAAGAAGGCGTCGGCATATTTTGCCCAGGCGGAGCTCGACCGCCCATTTCGCAAATGACCGCTTTCATCGCAGATCACCGAGAGGTGTTCGGGGTCGAGCCGATCTGCCGTGTACTGCAGATTGCCCCATCTACCTTCTATGCGCGTGCCGCGATTGCCCGCAATCCTGACTTGGCCTGCAACCGGGCCAAGCAGTATGCCCACGATTTGGTTAAGATAAAGCAGGTCCACAAGAAAAGCAGAGGGCGTTACGGGGCACGCAAGGTTTGGCATCAGCTTCGCCGCGACAAGCAAGACATCGCCCGCTGCACAGTCGAGCGCTTGATGCAAATCTCAGGATTACATGGGGTTACCCGCGGCAAGAAGAAGACGACGATCCCTGACCCCGCCCAGCCGTGCCCAGATGACAAGGTCAACCGGCAGTTCAAAGCGGCATTCCCCAATCAGCTCTGGGTGTCCGACTTTACCTACGTATCGACTTGGCGGGGCATGGTCTATGTTGCTTTTATCATCGATGTCTTCGCCCGCAAAATCGTAGGTTGGCGAGTGTCCACCTCTATGACAACAAGCTTCGTCCTCGATGCATTGAACCAGGCGGTCTGCCAAAGATGTCCTGCGGAAAGCGATGGCCTTATCCACCACTCGGATCGGGGCAGCCAATATTTATCCATCCGGTATACCGAAAGGTTGGCGGACGCGGGCATCGATACCTCGGTTGGAAGCGTCGGTGACAGCTATGACAATGCTCTCGCCGAAAGCACAATTGGCCTGTTCAAGACTGAGGTGATCAACTTTCTTGGCCCGTGGAAATCAATGAGCCAGGTCGAGTGGGAAACCCTGCAATGGGTGAGCTGGTACAATACCGAAAGGTTGCACAGCGCAATTGGCCACAAACCGCCCCAAGAAGTAGAGGAGCAATTCTATGCAAGCATGAACAACCTTGAAAAAGTCGCGTAAATTTTGAACAAAAAAACCTCCGGTAAACCCGGGGCGGTTCACAGAGACGAGCCCGTCAGCGCCGCACCGATGCTGCGAAGATCGATGATGTCATGGGGAACATTCAACCTTTGCGCACAAAGTGCGGCATAGCCCAACTCTTTGCGGTGGCGCTGTCCATAGTCGAAAGAAAGAAGGCGGGTCAGCTTTCCGTCTTGCGCCAGAATATGCGCAAGAGACACGGAATCAAGCCCGCCAGAGCAGATGACGACTGTCTTCATTATGTAACCCTTGTTTTGGTATCCGGGTAGGCTGCGACCGGAGATGTGTGCATAAAACAATTTTCACCGCAGGCCAAGGGCAAGCGGTTCGATCAAGCCCAAGTCAGCCGATCAATGCCCCAAGCGGCTGCGGCATAAGCTGTAGGTCATGGCGCGGGCTTTATCGCAGTGGCGCGCCGTTGAATGCGACCGGCCAAGGTTGCAAAGATTTCTGCCCAGCCCGTCGGAACCCGCGCCAGATTTCTAGCCTATGGCGCGCGTGGGATAATCCGTGATAATGCCATCCACCCCCAGCGCGATCATCCGCGCGATATCCTCGGGGGTGTTGACTGTCCATGCGTTTACCGCAAGGCCCAGATCCTGCGCGTGTCTGATCCGCGCTTCGGTCAGATCGCGGTGATAGGCGCACCAGCATTGCCCGCCCTGCGCGGCGATCAGTTCGGGCAGGTTGCACGCATGTTTTGACAGTGAAAGCCCCGCCATCCAAGGTGAGCCTTCGAACACTGTCAGATGGTCGCCGGGTTGTTCATAGGTCAGATACCCGCGCGCCAGATCCGGTGCCTGCTGGCGCACTTCATCCAGCACGCGCCAATCGAAAGACGACACCAAGACCTCTCCGGGCAGGCGATGCTGCGCCAGCGTCTGCAAAAGGGCCTCGACCAGCACCGCGGGCGCATCGGCCAAGTCGTCGCGCGTGGCGTAGGATTTGATCTCGATATTCAGGATCAAGCCGCTTTCGCCTGCCGCCCAGTCCAAGACTTGCTCAAAGCTGGGTATGCGTTCGCCGTCGCACGGTTTTTGATCCGGATAGGCTTTGCCATAGGCATGGTCTGGGTTCAAACGCCCGACATCATAAGCCTGTAGCTGCGCAAGGGTCAGGTCCCGAATCTTCGGCCCTGCTGCGCGCAACCACGTGCCATCCGGGTCGCGCGCAATCTGCATTGGCACAAACGGGTCATGCACCACGACCGGCACTTGGCCTGCCGCATTCTGCACATCAATCTCTAGCCCTTGCGCGCCGGTCCTGCGCAGGTAGCGAAAGCTTGCAAGCGTGTTTTCCGGCAGCACGCCGCGCGCGCCACGATGACCGTAGACAATGGGGGCACCATGCGGACGCCGAAACGGATTCAGGGTCATGCCACGCGCTTGCCGGTCGCTTTGTTGAACGGGTGCAGCTTGTCGCGCTTGATGCTGAAGGTCAGCTGACGTCCTTCCTGAACGTCGGGCACATGCGGCAGGCGCGCGATGATCGTGTCCTTGACTCCGTCAAAGCTAAGATGCAGGTGGCTTTCGGCCCCGGCAGGTTCTAGCAGCACCAACTGCCCGCCTAGCGAGATGTCATCATCGCCCGCCGGGTCAAGCGACAGATCCTCTGGGCGCAAGCCAATCAGATCGGCCCCTGCGGGCAGATGCGTCAGCGCATCGCTTGAAACCAGTTTGCCCAGATAGTCTGCCGGCAGCATGTTCATGGCGGGCGATCCGATAAAACCTGCCACAAAGGTCGTGGCCGGGCGCAGATAGACCTCCATCGGTGTGCCGATCTGTTCGATCTGCCCGGCGTTCAGCACCACAAGCCGGTCGGCCATAGTAAGCGCTTCCAACTGGTCATGCGTGACATAGAGAGAGGTGGTGCCAAGCCGCTTTTGCAATTGGCGGATTTCGACCCGCATCTGCACGCGTAGCTTGGCGTCAAGGTTCGAAAGCGGTTCGTCAAAGAGAAAGGCCTTCGGCTCGCGCACCAGCGCGCGGCCCATCGCCACGCGCTGCCGCTGACCGCCAGACAATTGGCGCGGCTTGCGGTCAAGGAATTGCTTTATTTCCAGCATCGCGGCGGCGTCACGCACGCGTCGGTCGATCTCGTCTTTGCGGAAGCCACGGTTCTTCAGGCCATAGGCAAGATTGTTGAACACCGTCATATGGGGGTAGAGCGCGTAGTTCTGAAACACCATCGCGATATCACGTTCCGCAGGTTCAAGCTGGTTCACCACCTGGTCGCCGATCTTGAGCGTGCCTTCGGTGATGGTTTCCAGACCTGCGACCATGCGCAGAAGCGTGGATTTTCCGCAGCCAGAGGGGCCGACAAGCACGATCATTTCACCATCGGCAATGTCGATATTCACATCACTGACGGCGCGGACATTGCCCGTATAGACCTTGCCGAGGTTGTCCATTTTTATGGAAGCCATGTTTTATTTCTCCGTCTCGGTCAGGCCCTTCACGAACAGGCGCTGCATGAACAAGATGACAAGAATGGGGGGCAGGGCGGCCAGCACGACCGTCGCCATGACCAGATGCCAAAGCGGCTCGGAATCTCCGCCGGTAACCATGCGCTGAATACCCATGACGATGGTGTAATATTCAGGGTCGGTCGTAATCAGCAGCGGCCACAGATACTGGTTCCAGCCATAGATGAACATGATCACGAAAAGCGCGGCGATATTGGTGATCGAGAGCGGCAGCAGGATATCCTTGAAGAACTTCATCGGTCCGGCACCATCGACGCGGGCGGCTTCCATCATTTCTTCGGGAACCGTCATGAAGAACTGCCGGAACAGGAAGGTCGCCGTGGCCGACGCGATCAGTGGGATCGACAGGCCCGCAAAGCTGTTCAGCATTCCCAGATCGGCCACGACCTGAAAGGTCGGCAGGATTCGCACCTCAACCGGCAGCATCAGCGTCAGGAAAATGATCCAGAAGAAGAAGATGCGGAACGGAAAGCGGAAATAGACGATGGCAAAGGCCGAGAGCAGCGAAATTGACAACTTGCCAACGGTGATGGCCATGGCCATCACAAAGCTGTTCCAGAGCATCCCGCTGATCGGCGGCGTGCCTGCTTGCGACCGGCCTTGCGTGATTGCGGTCATGTAGTTTTCCAGCGCATTCGGCCCCGGCAAAAGCGGCATCACCCCGCGAACAAAGGTTCCGGGCGGATGGGTGGAGGCGATCACCGCCACATAGACCGGAAAGACCACAATCGCGACACCAAGGATCAGCACCAGATGGGCAAACAGATTGCCCCAGCGGTTATTTTCGACCATTGCCATGTCCTCAGTAATTCACGCGCCGCTCGATATAGCGGAACTGGATGACGGTCAGCACGATGACGATCCCCATAAGGATGACCGATTGCGCGGCGGATGAACCAAGGTTCAGGTTCACGAACCCGTCGCGGTAGACCTTGTAGACAAGGATATTCGTGGCCTGTGAAGGTCCACCCGCGGTGGTGGCATGGATCACGCCGAAGGTGTCGAACATGGCATAGACGACATTCACCACCATCAGGAAAAAGGTGATTGGTGAGAGCAGCGGAAAGACAATCGTCCAGAAGCGTTTGAAGCGGCTCGCGCCATCAATGGCGGCCGCCTCTATCAGCGATTGCGGAATGGATTGCAGCCCGGCAAGGAAGAACAGGAAATTATAACTGATCTGCTTCCATGCCGCCGCGATAATAACAAGGATCATGGCGTCGGTGCTCGACGCGCGGTGGTTCCAGTCATACCCCAAACCTTCCAGCATATACGGCATGATCCCGATGGATGGATTGAAGATGAACCACCACAGCACGCCCGCAATCGCAGGGGCGACCGCATAGGGCCAGACCAGAAAGGTGGTGTAGCTGTCGCGCGAGCGGATCATGCGGTTGACCATCACCGCAAATAGAAGCGACACCGACATGGACAGCAACGTGGTGCCGACGGCAAACCAGAAGGTCACGTTCAGCGAGTTCAGATAAAGCGGGTCGGCGAAAAGCCTGTAGAAATTGTCCAAGCCCACAAAATCGGTGCTCAGCCCGAATATGTCTTGCCGCAAGAGCGATTGATACAGCGCCTGTGCCGCGGGCCAGATGAAGAAGATCAACGTCACGATCACCTGAGGCGCAAGCAGCGCATAAGGCAACCATTTGCTGGAAAAGGTCATCCGCTTGGTTTGCATGAAACGGCCTTGCTATGTGGGAAAACACCGCCCTGCGATTTGCGCAGGGCGGTGTCGTGGTTGGGGTTGGATCAGTTTTGCGCTTCGAACTGGCGCAGCAATTCGTTGCCGCGACGCACGGCATCATCCGCAGCTTGCTGGCCGGTTTTTGCGCCGCTCATCACCGCTTCCATCTCTTCCGAGATGATGTCGCGGATCTGCACGAAGCTACCGAAACGCAGACCCTTGGAATTCGCGGTCGGCGTGTTGAGCGTCATCTGCTGGATGGAAATCTCTGCGCCGGGGTTTTCGGCGTAGAAATTCTGCTCTGCGCCCAGATCATAGGCAGCCTGCGTGATCGGCAGGTAGCCGGTCTGCTGATGCCACTCTGCCTGAACTTCGGGCTGCGACAGGTATTCGAAGAAACGTGCCACGCCTTGGTATTCGGCGTCGTCCTTGCCGGTCAGCACCCACAGGGTTGCGCCACCGATGATCGAGTTCTGAGGTGCGCCCTCGATATCATCATAATAGGGCTGCATGCCGTAGCCGACGTTGAATTCGGCATTCTGAAGCACGCCTGCGCGGCTGGCCGAAGACCCGAACACGATTGCACATTCGCCAGAATAGAAGGCAGGGAACGCGTCAGGGCCGGAATCCGGGCCGCCCCAGCGGAATGCACCTGCATCCTGCCAAGCTTTCAGGTTATCCCAATGGCGCACGACATGCTCGTTGTTGAACACAAATTCTGTGCCGAAACCGCCAAAGCCGTTTTCCAGCGTGCCCAGCGGGATGTCATGCCATGCGCTGAAGTTTTCCAGCATGATCCAGCTTGGCCAAGAGGTCGTGAACCCGCAAGGTGCGGCACCCGATTCAAGAATCGCAACCGACGCAGCCTCGATATCCGCCCATGTGGCAGGGGCCACTTCGGGGTCAAGGCCAGCGGCCTCGAAGACATCCTTGTTGTAATACATGATCGGCGTAGAGCTGTTGAACGGGAACGACAGCATGTTGCCATTCGGGTCGGTGTAATAGCCTACGACAGCCGGCAGAAAGGCTTCCGGGTCAAACGCGACGTCGTTGTCTGCCATCAGCTGATGAATCGGGTAGATCGCACCCTCGGCCGCCATCATGGTGCCGGTGCCGACTTCAAACACCTGCACGATGTGCGGCTGCTCGCCTGCGCGGAATGCAGCAATCGCGCCGGTCATCGTTTCGGTATAGGTTCCGCGGAAGCTGGGAACGACCTCGAACTCGGATTGGCTGGCATTGAAGTCAGCAGCAATCGCTTCAAGAATTTCGCCCAGTTCCCCGCCCATGGCGTGCCACCAGTTGATCGTTGTCTGAGCGTTGGCCCAAACCGGCGTAAGCGCTGTGGCGGTTGCCAAGCAGGCCCCGAAAACATGTTTCTTCATCTCATACTCCTTCTAGGAGATAGGGTTGATAAGCTCTGTCGATCGCGACCCGTTGGCGGCCGCTTGTCAGGTCGATACAAGAGCAATGTAACACATATAAGACAAGGCAATTTTCCAACACATAGCCATAATATTGTGTTATGGAAATTGTGGCCTCGTGGAATTATTGGGGAAATCATGGACCGACAACTTAGCTTGCGCCAGCTTGAGGCCCTCTTGGCCGTTGTCGAGCACGGCACGATGACGCGTGCCTCTCAGGCGCTCGGCATCTCGCAACCCGCGGTCAGCCGTCTGCTGGCCGATCTGACCGAATCGCTTGGTTTCCCCGTGCTCGAACGCCACGAAGGCCGTCTTGCACCCACGCAAGAAGCCCGCTTCTTGCTGCCCGATATCAAGCGCTCAATCGAATTGGTGGAGCGGATCTCTGATGCGGGACGCAGCATCATCCAGCGCAAGGCCGGAGAGTTGCGGATCGCCTGTCTGCCGGGCTTTGCGGTGAGCTACCTGCCCGAATTTCTGGCCGGGTTTCTGCGCGGCCGGCCCGATGTCACCCTGACATTGGAACCCGACCGGCCAGAGCGCATTCTTGAATGGATGGTCGGCGCGCAATTCGATGTCGGGATTACGGACACGGACGGATTCGAAGGCCACCCCGCGCTGGAAAGCACATCCATTGACATACGAACGGTGTGCATCTTTCCCGAAACAAGCCCGCTTGCGCGGTTATCCGTTATCCGGCCGCGTGATCTGGTTGGCCAAAAACTGATCCATGCGCGCCGGGAAAGCGACTATTTCCGCCGGTTGCAGGCTGTATTCGAGCAAGAGGGAGCGCCAATAGAAACCTTTATCGAGGCCCGACAATTCACCACGGCCTGCGAATTCGTGCGGCATGGGGCAGGGGTCTCGGTCATCAGCGAATTGGATGCCGTGCAATATGCTGCGCGTGGGGTCGCATTTCGCCCATTCGCGCCTGTGGTGCCGCACCGTCTGTCATTGGTCAGACCCATCCACAAAGCCCCCTCGCTGATCGCGCTGGAGTTCATAGAAGAGTTTTCGAACAGTCTGAAACGGTTTGCACTGCGCCGCCAATCGCCCATGACCGGTCAATAACAGGCGACGCCGGGCAGGCTACGACAGGTCGCTCACCAGCGCCACCGTGCGGCGCGCGGCCTACCAAGGCCGCGCGGTTTTGTTCGGGGCGCAGCGGCTGCGCTTAGATAATCCGCTTGCGAATGCTGGAAGACAGCTGCTCGAACACGATCACCACCACCAGAATGACCAGAATGATCGCGGCTGCCTGATCGTAGCGGAACAGGCGCATGGCTGTAGACAATTCCACACCAATCCCGCCCGCGCCGACAAGTCCCAGCGTTACGGCAGAGCGGATCGCCTTTTCTACGCTGAACAGCGATGTCGCGGTCATGGAGGCAAAGCTCTCTGGCAGGATCGCGCCGAAGATGACCGACAACCGGCCTGCGCCGGTCGATGTCAGCGCCTCTGACGGGCCTTTCTGAACTTCCTCGAACCGTTCGGAATAAAACCGCGCGGCAAAGCCGATCGTGTCCATGATAATGGCCAGAATGCCTGCCAATGGCCCCAGACCCACGGTCACCACGAAAATCAGCGCCCAGATCAGGTCAGGAATGGTGCGCGAAACCGAAATCACAAACCGTGCCAATGTGCGCACAACCGCGTTCGGGGCGGTGTTGCGTGCCGCCAGCAAGGCCAGCGGAATGGAAAACAGACAGCCAAAGGTCACACCCACCACGGCAATATTCAGCGTTTCCAGCATGGCATCGGCAATATTGGGCGCGCGCGAAAAATCCGGCGGCACGGCCTGCGCGATGAAGCGCACAAGGTTGCTGGCCCCGCGCACCAGCCGGTCCAGCGACAGATCCGAAGCAATCAGCCCCTGTATGAAAAACGCGGCAAAACCAACGACCAGCACCCAAGTCAGCGCCGATGGCGCGCGAAAACGCGGCGGGATGGAAGAATTCGTGTTCATGCTGCGGTTCCCCCGGCAATGGCATCGACCCGGGTCATGCCGCTGTAAAGCGCATTCATCTGCGCGCTGTCGGTCTCGGCAATGGCGGAATCAATCTCGACCTGTCCCGCTTTCATGCCGATGATCCGGTCCGCATATTCCTGCGCCAGTTCAAGCTGGTGCAGCGTACACAGCATGCTCAACCCTTCCTCGCGCACGATCCGCCATAACAGGTCCAGAACCTCGCGCCCGGCCTTGGGGTCTAGGCTTGCGATGGGTTCATCCGCGATCACCACTTTCGGGGCCTGCATCAGCATGCGTGCAATCGCCACGCGCTGCTGTTGCCCGCCCGATAGCTGCGATGGGCGGTGTTGCGCGCGATCTGCCATGCCCACGCGGTCCAGACAGGCCATGGCGCGGGCGCGTTCCTCTGCCGATGCTGTCAGCCCAAGGCAAGACAATAGCCCCAGCCGGTGCCGCCCCATCGCCCCAAGCAGCACGTTTTGAAAGGCGCTTAGTTGGGGCACAAGGTTGAATTGCTGAAACACATAACCCATGCTGCGCCGGATCTTCCGCAAATCGCGGCGCGATGCGTCGGTCAGGCTGGCCCCATGGATCATCACGCGGCCTGATTGCAGCTTTTCCAGCCCGTTCAGGCTGCGCAACAAGGTAGATTTTCCGCAGCCGTTTGCGCCCAGCAAAACAACCCCTTGCCCCGCAGGAATGTCAAACGACACCCCGCGCAGAACTTGCAGGTCGCCATAGCTGACACGCACATCTTCACAGGTTATGGCTGCATTCATCTGACGGCCCCCTTGTCTTTCATTCTGTCAACAATGATGGGCGGCCCTCCCCGCAGAAAGGCCGCCCAACACGTTTAGGTCACGCTGTTCAGTCGTCCAGAGCGATCCCGGCAACCTCGTACGCCATGCGCACGACATCGTAGATGGCGGGGTCCGTCTCGAACGACATATAGGCGTCGCGCTCGATGAACTTGTCGGCATTGCGCTCGGTCGAGGTCAGGCTTTCCCACAGCACGTCGGAATGCTCGGCCAGGGTTGCGCGCAGAGCGTCGCGGCAATCCTGCGGCAGGGTGGCGCGCATCACGACCGGGTCACCGGGCAGCGTGTCGGTCTGTGCCAACAGGCGGTATTCGGTGTCGGGGTCTTGCTCGCGGATCGCGTCCCAGTCCTTGTTGCCGCCGCCCATTGCGTCGACATCGTCATTGATCAGCACTTGGATGCGTGCATCACCGGCCATGATGATCTCTGCGTCGGCCTCGGGGTCCAGCCCGGCTTCGGCCATCAGCATCATCGGGAAGATGTGCCCAGAGGTGGAGCCAACATCCTTCAGCGCCACGCGCTTGCCCTTCAGGTCGGCCAGCGACTGGATGTCGCTGTCAGCCTTGACCACAAAGCTGGAACCATAATGCGGACGCACGATCGAGAACAGAATGTCCATCTCGGCCAGTTGCTGGAACAGCACGAATTCAGACGGCCCGGCAAAGACGAATTCAACTTCGTCGAATTGCAGCGCGGTGCCCGCAGCGGTGCGGTTCGACAGCGAATACAGGGCCAGTTCAACCCCGGTCAGTTCTTCGAAGGTTTCGGCAAACGGACCGAAAGCTTCGCTCAGATCGCCCATCCCTTCAATGCCGGTATCGGCCATGCGCAGCGGCGCGGGGCAAGCATCGGCCACGGATTGCGCATTTGCAGCGCCTGCAAGAAGAACAGCGGCAATGGCGGCCGGTGCGGTGAAGTGCTTCAGTCGGGTCATAGTGAACATCTCCTGTTTTAAGCCCTATTCCGCGGGACCCTAACAGTGCTGCATGACGGGTCTATGACAGTCCATCCTGCGCGGCCAATGGTGCCCGGTGGCCCCGTGCGCGCGCCGTGATCCGCCATGATAAACAAAATAGATGGGGCTTCGTTTGCCAAACATCGGCTTGTTTGCGTTGCCATTCGGGGAGGTTTTCGCATTTGAACGCTTGGCAGATCGCGCGCCCGACTGATTATACGCATCAACCTAGACGATGGTCTCTACCGTGAACCTTTGTCACTGTTCCGGGCTTGGACCACTTCTCGGGGATCATTTCCGCATGTCCTCGAAGCTGACTGGCGCGCATGCTTAACGTTTTACGAATCGGCTGCGGCCGGCTTTCTGGGCAAGGCGCACACTGTCCGACGCGGGTTTGAATTGTGGCGCAGATGTGTCTGAATGCTGGCCGCAACGGGGCGCTGGCAAGGCCAAAAAAGGCCGATGGGAAAGCGCCGCTCAGAACAGCCCATACAAAAGGTTAGGTTTCTGGCCAAAAGGCTAAAAACATGCACCTTATGCGAATTTACTATGCTTTTGCGGCTTTGAGAAAATTTAACACGTCTATCATGCTTAAATTCAGATGAAGGTTATTGGAGATAGCCATGAAAGTACTAGTTGTAGAAGATGACGGGCTTATGGCCCAAGCCATTGCCGCCATGCTGTTCAAAGCGCATTTCAATGTGACGATTGTGAACGACGCCCCGTCAGCGCTGGATATGATTACCGAATTCAGCTTTGACGCGGTGCTTCTGGATTTGCGGCTGAAGCGTGAATCCGGTCTGGACGTTCTGCGCAAGGCGCGCGAGCGGGGCGTGAAGTTCCCCATGTTGGTTTTGTCGGGCGACTTGGAAATGGACAGCAAGCTGGCCGCTTTCGCAGCCGGGGCCGATGACTACATTACCAAACCGTTCAAGATTGCGGAACTGAGCGCGCGGATCCAAGCCGTGGTTCGCCGCACGAATGGCCATGTCCGCAATACGATCGAAGTGGGCCCGCTGGTGATGGACATGGATTCGCGCACCGTCTTGGCAAATGGCAAAGAGGTTCCGCTGACATTCCGTGAATATGCCTTGCTGGAAGCGCTGGCGCTGCGCAAAGGGCGCACGCTGGAAAAGGAAACCCTGCTTAGCCTTCTATATGGCGGCATAGACGAGCCGAACGTGAAGATCATCGACGTGTTCATCTGCAAGCTGCGCAAGAAGCTGTCAGATGCATTGGACGGCGACTGCCCGATCCACACGGTTTGGGGGCACGGCTATATCCTGCGTGACCAGTCCGGTGTCGATGACATGCAATTGGTCGGCTAGCCAAGCTGCCGCTGCCGGCACGCCGCCCTTGTTATGAAAACCCGCGGTCGCGCGCAACCAGCGCGGCCTGCGTTCTGTTCGACACGTTCAACCGGCGGCACAGCGTTGTGACATGCAGCTTGATCGTGGCTTCGGATACCGTCAATTCCAGCGCGATTTCCTTGTTCGACTTGCCCTCGCACAGGCCACGCAGCACCTGCAATTCGCGCTTGGTCAGGTTTCGCAATAGCGGGTCGCTAGGTTGACCGGCCTCTTGCATAAGCTCTGCCGGTAGATACACCTCGCCCATCAGCATGAAATAAATCGCATTGCGCATGGATTTGGCGGAGAGCGATTTGGGCAAGAACCCGCTGGCACCGGCGGCAACCACATCTTCGACAAACGCGCGATTGAAATCGCCCGAAATGATGGCGACATGTGGCGCCAATTTGCGCGAAATCGCGTCTTTCAGCCCACCCAGACCGTTCATGCCGGGCATTCGGTAGTCCAGCAAGATCAGGTCGAAAGGGCCGTCGCGTTCGGCAATCGCAGCCGCTTCATCATAGCTGCTGGCTGTTGTTACAGTTGCCTTGCCATCGCTGGATAGAAACAGGCTAAGTGTGTCGCAAAGCAGACTGTGATCATCTGCCAATAAGATGCGCGCTTGGTTGGCGATATTGTCCTTGAAATCACCCACGCATACGTCCCTTGTTTTGTTAACGATCGGTATTATATAAATAGCACGTTAATGAATTTTCCAAATGCAAAAGTGCAGACCTGACCGGTCCGGACAGATCCAGACTGTCAGCATCGCTAGCAGGGGTATGGCCAAGTGCCACCAAAACCGGGCCGTTTTGCGCAGGCGACAGCAATTGGCGCAGCTTTGCGCTGGCAACGTCCAGCAAAGCTGCATCGACCAACAGCATGTCCCAACTGTCCGGGTCTTCTGTCAAAACTGCTTCGGCATCTTCCAAAGCAACGCAGGGCACGACATGTGCGCCCGTCGCTTCCAATGCGGTGGCAAGGCGCCGTTCCTCTGGCGTGTCGGACCCCAAGAGCAGGATGGTCTTGTCCACCAAGCCCGGATAGGTGGGGCGCAAGATATCATCTGACGGGCGGCCCTCGGTCGGGGCGTGCAGGGGCCACATGATCGTGAAAATTGTCCCTTCACCGGGCGCAGAACGCAGCGACAAAGCCCCCGAATGCGTCTGAACGGCATTCGCCACAATCGGCACACCCAAACCGGAGCCGCCTTCGCCCTTGGTGGAAAAATAGGGCGTGAAGATATTGTCGCGCACGTCTGGCGGCATGCCGGGGCCGTTATCCTGTATAATCAGACAGGTATAGTCCATGTTTGGATCATAATGGCCCACTTGGAAGTCCAGCGCGGCATCTTCGGGGCAGGGCGCACGCAGGGCGACGGTTATGCGCGCGGGGTTCTGGCCCGTTTCCACAAGCGCATCGCGCGCATTGATGCACAGGTTCATCACGACCTGCACCAGCCCAGTTGCATCGGCCCAGCCAATCAACGGCTCGTTGGGCAGGTGCGCGATCAGTTGCAAAGGCGCACGCAGGCCAGAGCGCACCAGTTCTATCGCGTCGGTGACAGGGGCGCGCAGGTCGATATGCTCTGGCTTCGCGTCGCGCTGGCGGCCAAGATCCATCAGGCGGCGCACAAGGTCAGAGGCTTGGTCCACCGCGCCATGAATGCGTTCGGCCAATTGCTTGGCATCGTCCGGTGTGGCCCCGTCCATCAGGCTTGCGGCGCTGGAAATCGCGGCCAGAAAATTGTTGAAGTCATGGGTCAGGCCAGCCGCGATCTGCGCCATTTCCTCGCGGCGGCGTGCCAGCGCCAGATGGTCGCGCAACTCGTCGCGTTCGGCTTCGGCCTTTAGCGCGTCTGTCATGTCGCGCAAAATGCACAGATACCCTTGTTCACCGTTGCGCGCGACCGAGACTTCGACATCCGTAAACCCGCCGCCGTCCCGCCGCGCGATCGTCTTGCCGGTCCAAGAGCCGTTCTTGTTCAGCTCTGGCAGCATCAGGGCGCCAGTGCTCATTACGCTGTCCACGTCGAACAGGTCGCGCCAGTTTTCGCCAACAAGGGCTTGGCCTTTGGCACGCCCGAAAACCCGCGCGGCGGCGGCATTGGCGTAGGTGACGCGACCGTCACGCGCCAGCAATACAAACCCGTCATGCGACGCATCCATCGCGCGGGCCCGGTCGGCCAGTGCGCGGGACTCGGCGTCTTTCAATTCGGTGATATCCGACAATATGCCAATGCGTCCGCCATCGGGCGTGGGCTGATAGGTCTGCCGATACCAATGGCTGCCGATCCTCAAGATCGACGTGTTGACATATTTGAACTTGAAAGCAGCTTGTTGATTGGCGATCCACGCCTCGTGATCGTCGCTGTTGGGTATGCAATACCCTTCGCGGATCGACGCGCGCAAAAAATCATACAGCGATGTGCCGGGGACCAGCACATCCTCCATCCCTTTGAAAATATCGCGATACCGGCTGTTGCACAGCACAAGCTCTTGGGCGGCGTCAAATTGAATGAACGCGTCTTGCAACACGTTGACGGCGCTGCGCAATTGCTCTCGGGCGTCTTGTTCGGCCTTCAGCGCGCGTTCAAGGCTGCGGGCATGGATGCGATGCTGGGTCATGTCGGTCTGGACCGACATGAACCCGCTCAATTCGCCCGTGTCGTCGAAAAGCGGCTGGATAGAGACCTCGATCCAATACAGCTCTCCGGTTTTGGTGCGGTTCAGGATTTCGCGCCTGATCGCCGTTTCATTTTTTATGGCGATGTGTAGGTCGGAAACCGTTTCGGGGTCTGTCAGGTCGCATTGCAACAGGCGGCCCGGCGATTTTCCCTTCACCTCTGCCAATTGATACCCGGTGCGGCGTTCGAAGGCAGGGTTCACCCATTCTATGCGGCCCATCGGGTCGGTCAGGATAACAAGGTTGGTGCTGTTTCGGGCAATTTCGCCCAAGCGTTCGATCTCTTGCTGCTGTAGCTGCGACTCTGTCACATCGCGCACGATGGCGACATATCCAGCCGTGTCGGATGCGCCATCATCGGGCCTGCGAGAGGCCGATATCGAATACCACCTCTGTTGGCCGTTCACCTCTAGCGTGCAGCGATAGCCCATTGCGATATCACGCCCTTCCAATTCGCGTTGAATGCTGCGGGCCAGCTTGGCGACATGGGGGGGCAGGCTGTGCTCGACGGGCTTGTTCAGCAGGTGCTCTTCGGGCAGCGGCAGGACAATGTTAGGGTTGGCATGAATGCGGGTAATGCGCAGGCCAGAGTCAAGTTCCAGCAGAATATCCGGGATCGCTTTCAGCGTTGCTTCAAGCTTGCGCTGCTCCTGCTCTTTCAGCAGCCGCGCCTGATTTGCCTGCGCCTCTATGTTGCGGCGCGACAGAAGCGTTGCAACCACATTGGCGACGGATTTTATAAGGTAGATTTCGCCGGGCAGGAAATCGCGATGGGCGCGCACAGCATCATAGCCCATGAACCCGAACAAGTGCCCATTCATTTGCAGCGGCACCGCCAAAAGCGACAGAATGCCCTGCATTTCCAAGATCTCGCGCAGTTCGCTGTCCGGTGCCAGCGCGCCGATATCGGCGATATACACATGCCCGACCGTGTTGAACAACGGCCACCACGGCCCAGCCATGTCCCGCGGCACGTCCTGCAAATCTTGCTTCATCGGTGCGATGCCCTCGGCGCACCATTCATGCGTGTTCGACAGGGTGACGGGGCTGGTTTCAACGAAAAGATAGGTCCGGTCAGACCCGCAAAACTGGCCCAGCCGCGCCAAGGCTTCGTCAATGACCGTGTCGATGCGGTCTATCGGGGCCTGCAACAGATCGTTGATCAGGTCCACGACGACGGATTGCGCATCAATCAGCCGCTCTAGCGTTTGCTGGGCCTTGTATTTGCGGTCCTGCTTGTTTTCCATAAGGCACCAGCTGAACAAGCGCAGGATTCCGCGCGCTTCGGCCACGCGCGAAATATCGCTCTTGGACAGTTCGGTGCCTTGTTCCACCCCGACCAGCAGCAGAACAGAGCCGCATTGTTCGTCGTGGCGGCTGACCAGCGCGCAATACAGCCCATCACCAATTCGGACGGGCCGCATATCGGCGGCAGCGCTTTCTAGCTTACGAAATGTCGGCTCATCCAACGTCTGAAGCGCCGATGGCATGACAAGGCCCGACAGCGGCTGAAGAGAGGGGGGGTCTTGCTCTAGCGTGACCAGCGTGCAGAAATTCGCGCCCAAAGCGGTGCAAATCGTGTCCAGCAGCTTGGGAATTTGTGCGCTTGGGTCCGGCAAAAAACTGGCTTCTTGCGCTTGCGCAATCAGGGCTTCTGCCCAGCCGGTGCCGTGCTCGATATTCATTGTACCTCGACTGCGCTCATAATGTCTTTCGCCATTGCGATATCCTGCTGCGCCAAGGTGTAAAGCTGGGCCAGGTTTTCCCGTTTAAGCGGAAGAACGCCGCGTAGTCTATGGGCTTCATTGCCGCTCTTGACCATCCCCAAGGTCAACGCGCCGCCCTTGAACGTGTGCAACAGGTTGTCTTGCTGGTTGGTGTCCCCGGCGGTGATGGCGTCACACAATGCGGCGCGTACATCGGGCAATTCTGCGGCAAAGCGGTTGATGAGGCTGTTCACCAGTTCGGCGCCAAGCGTTTGGAACAGGTCTTCTAGCTGTGGGTTTGCCGCGCCGCGTTCGGGTGTTTGCGCCCCCTCTGGCAAGGTGCGCTTTGGCGGCGCGTCCAGCGCGCCGGCATGCATGCTCAGAATGCGTTCAAGCGCGGCCAGCGTGATCGGTTTTGGAATGAAATCGGACATGCCGGCTTCCAGACAGGCCCGTCGGTCTTCGGGAAAGGCGTTGGCGGTCAGGCCCACGATCGGCCCGTCATAACCGCGACAGCGGATGCGCCGAGTGGCCTCCAGACCGTCGATGACAGGCATCTGCATATCCATCAGCACAATGTCGGGGAGGTGAGTTGCAACGGCCTCTATCGCTTGTTGGCCATTGGCGGCATAGAAGTGGTCATGTTCCAGATGCGTCAGCATCCCGATGACGACTTCGGCGTTTACGGCGTTATCCTCTGCGACCAGAACCCGCAAACTGCGGAGCGGGGCTGCGATACTGGCTGCGGCGGGCGTGTTGTCTTTCAGTCGTTGCACCGGAATTTCGAACCAGAACAGACTGCCCACGCCAACCTCGCTTGAAACTCCCATGCGGCCGCCCAAGGCTGCGACAATGCGTTTGCAGATCGCCAGTCCCAGCCCGCTGCCACCAAAACGGCGCGACAGGCTGTCATCTATCTGGCTGAATTCCTTGAACAGGTTGCGCTGGTCTTCCGCCGAAATGCCGATTCCGTCATCCTGTACCTCTACCCGAAGCAGATTGTCTTGCAGCGCCCCGCGCACCACGACTTCACCCTTTGGCGTAAATTTCAGCGCGTTTCCGATCAGGTTGATCATAAGCTGGCTAAGCCGCGCGTCATTGGTCAGAATACGCTCTGGCGGCAGGTTGACGGTCAGTGTCAGGCCCGACGCATCGGCCTGTGCGGCAAAGGCTTCTTTCAGGATTGCGCCAAGTTCCCCAAGGTCCACCTTTACGATGCGTTCCTCGAAAACGCCCGCTTCCATGCGCGAGAAATCAAGAATCCCGTCAATCAGGTCACGCAGCAGGATGGCAGAGGCCCGGATGGTGCCGATGCGCTTGGCCTGCGCTTCGGGGCCCGTATCAAGGCGCAACAGGTCGGCAGAGCCGATGATTCCATTCAACGGGGTGCGAATTTCGTGGCTCATCGTGGCAAGGAAGGCCGATTTCGCCTTGCTTGCCGCTTTGGCGCGTTCTGCCTGTTTTTCGCTTCGCAGACGCAGAACGCTCATGCGCCGGTTGGATTGCGCGACATTGCGCAGTTGCAACATGAGCAGCACGAATATGCCCACGAAGGCCAGAATCAAGCCCAAGGCCAGAAATGCAAGCTGGTCCTGTATCTGCCCGCGGATTTCCCTGTCGTTAACGCGAATCGCATTGGCCGCCGAATTCGCGTTGAGCAGCAGGTTATTTGTCAATTCGCGCTTTACTTCCAGTTGTTGGGCAATGTCGCTGACACGTTGGATCAGGTTGGGCATGTCCGGGTCGAGCGCGTCAATCTGGTCCGTCAAGCCAAAGACGAAATCGCTGATGTTGTCGGCCAGATCGGCTAGTTTCTGTTGGTCCGACAGGTCCAGCAAGAATGTGCCGCGCTCAAGCAATTGAACGCGGCTGTAAAGGATGTCGTAGTGAAACAACAAACCATCTAGCAAACTGGTGTTGCCGGTTTCCGCGATCAACTGCGCATGGCGGTGCAATTCGCGCATATGGCGGTCGGTCTGGAACACCGCCCAGACGGCGTCTTCGCGCACGATCGAATCCATGTCGCGCTCTGCGTCAAGCAGCCGCATGAACAAGATGCCCGCCGCCGCCACAAACAAAAATGCAAGCAGGCTAAGAAATGCGACGCCAAATCGCCCTTTCCAAGGCTGGGATGACCGGCGCCGCGTTGGCATCAGGGGCGCACTTCTATGGCTTTGACCTGCCACACAGAGCGCGAGAAATAGACTTCGTTCTTAAGCTCTGGGTGTTCGTCGAACGGGTAGATCACGAAAAGCGGGCCTTTGTCGCGGACCGCCATGGTTTCGCCATTCAACCGGGTCGCCAGAATGACCGGAAAATCCACGATGTCGGACCACGGCATAGCCGCAGCATAGTCGTTCAGCGCGACAAGATTCAGCTCTGACCCGTCCATCCCGGTTTGCGCCATGACATCGGCAATCAGCGGGCCGGAAAACTCTTGCGGGCCTTCATACCAAGGGGTTTCGGTGGTTGTGACGCGCTGGTCAAGCGCATCCAGCATGTCCAGATCGAACTGGGCTTGGGCTTCGGCGCCATCGGTCACCGTCAGGATGACCGGGCCTGTCGGGGTATCTGCCCATGCCGGGGCCACAACGCCCAGCACGGCAACTGCCGCCAGCGCACGAAAATGAGTGAGTATATGCATCAACTTGATCCCTATCATAAGTCGAAAGCACCCTAGCTTTCCTAAGGTATCGAAAGCTTGTCAGTAATTTATTAACCAAATGTTTAAGCTTTGCGAAATCCCCAAAAGCCCAAATCTACAAGGTGTCGCCGGGCGGACACTGCGCAGTGTTCTCAGCCGTCGGCCGCGTCTGTTTTGGCCGCCAAGGGCAGCACGGTCTGAAAGGCTGAAGACAAGGATCGCGTTGTAAACGGCTTGCCGACACAGGCATCGAATCCGGCTTGAAAATAGCTGGCCCGCTGTTCCGAATTCGTGTTTGCTGTGACAGCGACCGCCGGAACACGCGGCAAAGCCCATTCCTGTTCGGTGCGGCGAATTTGGCTGATGACGTCTGTGCCGGAAATGGCTGGCATGTTGATATCCAGCAACAGCAGGTCAAACGCTTCTGGCACCCATGCTTGCAATGCTGCATCGCCATCTTCGCACATGGTCAGCTCGGCCCCCATCTTGTGCAGCATGACCTGCAAAATCTTGCGGTTGGCGGCGTTGTCATCGGCGACAAGCATACGCATTCCGGTCAGATCGGTGATGGGGTTCTGAACGTTGGGACATTTGGTTTGCGGCATGGGCAGCGTCAGTGTTGCTGCCGTTCCGACATTCGGTTCAGATTGAATGTCCAGCCGCCCATGCATGGCGTTGGTCAGCCCATGTGCGATAGACAAGCCAATGCCGCAGCCTTCAAATTCGCGCGCCATACGGTCATCAACCTGCGCGAAAGGTTCCATCGCGCGCGCGATCTCATCTTGTGTCATGCCAATGCCGCTGTCGATCACCTTGATGGCGACAGAGTCGGGCATGGCATGCACAAGCTTTACCTCTATCATACCGTTTTGCGTGAACTTCACGGCATTGGACAGCAAGTTGTGCAGCACTTGTCGCACCCGTGTGCGGTCGCCAAGCCGGTTGTCCGGCGGCAAGCTGTTGCCATCGAAGCGAAAGCCCAGCCCTTTTGCCGTGGCCGTGCGCGCGAAGGTTGTGCAAAGCTCTTGCAGCAGGGCATTCATATCGAATTCCTGCGCGACCGGGGTGATGGCATTGTTTTCAAGGTCGGACAGGTCCAGCACATTGCCCAGCACATCGTTCAGCTTTTGGGCAGCTTGGGTAATCTCTTGCAGACCGTCGGTGCAGGCGCGGGTGCCTATATCGTCGCGCAGCAATTCCGCAGTGCCGATGATGGCAGTCAGCGGGGTGCGCATCTCATGGCTTATGGTGGCCAGGAAGGCCGATTTCGCTCGGCTAAGTTTTGCGGCCGCGTCGCGCGCGGCGGCAAGGGCGGTCACGTCGCCACCCGAACCACGATAGCCCGCGAACCGGCCTTGCGCATCGGTGAACGGGATTGCGCTGATCTGGACGGTGTGTTCCCTGCGGTCTGCTGAATTCAGCACGACGATCTCATGCTCAACCGGGTTATGGGGCGCCATGAACAGGCTGGAAAACCGCTGGTTGGCTTTGGCCGGGTCGCTAAACCGTCCATGCAACGTGTCGACATGCCGCCCAAGCACGCTCTCTGGCACTGCGCCCAAGCCGAGCGCCATTGTCTCGGAAACATAGGAAATGCGGCATTCGCTGTCGATCTCGAAGAAGAACGCTCCGCTGATACGGGCGATGTCGGACATGCGATCCGACAATGTCCGACTGGTGTTGCGGGCTGAAACAAGGTCGGACACATCGACCTGTGTCAGCACAATATAGCGCGCCGCAATCCCCGGTTCGGGCACTGGGCGCAGGCTGATTTCGCGCCATGTCGCGGCCTGCCGTGTGGCAAATGACAGCATAAAGCGGCCTGCCACGCGCTCTGCCAAGGCCTTTTCCAATTGCACGCGCGCCTTCGAAGGCTGCGCGCCGGCCCAGATACCCTCTGGCGGCTGCGCCATAAGCTCGTCTTTGCTTTTGCCGGTTGCGGCCAGCAGCCCGTCGCTGATGAACACCACCGGGCAGCCGGGGCTGCGCGCGTCCAGAACCGCAATATTGCTGCCAGAGGCCGAGATGACCGTCCGCAGCAAGCGCTCGCCTTCTTCGGCGCGCTTTTGCGCTTCGTGCAGGGCCAAAAGATTGTGCACACGCAGGCGCAGTTCTTCTATATTGACCGGCTTCTTCAAAAAATCGGTTGCGCCTGCCTTGATCGCCGCCATTTTCGTGGCCTGATCGTCATCGCCCGTAATCACGATAACGGGCAGATGCTGCGTGGCGTCTTCAGCGCGCAGCAGTCGAATGGCATCGGCCCCGGTTTTGTCGGGCAGGCGGTGGTCGAAAATCGCCAGATCGGCCCCGTTGCGACAGGCGTCAATGCCTTCCTGTGCGGTGCTGAAGGTTTGCAGTTCGTAATCTGGAACGCTATCGAAAGCTGCGGCAAGAACCTGCAAAACCAGTTGATTATCTTCTACAATTACAATGCGCATGAAAACTGCCCGCCTTCCCGGTTAAGGCGACACTTACATGTAAAGATTTACACGAATTTAAGGCCAGCGCAGGTGCCGCTGGCCTCTGTCACCAGTGTAAACCGGTTTGCAAGAACGGTGCCACATCCGCCTATTCGGCCGCTTCGACCCGGTGTGTTGGCCCGTGGGTTTCGTTGCTGGGGCAAAGGCTGGAGGGCGAAACGATCATCGCCACATCGCCGCGCGACAGCAATGCGACCCCGGACAGGTTGGGCAAATCGCGGATCACGCCGCGCAGGGGCCGCGACATCACCAATTGCTGGCCCAGCAATTCATCCACCGGCACGGCGATACGGCTTTCGGGCAGGCTAAGCACCATATAGACCATACTGCCTTTGTCACAGCTTGCAGGCATGGTGAACACGTTGCGAATGGGAACAAGTTCATCGGCACTCAGGCGCAGCCAGTCTTGTGGCCCGTCAAGGTCGCGCACAGTCACAATGGCATCGGGGCCAGGTTGCAGGATGCTGCGAATGGCATTTACGGGAATCACATAGCGGGCACCGTTCGCGGCCACGACCATGCCGTCCAGAACCTCGGTCAGGACCGGCACGAAGACATGTACGCGGAACCCGCCTTCGGGCGTGCGGATCAGTCGGACCCGGCCGGAATGGGCCACCAAGCCTTGTTCCAGCGCGGCAATCTGTTCTTCGTTGGGCGGAAGTTTCGCGTCATCTTCAAGAACAAGGATGATCTGGTCTTCCAGCTTGCGCAGCGCCAGATGCAAACGTCGTGGGGCGCGCGTGGGGTGCGCCAGCCGCGACAGGAAATAGCTGCGGAACGCCATACGAAGACTGCTAAGCAAGCTGACATCCAGCATTTCGTTTTCGCCGGACAGGGTAAGGCTGGCTTCGAACCCGTTGCCGCGTGCTTCGGTGCTGACCAAAACGGCCAAGGGGCGCAGAACGCTGGCCGCCGCGCGAATGCGCACGGCAGAGGTTAGCTGTTGCAGCTCTGTCATATGCCCCATGGTCTGTGACCCAAGCTGCGAAATCTCGCGCACTTGCTCTGACATGCGGTCGCCCAACTTGCGCAGGGCTTGCCGCATTGCGCGGGTATCTCCGCCGCTCTGACGCCAGATGCTTTCAAACATCTCGGGCAAATCCATCTCGGACAATTCGCCCAGCATGTTTTGCAACATGGCCTGCCCGGCGGCGACTTCGCCCAATTGTTTGAAAATCTCGCTCGACAGCGCCGGCGTGGTCTGAGGCTCTGGCTGTTCAACAGGCTCGTCGGTCTGCTCGCCAGCATCTTCCGGCACAGGCGACAGGCTGCGCAAGACACGCAATTTTTGCCCGTTCGGGTCCAGTTCTGCCAAGGTGCTGACCAGACCCTCTTCCGAGGTATCCGCCGCGATCAGAAAGTCGAAGATCGTTTTGTCGCCTTCGAAAACCGTGACATTGGTGATGGCTTGAATCTGCTCGCTGCCGATCAGATCGAACAGGGCTTCGGCCATCGCGTTGTCGCTGTTCACATCGGCGCGCAGAATGAAGAATTGCAAACCGGCATCCAGCGCGGTTTTGGCCGCCATCGTGCTTTCCGGTGACAATACCTTGTGAAATTCCGCAGGCAGGCCAAGGCGGCGTTCGATCGTGCCAGAGGTAACACCGCCTGCTTTCAGGAAATCCGCATCGGTGACATCGCGCAGATGCGCTTGCAGGCGGTCCAGATCGGGCGGAACGCCGTCGCGCAGGGCTTCGAACACCATCTCAAGCGTTTCGACAAAGCCTTTGGCAATACGCAACAGGATCACGTCCGGCTGGATGCCCCGCGCACCGCATCGGCTGAACAGGTCGAGGATCGACATCGCCAGTTCCGAGGCGAGTTCCAAGCGGTAATGTCCGCAGGCATGATGGACCAGCCTGACGAACCGTTCCAGATTACGGTAATCTGTGGGCGATGCGGTTTCAGCGCCCAAGCGGTCCAAGGTGGCGCGCAGGTTTTCCAGTGTTTCGAAAACCTGTTCTGCGGCCAGTTTCCGAAGCAGCGCCCGTGGACTTGGGACAGAACTTGAGGTCGCGTCTGTCTGCGTATTCTCAACGAACAGCAATTCCTCGAACAAGCGCAAGGTGCTGCGCCTGTAATCCGGCATATCGGTTGCCGCCAGCAAGGTGCGTGCGGCAGATGTCACCCGGACATAGCCGAAGGCCTCTGACACATCGCACAATTTGGAAACAGCGGGTTGCAAAATGGCGCTGTCGGGCAACACGCCTTCGGACGTGGCAGGGTGCAGCCGCTCCAACGCGATCAACGCCTCTGCGGCCTGCTCTAGAAAATCGCCGGTGGCAAGCTCTGGGCGGCTTTCGGCGAATTCATCGGCGCAGGCACCAACCATCGTCCCCAGCGTTTCGATGATCTCTTCCAAATTATCGCGTTCGGGGGGGTGGGGCAGGGCGTCGATGACCTCTAGCCAAGACTCCAACCCTAGCTGTTTCGCGGCATGTGTCAGGCCCGGCAACAGCTTGTCAACGCCGCGCATTTCCCCGCTGGATCGTGCGGTTTTCAGCTTCTCGATGGCTTCATGAACCATCTCGTGGAAAATGGCGATATAGGTCGCGTCTTGGGACAGGGGTTTGGACGTGCTGTCGCTTTGCCCCTTGGCGGGCTGGGGCTGTTCAACGGCGGCGGGTTGCGCGACGACGGGTTCTGGTGCTGGTTCCTGTTCCTGTTCCGGTTCTGGCTCAGGTTCGGGCTCTGGCTCTGGCTCTGGCTCTGGCTCGGGGTCAGGTTCTGCCATAGTGTCAGGCTGTGCGCCGGCACCGCCATCATTCTCTGCACTGTCCTGAACGACATCTTGCGCGGCAGGTTCTGCGCCTTGGTGCGCAGAGCAGCGTTCGATCTTGTCCGACAGGCGGCGGACCAGATCCTCTGTCGCGGTCGGGTCAATATCGGCCCGGTTTTGCGCGGTCTCGTCCAGCATCTCGCGCAGCCGGTCGCCGGTTTCCAGAAGCAGGGCAAGGATCTCTGCGTCCAGCGGCACGCCCTGATCGCGGACCAGCCCGATCAGGTCCTCGGCCAGATGCGCGCGCTTTTCGACCATTTCCAGCCCCAGCACCCGCGAATTCCCTTTGAAGGTGTGAACCGCGCGGAACAAGGCC
This sequence comes from Roseibaca calidilacus, assembly GCF_001517585.1. Lineage (NCBI taxonomy): Bacteria > Pseudomonadati > Pseudomonadota > Alphaproteobacteria > Rhodobacterales > Paracoccaceae > Roseinatronobacter > Roseibaca calidilacus. Next base: position 1,465,575 of record NZ_FBYC01000004.1, on the reverse strand, counting down.
GCGACAAGCGGGGCTTGCTCATCGACCGTGCAGCTCTGCAAAGATAGCAGTGCATCTTCCATGGCATCCATGGCTTGCGCACCGTCATCGGCATACAGCGCCCAGATTTCGTCCATTTCATCGTTCATCGCGGGTGTCTCCGTTCAGAGGGGCGGGGCTCAGGCTGCCATTACGGCGCGCATGGTGGAGGCAAGCTCGTCGCCGGTCTTTTCCTGCAAATCATGCGAAACCGTGCCAGAGGGTTTGGCCACGACCCCATCGGCCCCCAACTCTCGGGCCTTGGCCGCATGGGGCGAGCCGGACACAACCACCGACGACAACATGCAGACCTTTGCTTGCGTTTTCAGCTTGGCATGGCGCAGGAACTCCAGCCCATCCATAACCGGCATTTCGATATCCAGCAGGATCAGGTCTACCTCGGTCCCATCGGCCAACTTGTCGAGCGCCTCTTGACCGTTGGCGGCCTGTGCGACCACCTTGAAATCAGGTAAGCTTTTGACAAAGCTGGCAATATACAGCCGCATCATCGCGGCATCATCGACGATCATGACTTTGTGTTGCATGTCTCACTTCTCCGGAAGGTAAGCGCGTCCGCATGGGACAGCGGGCGCGCGTGTTTGTTCAGAAATTCGCAAAACCGCGCTCGTCTTGGTCAACAGACCCGCGCGCTTTGCCGTTTGCATGTCCATTGCTCAGGGCCTTGGCCTTGGGCGCGCCGGACGACATCTCGGCCGCGAACATGGCGCGAAGCTGTGCCATCATTTCAGGCGACATGTTTTTCATGTCCAGCGTGGTGCCGGCCTGTTGGCTCGCCATTGGGCGCAGCTTGAAGCGTTCGAAATCGCGGCGCATGATCTCTGTCACCGACTGCATTTCAGCAGTGCTCGAGGCCAGCTCATCGGCCTGTTGACTGGTCGACAAGGCGGCTTTGGCAACCTCACCGATTGCAGCATTGATCTGCGTGACGCCGCGTGCCTGATCTTCGCTGGCCACGGAGATACCGCTAACAAGGGTTTGCACTTCTTCGATATCGGCGGCAATCCGGTTGAAGGACTCGCGTGCTTCGCCTGCAATGCGAACACCCGATTGCACCCGGCCAGAGGCATCTTCGATCAGTTCCGAGGTTTCGCGCGCCGCTTTGGCGGACCGTCCTGCAAGGTTGCGCACCTCTTGGGCGACAACCGCAAAACCACGCCCATGCTGGCCCGCGCGCGCGGCCTCTACCGCCGCATTCAGCGCCAGAAGGTTGGTCTGGAACGCGATTTCGTCAATCACCTTGATGATCTTGGCAATATCCTGCGACGATGCGCGGATGCCTTCCATCGCGGTGACCATCTCAGAGATCTTCTGGTTGCCGTCATTGGCCACATTCACCGTATTGCCCACCAGACGGGTCGCGTTATCGGCCGAACTTGCGTTCGAGCGAACTTGCGCGCTGGTTTGCTCGGTCGAGGACGACACCTCATCCACGGAAGAGGATGCGATCTGCGAATTGGCGGCCAGCGACTGGCTGGATTGAGAAATTTGTTCGACGGTGATCGCAACCTGCGCGACCTGCTGGCTTGCGCTTGAGACCGTGCGGTTCAGACCAGAAAGCGCGGTTTCCATGGCGTCGACGATCCGGCGATAATCGCCGTCGAACCCATCGCGATCCAGGTCAATCGACAAATCGCCAGCATCCAATGCCACGCAAAAACGCTCGATTTCCGCGGTCACTTTCCGGAATGCGCTGCGAATATCTTCGATCGTGTCGTTGATGAAGAAACGCTCGCCCGAGAAATTTTCGATCGGGGCGTCGAAATTGCCGCGTGCGAATTCCGAAACGCAGGCAAGGATTTTCTTCTTGGTTTCAATATGCTGGCGGACCATGGTGTTGGTCCCTTCGGCAACAACCCGCAGACGGTCATTGAAGCTCTCTGCGGGTACGAAGTGACTGATGGTACCACCGGCATGGGCAGTGGCCATTTTGCCGATTTCATCAATCAGTAACGTGATTTCTTTGTTTTCCTGATGTGCTGAAGTGCGGTCCTGCCATTCAACGAAAATAGAATACGTCTTGCCGGATTGATCCAAAATCGGTGTGGCCTTGAAAGCCAGACGTTTGCCGCCGACGGTGAATTCACCATCATGTGGCTCAACGATATTTTCCATGATCCGGCGTTGATGGGCCGGGTTTTTATGGAAATCATCAATGTTGCGGCCGACCACCTTGCGGGGAACGAAGGACGGCAGGTCTTGCCGGATATCGTTTTCGATCGCTTCAAACATCTTGTAGCCCGCCTCATTCACAAAGCGGATTATCATGTCAGGGTCTGCTATCATGATGGGGTTGGACAGGACGTTCAGGGCGTCATGCGTTCCCATTTCATCCCAATTTTTAGCTGTCGAAGCTGTATTGGTCACGGTGTTGATTCCTTCGGCTAGTTCGGTTTTTGGACGGGGGCTTGGGTCAGAAACTGCGATGCGGTCCAGAGGGTCTGCGCCCAAGGCGCTGCCGGACGGTTTTGCGCGCGGTTTGCGGGGCGCAGTGGGTTTTTTGGCTGTCATGCGACGCTCCTTTCGCGGTTATCGGGCGGGGATTGCGCCAATGCGCGGGCAAGGGCGCTGTATTCGGCCGCGCAGGGGCTGTCGGGGGCGTGATCGAGGACAGAGCGCCCAAAGCCTGCCGATTCCGAAATCCGGATAGAATTGCTGATCGTTACATCCAGTAATTGCGGCGCGCCGAAGCGGGCTGACAACCGGCTGTGAACATCCCGGTGCAGGTTCAACCGACCCGAGAAACGGCACAACAGGAAGCGCAGTTTGTCATGGGCGATCTTATGCTGGGTAAAGCGTTCATGCAGGCGGGCAACACCTGACAGGCCCAGGAAATCGGGTTCCAGCGGGCAAAGAACCAGATCGGCCCAGCGGCACATGGCAACGGTCAGGTCCGACCAGCCCGGCGCCGTGTCCACGATCATCCAGTCGCCATGGGGCACGGCAAGGTCAGACACTGGCAGGGGCATTTCTTCGGCCGATGGCAGCAGCGAAAGCCCGATTTCGTCTTCAACGGCGGCGGGCTGCACCGGCTGACCGACCAACCAGTCGGCGGCGGTGTTGCCTGTGCCCTGTATCGGAACCATGGTCGACAAATGCGCCTGCGGGTCCAGATCGGCCAGCACGACAGATTTGGCCAAACCCTGCGCAAGCAAAGCGCTGGCCAAGTTCCTGACCGTGGTGGTCTTGCCCACGCCGCCTTTCTGGTTCTGGACAACGACCCGCATCACGCGTCTGCCTTTTCCTGCATCAAGCGGATGTCGTCATCGGACACCAGAACGGTCGGGTTCAGCAGCACGACAACGCTGTCATCAATGCGCCCCAGCCCAGCGATCACCTGTTTGGTGCTGGATTTTGCAAATTGCGCGTTGCTGTCAATTTGGCTGTCAGGGATCTCGCGCACTTCCCGCACGCCATCCACGATCAGGCCGATGGGGGCATCATCCACCTCCATGACGATGATGACCGTGCGGTCGTCATAGGCGCGTTCGTCCATCCGGAAGCGCAGGCGGATATCCATAAGCGGAATGACCTTCCCGCGCAGGTTGATCACGCCTTTCAAGTAAACCGGCAGGTCGGGGATGGGCATGATCCGCTGAATGCCGACAATCTCGATCACATCGGCAATGGCCACGCCGTATTCTTCCGACCCGATGTCAAAGGTCAGGTACATGTTGGCGATGGTATCGGCTTCCAAGGCGCCACCGAGCAGCGCGGCATCGCGATGGGTGTCTGGGTAGGGGGTAGTCATATGCTCTGTCCTTCCTTGTGGGCGGTTTGGGCCAGCGCGGTGGCGGGTGGTTCCAGTAGGGCCGCCGCGATAGAATTCAGTGGCAGGATAAATTGGGCTGCACCGATCATGACCGCCTGCCGGGGCATCCCCCAGACGACCGAACTGATCTCATCTTGGGCAATGGTGCGCCCGCCCGCGTTGCGAATGTTCAACAAGCCATTGGCCCCGTCCTTGCCCATGCCCGTCAGCAGCGCCGCAGAGCAGCTAGGGCCAAGACAACTTGCCGCGCTGTCGAACAGCATATCGACCGATGGCGTAGAGAAGCTGACAGGCGGGCCTTCTTGCAGCGAGACCCGCAGCTTGGGCTTGTGACCTATCAGCACCATATGACGGCTGCCGCCCGGGGCGATCAGCGCAAGGCCGGGGCGCATTTCGTCGCCGTCCTTTGCCTCGCGGACCTCGATGGCGCAGGTGGTATTCAGCCGCTTTGCAAAAGAGTGGGTAAAGCCCTCTGGCATATGCTGCACGATGGCAATGCCGGGTGCGTCAGACGGCATGAGCGGCAGCAACTGCGCCAGCGCCTGCACACCGCCGGTCGATGCGCCGATGACAATGACATGATCACGGGCATGGGAACTGCGCCGCGCCGTCAGCCGCGTCTGCACCAAGGGGCGGCTAAGAAACGGTCGGGCATTTGCAGCATTGCGCACGCGGCGGCAGATATCGGCCATGATCCGGGGCAGCGCGGTGCCGGTGCCAAGCGAGGGTTTGGCAATAATATCGACCGCGCCCGCTTCCAAGGCGCGCAGGGTCACTTCGGCCCCTTCGCTGGTGACAGCAGAGATGACAACCGTGGGGATCGCGCGCTCTGGCATCAGGCGGCGCATGAAGCTGACCCCGTCCAGCCGGGGCATTTCTATGTCCAGCGTAATCACGTCCGGGGCCAGGGCGCGGGCCATTTCCAGCCCCCTCTCGCCATCATGCGCGGCCCCGATCACCACGATGCCCGGATCGCTGGACATGCCTATTTCCAGCGCTTTGCGGATCATCGCTGAATCATCGACGATCAAGACGCGGACAGGTCTGCCGGGGTCATGTGACTGCGCCATCATGCCACTCCGTCCACGCATTGCGCGGTGCCATTGGTCAATGCGCGCCAGCGTGGCGACATGCCCCGCATGCTTTCGGTCACGCTGGTATACAGCCAGCCATTGCGCTCGGTGACATCAGCAATCGCGTTCACGATCTCAAGTTGGTCAGCCGGCGCGAAGTAATACAGCACGTTGCGGCAGAACACGGCCTGAAACGGGTATTTGAACGGGTAGGGGGCCTTTTTCAGGTTCATGCGCCGAAAGGTGCAGGCGGCGCGCAGTTCGGGGATGACCTCGAACTGGTCCTGTCCAACGGGCCGCAAATACCGGCGCAATATATCTTCGGGCACTTGTTCAAGGTGGCGCTTGCTAAAGCGCCCGGCTTCGGCGGTTTCGATCACCGGGCCGCTGATATCGGTGCCAAGGATATGCGTGCGCTTCAACGCTTCCAGCCCCAGCGTTTCGGCAATCAAGATGGCCAATGTGTAGACCTCATCGCCGGTAGAGCAGGCCGCACTCCACAAGCGGATCTCCGGGCGCTTTGCCAAGTCGGGCAAGACATTCTGCTGGAACCCTGACAGCGTGTCCATTTCGCGAAAGAAATAGGTATGGTTGGTCGATGCCGCGTGCACGATGGCCAGTTGCACGGCCTCTGTATTGGCGCGCAAAAGCGCTTGGGCCAGTTCGCACAGGCTGTCAAAGCCAAGACTATGCTGCACCCGGCCCAGCCGTTGCAGCAACAGATCGCGCTTGGATTCGGGGTAATGAATGGCGCAGCTGCGTTCCAGCCAACTGGAAATGGCTTCCAAGCTTACTTCGTCCGGTGGGCAGTTGCTTCTTGTCATGCGTCCAGTCCTTGCCGAAGGCGGTCGCAATCCAGCACCAGCGCCACATCGCCATTGCCAAGAAGCGCGCAGCCAAAGCTGGCCCGGACGCTTGTCAATCGGCCAGAGAGCGGCTTCATCACCACTTGCTGGCGGTCAAGAATCTCGTCCACCGGCACGGCCAAGGGGCCTTGCTCTGTCTGGAACACCATCATCACTTGGCGCTCTGCTTGCGCGCCGGGCGCGATGCCGTCGAAGATCTCTGTCAGGCGGCACACGGGGATGGTTCCGCCGCGCCAGTTGCAGACCTCTGCACCGCCTTGGGCCGAGATGCGCGCCAATTGCCCGTCTTCGGGCTGCATGATTTCCGCGACCACGTCGATCGGCACGGCAAATAGCAAGCCCGACAGGCGCAGGATAATGCAATCCAGAAAGGCAAGCGATACCGGGATATGCAGCGCCACGCGGGTGCCTTGGCCTGCGGTGCTGTCCACCACGATACGCCCGCGAAGTTGGTTCATTGTGGTATTCAGAACATCCATGCCGACGCCGCGCCCCGACAGGTTCGAGACATTCTCAGCGGTGGAAAACCCGTCCTTGAAAATCACCTTCCACAAAATGGCGGGTTCGGGTTCTTCGTCGGGGCCGAAAAAGCCGCGTTCGCGCGCCTTGGCCAGAATCTTGGTCCGGTTCAGGCCGCGCCCGTCATCCTCGACAACAATGCGCACTTCGCTGCCGACCTGCGCAGCGCTCAGGGTGATGCGCCCAAGCTCTGGCTTGCCGGCGGCAATACGCTCTGCTGGCAGTTCCAGCCCGTGATCTGCGGAATTGCGCAGCACGTGCAACAGCGGGTCATATAGGCGGTCCGCGACCAGCTTGTCGATCTGCGTGTCCGCGCCATGGATGACAAGATCAATCTTCTTGCCGGTCTGGCGTTCGATTTCGCGCACCATGCGGCGCAGACGTTTGAACACGTCGTCCACCGGGACCAGCCGCATTTCGGTCGCGGTGTCTTGCACTTCATGCACGATCATCATCAGCCGGTGGACAGCGGTTTCGAAATGCGACAGCTCCAGCCCGTCCAGATCGGGCGAGCGCACGGTTTCCGCCACCGAGAGCGACAATTCGGCGACAAGGTCCATCAACCGGCTGATACGTTCCGACGGAACGCGCATAAGCCCGGTATCAGAAGCCGTATCTGTTTTCGTCTGACTCATGTCTTGTCCCGGAAAGATCGCAATCGTTGATGAATATCTGCACAGAGCGTGCCAACCCGCCGCGCTGGGCGGTTAGGCAGCGTCCTCGGCGGAATCGTAATTGAAGATACACACGCCCTCGAACCCGTTCGACTTGAACAGGAAGGTCTTTTTCATTGTGTCCAGAAAACCGCCATGGCGTTTCTCGAACGATTTCAAGTCATTGACATTGTTAAAAAACACATTGATCGAAACATCCCCTTCCTTGGAGATCAACACATTCAGCCCGACCAAATTGCAGTCGGGAATGGCGTTTCCCATGGTCTCGACGACGAAGGGTGCCGCGATCTGGGCGGCATCGAGGCTGGGAAACTTCAAGTGATAGGTTTTGGATAGCATTTCCGGTGTCCCGCTGTTCATGAACATCTTTAAGAACGGCAGCCCGTCGCAATGTTTGAGCCATCCAAAAGGCGGTATCGCATCGCAAATGGGTGAAATGCGGTAAAACGGCTAGCCACCCGTCAGGGCAGACCCCTAGAACGGATGTCGCGAAACCTGTCGCCAAGCGCGCAAAGCGCCGTGTTTGACACTTGGTCGCTGCGCTATCCGTCTTTTAGAACGTTATTTTCTTGGCCCATTTTAAAAACCGCTGCGAAAAAGCGCGCTTGGCACGGTTTCTGCCTCTGTCTTGGCAGAAGCCAGAGAAGTGACCTTGCCCATGACAACGCTGCATTTCCTAGACCCGCAAACCGGTTTGCTGGACCGCTTGGCAGACCTGATGATACGCCGCCGCGTGTGCGTGACCCGCGGCGATATTGAACTGGCAAATGGTGCTGCGGCGCTGATCGGGCTGGTGACTGCTGAAAGCGACGTTCGAAGCCTTGTTCAGGCGGCGCGCGCGGCAAAGATGCGCAATCTTGTCGCCATATCGCTGGGCGCCGAAAGCCTGCGGGTTGAAACCGAACATGGCGGCAGCCTGCTGCGCCTGCATCTGCCTGCGAGCGAACAAGACATTGCCGCGCGTCATGCCGAACCCTTGCTGACCTATGTTGCCGAAATGATCGCCCACCCCATACGCCCCATGGTCGCCTGCGACCCGGCAACAGGTGGCCTGATAGACCTTGCCAACCGCGTGGCCCAAACGGATGTCACCGTGCTTATCAACGGGCCAACCGGCAGCGGCAAAGAGGTTCTGGCCCGCGCCATTCACGATGCCAGCCCTCGCGCGGGAAAGCCATTCGTGGCGCTGAACTGCGCGGCGATTCCGGACAACATGCTGGAAGCCATGCTGTTTGGCCATGTGAAAGGGTCTTTCACCGGGGCGGTTGCCGCTGGCCAAGGTCTGATCCGTGCCGCCGATGGGGGCACGTTGCTGCTGGATGAGATTACGGAAATGCCGCTGGCGCTTCAGGCCAAGCTGTTGCGTGTGTTGCAAGAACGCAAGGTCACGCCGCTTGGGTCTTCGGGCGAAATCGCGGTCGATCTGCGCATTCTGTCCACCACCAACCGTGGCATGCGCACAGAGGTCGCCGCCGGGCGCTTCCGCGAGGATCTGTATTACCGGCTGAACGTGTTCCCGCTTCAAACACTTGCCTTGCAGGACCGTCCCGAAGACATCGCACCGCTGGCCATCGCGTTCCTGCGCCGTCATTGGCAGCTTGGCGCGGTGCCGCTGCCAACACCCACCGCGATGGACATGCTGCGCTTTCACACATGGCCCGGCAATGTGCGCGAGTTGGAAAATGTCATGCAGCGTGCGTTGGTGCTGTGCGATGGCCGCCGGATCACGACCGATGACATCATGCTCGATAGCGCTGAGATGCCTGCGCCCAAGGCAGATCCGGCACCCACCCGTCTGGCCCGTCGGCTTGCGGCGGCTGTCTGAGGGTGAGCCATGACGGTCGGTCCGGTTGGCTCCAGCCCCGCGCTGCCACCTGTGCAAACGGTGCAGCCTGCGCGCGCGTCAGAAAGCACGCAGAGCTTTGGCGCGCGGTTGGAATCTGCCCTGTCAGAGGTCAACGCCGCCTCTGCCCGCGCGGCAGAATCCGCCCGCGCCTATCAGATGGGCACGCAAAACGATCTGGCCGCCGTGATGGTCGAACAGCAAGTGTCATCGCTTGGCTTTCAACTCACACTCAACGTGCGCAACAAGGCCCTTGGGGCATATCGCGACATCATGAACATGCCGCTTTAACGCGCGAAGGAATCTAGCCCATGGCAATTTCGCCCAGCCCAGTTTCCGGCGGTGCCCAATCGGGGTTGATGGCCCGCGCCCAAGGCGTGCCTGCTGCCATGTCCCGCTTTGCCGCGCAGCCCGCGCTGCGCCGCGCGCTGCCGTCACTGGTTATTCTGGCGGCCGCCGGCTTGGCGCTTCTGGCTTGGCTGGTCTGGCGCGACGCGCCGCGCAGCGCGCTCTATCCCGGCTTGCCAGAAGCTGAAAAGGCCCGCGTGGTCGAAGCCCTGTCCGCCGCCGGTGTCGATGCCCGCGTGGACCAGACAACCGGCGAAGTGACCGTGCCCACCGCGGAGTACCACCGCGCAAGGCTGTCCCTGGCCAGCCAAGGCTTGCCGCAGGCGGTGCCGGACGGGCAACAGGCGCTGTCTGACATTCCGCTGGGTGCCAGCCGTTCGCTGGAAAACGCGCGTTTGCGGCAAAGTCAGGAAATGGACCTTGCGCGCTCTATTGCCGAAATCGGGTCGGTTCAGGCGGCGCGGGTGCATCTGGCCTGGCCCGAACGCTCTGCATTCTTGCGCGACAATCACCCGCCGCGCGCGTCGGTCTTCGTGACCATGTTGCAAGGCCGCGTGCTGGATGCCGGGCAGGTCGAAGCGATCGTGCATCTGGTCTCATCCTCTGTGCCGGGTTTGGCGCGGGCCGATGTCAGCGTGGTGGACCAGACCGGTCGTTTGTTGTCGCGCGTCGATGATGGTGACGGTGCGCAAATGGCCGAACGCCACCTGCGCCACCGTGTCGAACTGGAAACCTTGCTACGCCGCCGGATCGAGGCGCTGCTGATCCCGGTTGTGGGGTTTGGCAACCTATCGGTCGAAGTGACCGCAGAGATGGATTTCACCCGCCGCGACATCCGCGAAGAACGTGTCGACCCCGAAGGCAACGCGCTGCGCAGCGAGCAGCTTAGCGAAAGCCTGACCCGTGACCCGGCCGCGGGCGGTATACCCGGCGCTGTCACCAACACCCCCCCGCAAGAGGCCGATCTGGCCGAAGCGCCGACCACGCAGACCGCGCAAGCCGACCCGCGCAACCAATCCAGCAGCACCACGCGCAATTTCGAGGTTAGCCGCACAGTTTCCAGCACGCAGCCGGAAACCGGGCAGGTTGAACGGTTATCGGCGGCGATCGTTATCCGCGCGCCGGACTTGGCCGACCCGGCCGCCGATGCCGCGCAGGCGCAGGCCGAGTTGGTGCAATCGCTGCAACCGCTTGTTGAAAGTGCCATCGCCTATAACGCGGCGCGCGGCGACAGCGTTACCATTCTGGTGCGCCCCTTCGCCATGCCCGCCACCACAGAGGCAGCACCCACCGGCGCTGCGTTGCCCTATGCGCAGCACTTGCCCGACATCTTGCGCGCCTTGGTCGTGATTGTCGTGGTCGCTGTAGTGGGCTTGGGTATATTGCGCCCGCTGCTACAGCGCCGCCTGAACGCTATCGAAAACGGCGTGCCCGGCGCCGAATACGGCCCCGGCATGATAGAGGTGGCCGAGGGCGATACGCTGGAAGACGTGGAAGAAAAGCTGAACCAGCGCCACCGCGACCTTGCCCAGAGCGTTCTGGGCCGCAATGCCAGCCGCGCGGACAAACAGGCCGTTTTGCAAAAGCTGGCCAAGGATGACCCGGCGCGCGTGGCGTCCGTGATTCACCGCATGATTCAGCCTGAACTTGAAACAACCGGATAACCCCCATGAGCGCTGTCGCCAGTTTCGGCCCTGCCACCCAAGATGCCGCAAAACTTATCCTGATGTTCGGTGAAGAGGTCGCCGCAGAGGTGTTTCGCAAGCTGTCGCCTGCTGAAGTGCAGCATCTGGGGGCAGCCGTCTATGCCATCGAAGATGTGAACGAAGATGAGGCCGACCGCGTGTTGGAGGATTTCCTGACCAAGCTGGCGGGCGAAACGGGGCTTGCCTACCGCGCAGGCGGCTATGTGCGCAGCGTGTTGTCCGATGCCTTTGGCCCGGATCGCGCGCAATCGGTGTTGGCGCGGATCAACCCGCTTAGCCTTGAACGCCCGATAGAGTTGCTCGACTGGATGGATGCCGCGACCGTGTTGGACGTGGTCAGTGATGAGCATCCGCAGATCATCGCGCTGGTCATTGCGTGTCTGGATGCCACGCGCGGGTCCATCGTGCTGACTTCGCTTGATGAAGAGTTGCAGTCCGACATCCTGCGCCGGATTGCCACCTTGGGCACTGTCACCCCCGAGGCGCTGGCCGATCTGGAAAAGGTGTTGCAGCGCAAGTTCAAAGCGTCCAGCAGTTCCAGCGCGTCGCAGATTGGTGGCGTGAAAGCGGCCGCGCGGATCATGAATTTCATGCGCTCGGATGCCGAGGCACGCATCCTGAAAGACATTCGCAAGGATAACAAAGACCTGATGACCGCCATTCAGGACAACATGTTTGTGTTCGACAATCTGGGCAAATCGGATGATCGCAGCCTGCAAACCTTGTTGCGCGCGATTGATCCTGAACAGCTTGTGCTGGCGTTGAAGGGCGCGGATGATGTGCTGCGCGAACGCCTGTTGTCCTGCATGTCGCTGCGCGCTGCCGCCGGTATCCGTGACGAGATGGAGGCCCTTGGCCCCGTCCGCCTGTCAGAGGTGCAAGAGGCCCAGAAACGCATTGTCGCAAGCGCGCGCGAAATGGCCGATGCGGGCACCATCGTGCTGGCCGGGCGCGGCGGCGAGGAAATGGTATGAGCGCCGCGACCTTCACGCCCGCGCAGCCGCGCGAAGAGCAAGCTTTTGTCCCCATGGCGGGGCTTGGGCAGGGCGCGGGTGGCTTCGTGCTGCGCCTGCCGCAAGACATGGTGCGCCACCCCCAGCCGGACCCTGTGCCAGAGGTGGCAGAGGCGCCGCCGCCACCGCCGCCGCCTGCCGCGCCCAGCCCAAAGCCCGTTATCCTGACCGAAGATCTACGCGCCAAGATCTATGCCGAAGGCTACACTGCCGCCCAGCAAGCGTTGCAAGACCAGATATCGACCGCGCGCATCGGCTTGGAACAGGCGGCGCAGCGCTTGGACGCAATCACCGACCAGATGTCGCACGCTTTGGAGGCCGAGGTCAGCGCGCTGGCACAGACTGTGTCCGATATGGTGCGCCAGTTGGCGGCAGAGCGCGCGGGCACCCAGATCAGCGCCGACCCGGCCGGTTTTGCCGAACGCATTTTGCATTTGGCGGAGCAGATCGCGGATGAATTCGGCACACTTCGGATTGCGCTGCACCCCGACGATCTGGCAGCACTCTCTGCCGCGCGCGATGCCGCCGCCGCGCCCGTGCTGGAACAGGTGTTCAAAGCCCGACTGCGCGCCGACCCTGCGCTTGCACGGGGTGATCTGCGCATAAAAGGCCAAGGGCTGGCGGTCGATGACCTGATCGGCAGGATCACCGAATGAGCGCCGCGCCGCGCCCTCTGGTCGCGCTGCGCGACCGCTTGCAAGCCCTGCCGCGGCCTGCCCCGGTCCTTTCGGGGCAGGTGGTGCGGTATGACGGGTTGCATCTGGACACGACCGGGTTTCCCGCCCAGCCCGGCGCCTTGGCCTGTGTGCAGGGCGCGCAAGGCCGCCCCGTCTTGGCAGAGGTGGTGGGCTTTGAAGATGGCCGCAACAAGCTGGTGGTCACGGATCCCGGCACGCCAATTCTGGCCGGGGCAGGGGTGCATTTGCTGCCCGGTGGTCAGGATGTGGCCGTGGGCGAAGGCTTGTTGGGCCGTGTGACAGATGCGCAGGGCACACCTTTGGACAACCGCCCCGCTCCCGTGCTGTCAGAAAGCTGGCCCTTGGCGGGCAAGCCGCTGAACCCGCTGTTGCGCAAACCGGTCGATCAGCCCTTTGACTGCGGTGTGCGGATTGTGAATGCCGCGCTGACCATGGGCGAAGGGCAGCGCATTGGCATTATCGCGGGCTCTGGTGTGGGCAAATCGGTGCTGATTGAAATGATGGCGCGCAACGCGCAGGCCGATGTTGTCGTGCTGGCCCTGATTGGCGAGCGCGCGCGTGAGGTGGGCCATATGGCCAGCCGCCTGATGCAGGGCGACGCCGCCGCGCGCTGTTGCATGGTCGCGGTGCCCGCTGACCGCTCGCCCTTGTTGCGGTTGCGCGGTGTGCGCCGGGCCATCGCGATTGCCGAATGGTTTCGCCAGACCGGGCGGCGCGTGCTTTTGATCGTGGACAGCCTGACCCGCGTGGGCCATGCGCAGCGCGAAATCGGGTTGGCCATGGGCGAGCAACCCACCGCCAAGGGCTATCCGCCCTCTGTGATCGCCTTGATTCCGCAGCTTTTGGAACGCGCCGGGCCGGGCTTGCCGGGCGAAGGCACGATAACCGCCATTTGCACCGTGCTGGCCGATGGCGATGACACGGTGTCGGACCCGGTGGTCGATAGCGCCCGCGCCATTCTGGATGGGCATTTGGTGCTGTCGCGGGCGCAGGCGCAGGCCGGGATTTACCCCGCGATTGACATAACCCAATCGGTCAGCCGCGTTATGCCCGATGTGACGGACGACGCCCAGCAAAGCGCGGCCATGCGGCTGAAAAAGCTGGTTTCCGCCTATAACGCCAACCGCGATCTGGTGATGATGGGCGGTTATGTCAAAGGGCAGGACCGCGATCTGGACGAAGCGATGCAGCTTTGGCCCCAAATCTGCGCCTTGATTTCGCAATCCCCGCGTGACCCGGTCACGCTGGACGACAGCCGCGCCGCGCTGATGGCGGTCTGCGGCACGGCAGAGGAGTGACGATGCGCAGCAGGCTGTTTCATTTGCAGGCGCAACGGGTCTTTGTGCGCATGGCGCAAAGCGCGCATTGGATACAGGCGGCGCAACACCAAGCGCAGCAGGCGCAAGCCGCGCAAGACCGTTTGGCGGTGCTTTTGGACAGTCTGCGCCCGGCATCCGGCCCTGTCAGCGTGGCGCAATTGCGCGATACGGCGCGCCTGTCGCACAGCCTTGGGGTCGAACAGGCCCGGCAGGCAGAGCTTGCGCAAACCGCGTCTGACCAAGCCCATGCCGCGCGCGGTGAATTGCAGCACCAATTGCGCCGGCACCAACACGCGCAACAGGCCGCGCGCCGCGCGCACCGCGAGGAAGCAGAGGCCGCGCAGGACCGCCATGATGCGGCAGTCCCATATCGCGCGCGCTAGGCGGCGTTTCGGCACGCAACTTGCAACGCGGTTGTAACGCGATAGCACAGGCCCGGTCATGACGCTGATCTCTGCCCTTCTGAATGTTCCAAACAAGCCCGACGGGTTTGCGTCCATCCTGTCTGTCGGACAGGTGGATGGCGAAAAGCGGGGTGCTTTCAGTGCGCTGATGGACAGCGTTTTAGCAGAACTGGCCCCGAGTGATGCGGGGCCGGTTCCCGACGCGGACCCTGCGCCAGATGCGCCACAAGACCCTTTGGCCGCGTTGGTGGCCGTGCTGCAACCCGGCCAGACGGCCCAAACAGGCCATGGCGCAGAGGGTGGCGCGATGGGTGCGCCCAGCGTTTCAACGCCTTTCATGCCCGGCCAAGTGCTGGTTCCCCCAAGCGAGGGAGAGAGGGCTGACCCCATGGCCAAAATACCGCTAGGGGCCGGACCAGAGTTTTTGCCTGATACCGCAAAACCCTTGGCCGCGATGCGGGTCGCACTGGCAGAGGCCGTTGCCCCGGAAACGGTCACCCCCGCGCTGCCAGCCATACCGCTGGATCGGACCATCACTCCAATGCCGTCACCGAAGACCGCGTTGCAGCTTGGCTCTGCTTTGTCCACGGTTATGGTCAGCCAATCTATGCCTACGAAGCTGGCAGTTCCGGAAAAGCTGATGGCCGCGCCTGCCTTGCCTGGACAAAGGGCAGACGCTGAAAACGCCACCGCAAATTTTGTGTCCAGCATTGCGCGCGGCCTTGGGTCTGGCCAAGTGCCAAAACCTGCGGCCAACCTGCCAATCCGGGCAATCGGGCCTGCCATGTCCGCCCCCGCGCTGCCCGCAATTGCCCCGATTGCGCCGCCGCTGCCCGGCCCGATTGAGGCTGCATCCCTACCGGTTGATACAGGCGGCGCGCCTATGGCCGCCCCTGTATCCGCCACGCCTGCGGCTGTGCCGCCCGCGCCGGGTGCGCTGGGTGCGCTGGGTATGCCCTTGCCGATGTTCGCCCCGGACTGGACCGCGCAATTGATCGAGGGGCCGGTTGCAAACTTGGCAGAGGCCGGGGGTGGCACGATGGTGCTGGAACTGGCCCCCGAGGAACTGGGGCGCATGACCGTTTCTGTCAGCGTGCAGGGCGATAGCGCATCGGTGTTGTTCGCCGCCGAAAACCCAGAGGCTGCAAGGCTTTTGTCAGAGGCGCAGCGCCAATTGGCCACCGATCTGGAACGACTTGGTATGACGCTTGCAGGGCATGACACAGCGCCAGAGCGGCGCGCACCGCAAGAGCAGGGGGGGCAGCCCGATGGGCATAGCCCTTCTGGCCTTGGCCCGACTGACCCGGTTTTAGCCCCTGCACCCGCGACCCGACTTGTGAACCTTATCGCATAAAGGCCCATCATGGCTGACAAAGAGAAAAACACCGACGACGTGACCGACGACGCCCCGAAAAAGAAGGGCGGCAAACTGTTGCTGCTGCTGGGGCTGCCGCTGACGGCTGCCTTATTCGCTGGCATCGGCTTTGGTGCAGGGTGGTTTCTGTATTCGGATGCGAATTCGCCCATGTCGCAAGCGCTGCGGATGATCGAACCCGCAGACTCTACGCCTGCCGAGGGCGAAGGTGGCGCGCGCGGTATGCCAGAGCAGACGCGCACAACCCCTGAGGACGGGGTGTTTGAGACGACCTATTTCAGTTTCGAAGAGGCGCTGACCACCAATCCGCAAGGCTCGCGCCGGTTCATCCAACTGGGGGTGACGCTGTCCACCCAGTATGACGCCAAGGTGATGGAGCATGTCGAAACCCATCAAGCGGCGCTGCGTTCCGATATGCTGGCGGTGATCGGCAGCTTCACAGAGGACGAAATGAGCAGCCGCGACGGGCGCGAACGCATGGCCGCCGCCCTGCGCGACGCGATCAACGAGCGTCTGGAAGCCATCGAAGGTTTCGGGGGCGTCGAAGGCGTGTTTTTCCCGTCTTTCGTGCTGCAATAGGCGCGCCATGGCAAAGCAACGCAAGCTTTCCTCGACAGAGGTCGCGGCCCTTGTCGGCGGGTTGACAGCCGATTTCGGCGGCGATGACGAAACAGAATTTCATAACGGGCAACCGGTCAGGCCGTTCTCTTTTGCCAAAACGCAAGATGCCGGCATTGGCGAATACCATGGTCTGCGCATTGTGCATGAGCGGTTCTGCCGCGTGGCGCGATCTGCCTTCATGCCGCTGTTGCGCTTCCAGCCGCGCCTGTCCAGCTTTCTGCCGGAGTTGATGACATTCGAGGACTACCGCAACGGGCAAGAGAATTTCGTCTCGCTGACCATCAGCGCGTCCGATGCGCTGCGCGGTAACCAGCTTATGGTGTTCCCGCCCGAGTTTATCGCGCGTCTGACCAATGCCTATTACGGCGGTGGGGTGGACGGGCCCAAGCTGCACCGCACCGAATTTACCGCCGCAGAACACAGGGTGATCGAACTGATCACCGACCGGCTGAATTCGGCGCTGGAACTTGCGTGGCGCGATCTGGTGACCGTGGGGTTCAACGCCATAAGCCGCGAAGAGAATATGCAGTTTATGGCCTTTGCCGAAAATGAAGAAAAGGTCGTATGCTGTTCATTTATAGTGGAAATTCCGGGTCATGAGGCGGCGACATTCGACATTGTCTACCCGCTTCAGATATTGAAGCCGATCTCCAGCCAGTTGCGCTCTCGGATGCAGTCTGACCAGTTGACAGAGGATCGCAACTGGCGTGAACGGCTGGAAGCCGCGATCCTTGGCATTCCGTTGACCGTCTCGGCGCGGTTGTGCCAGCCGCAGCTTTCGGTGGCCCGGCTGATGCGGCTGGAAGATGGCGACGTGGTCCCGGTGTCATTGGGCAGCGCGGTGGATGTGTTGGTCGATGGCGTGCCGATGTTCCAAGCCCAGCCGGGCGCGCAGAACGGCCATGCGGCCGTGTCGATCTTGCGGGCGATTGCGCCCCAAAGCCAAAAAGGACTAAGCCATGCCGAATGATGCAAAACCCACGGCGCCCGACCATTTGCGCCTGCTGGAAAATATTGACGTGGCGCTGACTGTCGAAGTGGGACGCACGCAGCTGACCATTCGCGACTTGCTGCGCCTGTCCGAAGGGTCGGTGGTCGAACTGAACCGCATGGCGGGCGATCCGCTGGATGTGCTGGTCAATGGCACCCCCATCGCCAAGGGCGAGGTCGTGATGGTCGGCGAACGCTTTGGCATTCGCTTTGGCCAGATCATAACCCCCGAAGAACGCGCCGACGTGGTCTGACACCGCCGCGCATGGCACGATCCTTGCAGCATCATGCCCAGATCGCGGGGCATTCCCGCAGGTAGATTTGGTGCTGCATGGATATTCTGACATTCGACCGGCTGGTTACGCTTGGCCTGTTCATGGCGGCGCTGGGCGCGGCATGGGTTTTCGTTCATCGCAACAAACACGGGCTGTCGCGCAAGCTGGCGCAGGGCCGCCGTTTGCAGGTGCAGGACACGCTTGCGCTGGGGGCCAACCAACGCGCCGTGCTGCTGGCGGTGGATGGCCGTGAATTTCTGGTCGTTCAGGGGAAGGGCGGCAATTGTTCCGTTCAGCCCTTGGGTGGCCCGGCGGCAGGGGCGCAGGCATGATCCGCCCCATCCTTGCCGTTTTCTTGGTGCTTCTGCCTGTGGCGGCACAGGCCCAAGGTCTGCCTGCGCTGACCATGACCGAAGGCGAGGGTGGCACAAGCTGGTCCTTGTCCTTGCAGATTCTGGCGCTGATGACGGCACTGACGGTGTTGCCATCCTTGCTGTTGGGCATGACCGCCTTCACCCGCATTGTGATCGTGCTGTCCATTCTGCGCCAAGCACTTGGCACGCAGCAAACGCCGCCCAACCAAGTGCTGATCGCGCTGGCGTTGTTCTTGACCTTCTTCGTCATGCAGCCGGTTTTCTCTGAAATCTACGAAACCGCGATTGGCCCGGCGCTGGATGGCGCGCTGCCACAAACCGAGGCGCTGGAACGTGCCAGCGTGATCATCAAGGCCTTCATGGTCGAACATACGCGGCAATCGGATTTGCTGATGTTTGCCGATATGGCGGGTGCAGGCCCGTTCGAATCCTCTGACACGGTGCCCTTTCATGTTCTGCTGCCCGCGTTCCTGACGTCCGAGCTGAAAACCGCCTTCCAGATCGGGTTCCTGCTGTTCCTGCCCTTTCTGGTCATCGATATCGTGATCGCCTCTATTCTGATGGCGCTTGGCATGATGATGGTGTCGCCCATCATGGTGGCGCTGCCGTTCAAGCTGCTGCTGTTCGTGCTGGTTGATGGCTGGGCGCTGACCGTGGGGTCGCTGGCCGCAGGCTATGGCATGGGGGGGTAACCTATGGACTATACCGAAGCATCGGAACAATTGCAGCTTGCCTATTTCACCATTTTGAAAGTGGCAGGCCCGGTTTTGGCCGTGGCCTTGGGCGTGGGGTTGCTGATCGGGGTGCTGCAAGCAGCGACATCCATCAACGAGCAAACGCTCAGCTTTGTGCCCAAGCTGGCGGTGGTGTTCATCGCCATGGCGCTTGGGTCGGCGCTGATGCTGGGCACCTTGTCCGATTACTTCCTGTTCGTGTTCGAACAGGTCCAAGACATTCGCTAGGGGGTGCTGGTGGAAGGTGCCGTTGTCACCCTGCCGGGGCTGGATTTGGCCAGCATGGCGGACCTGCTGGCGGCGCAGCTTTTTGCCATGTTGCGCATTGGTGCCTTCCTGATCGCATCGCCTGCGTTTGGGGGGCGCTTTGTGCCGCTGCCGGTGCGGATTGTCGCGGCCGTCTGCCTGTCGCTGGTCGTGCCTCAGCTATATGATATGCCCGATGCCGACAGCCTTGCCGCCTTGTCGGCTATACCATTGGTCCTTGCCGAAATCGCGGTGGGCGTGGTGGCAGGGCTGGTGCTGACCATCCTGTTCGCCGCCGCCAGCATTGCGGGCGATCAGATCGCCAATGCGGCAGGCTTGGGCTTTGCAGTGCAACTGGACCCGACCGCCGCCGGGCAAAGCCCTGTTCTGGCGCAGTTTTTCAGCCTTGCCTTGCTGTTGGTCTTTCTGGGCATGAATGGGCACCTGATGGCCTTGCGCATCATGCTGGACAGCTATGCCAGCTTTCCGCCTGGGGCAGAACTGGACATTGCCGCGCTAAGCCGCGCGGGCATCATGGCGGGCGCGTCAATGTTCGCGCTGGCCGCGTCGTTGATGTTGCCGGTTGTGGCCGGGTTGGTGGTGCTGAACCTGTCGGTCGGGGTGCTGACCCGGTCCGCCCCGCAGATGAACCTGTTCTCGGTGGGCTTTCCGCTGACCATCCTCATCATGTTCTTCTTGCTGTGGCTGGCCGCACCAGAAATGTTCTTGGGCTTTGCAAACCTTGCCAATGACAGTTTGACAACGCTTGATGGGCTTTGGCCCTTGCCGCGATAAGGGACCGCAATGGCAGAGCAAGACGAAAGCGCCGAACGCACGGAAGAGCCGACGCCACGCAAGCTGGATCAGGCGCGCAAGGATGGGCAGGTTCTGACCTCTCAGGAAATGCTGGTCTTTGCGGCGATTTCGGCGGCAACGGTGATCTTGCTGACCTTGCCCGTGCTGGGCGGCGCGATCCTGCAACGCTGGCGCGCCTATTTGAACGCGCCCAGCAATCTGGAACCCGATGCGCTGCTGGCGGCGCTGGGGTATGCGGGGCGCGATATATTGCTGGCGGCCGGGCTGATCGGGCTGCCTGTGATGCTGCTGATGATCGGCACGCAAATCGCTATCGGCGGGCTGAACTGGTCGGTGAAGGGCTTTGCCTTCAAGCCCGAAAAGATCGACCCGCTAAAGGGCTTCGGGCGCATGTTTTCGCTGAACTCTTTGGTGGAATTGTCCAAGGCGATTGGCAAGGTCACGCTGCTGGGAACGGTGGTTCTGGGCGGCGTGTATCTGGGGTTGGACGGGCTGACCGTGCTGGGCCTTGTGCCCTTGGGCGATGCCCTGCGCGTTGTGTTTCGTCTGACCTTGGGCATTTTTACCGGAATGTGCCTTGTGCTGGGGGGGATCGCGCTGGCCGATCTGCTGTGGCAAAGCCACAAACACCGCACGCAACTGCGCATGACCCCAAGCGAAGTGAAGCGTGAGAACCGCGAAGATAACGGCTCTCCAGAGGTGAAGAGCAAGCTGCGTCAATTGCAGATGCAAGCCAGCCAGCGCGCGGCGCGCGAACGCGGTGCGCTGGATGATGTGGGACAAGCCACCGCGGTCATCGTCAACCCGGCCCATTTCGCGGTCGCGCTGCGCTATGTGCCGGGGCAAGATGACGTGCCGGTCATGCTGGCATCTGGCCGCGATGGGCTGGCCTTTCAGGTTATCGAGCGCGCAAAATCGGCGCATATCCCGGTGCTGCGCTTGCCGCCCTTGGCGCGGGCGCTGTATTTTACTGGCGATATTGGCCAGCCCATCCATGACGGGCTGTTCGGCGCTGTGGCGGCTGTCTTGGCGCATGTGTGGCGGGTGGAACGCGGCCTGCAAGACGATCTGCCCGACATAGACCTGCCGCCCGATCTGCAATTCGACGGGCTGGGCAATCGCGCGGGCTAAGGCATGGCGCTTTAGCGAAACAAACACGCGCCAAGCCGTTGGCATGATCCTTGCAGCCTTGTCGCATATCCGACGCGCAGACCGGAAAGGACCGCCCAGATGCCCCGTTTCGCCACCGATTGCCCCAGATGCAAGCAAGCCCGGCGATTGGCCAGCTTTTGCTTTGCCGCCTTTGCCTTGGCCTTCATCGTCTCGGCCATGGATGACACGCTTGACCCTGCGCGGCAGGGGATTGTCCTGCTATGCGCCATGATGGCCGGTTTGGCCATTCTGCGCCATCCGATCGCGCGCGTGGTCCAAAGGCTTATGGGCAAAGGACATCGGTCATGACCACCAGATCCCCAGACCTGAAAACACTGGCCCAACAGGCGACAGAGGCCGCCAAACTGGCCACAGAGGCCGCAACAGAGGCCGAGGCCGCCATTGCCGCGCGCAATGACGCGGCCCTTGCGCTGGACAAGACTGCCAAGCAAACCCGTATGACCGCGATCGTGATTGCGGCGGTCGCGGTCCTGACCTTGGGCGTGGGGGCGCTGGGCTGGTTTCGCGCCTCGGGGCATCTGTCGCAAGCCGCAGAGGTGCAGGCCAGCGCCTCTGCCAGCTTTGTCGAGAACCTGATGGACATGAATGCCGCGCTGGACGAGATGAAAGCCGCCAGCACTGCCGCACAAGACCAAGCCAACCAGCATCAAGGATCTGTAGAGGCCTTGATCGCGCAGCTTGACCAGCGTTTGGCGGATCTGACGCGCGAAGCGATGGCGGCCCAGCAGGATGCGGCCAGCGCTAATGCGCCCGTCGCCGCCGCCGCGCCCGACCAATGCGGCGATATGCTGATCGCCTTGGCCGAAGTGGAATTGAACCTGACCCGCCAGCTTGCCGAATTGCCGATGGCCGTGGCCGCGCCTGATATGACACCGGGTGCGCGCCCCGAAGCCGCGGCGCCGCCAGCGCCCGCGCCTGCTCCGGCACAGCCCGCCGCCTCGCGCCCCGCGCCAGTACTGCGCAGCGCGCCACCGCCGCCGAACCCGTTCAGCTTTCCATGATGGGGGCAGGCCATGGCCGATGACAAGACACCAGAATCGGTCCTTGTTCTGAAGCGGTGCCGCACAGAGGATGCAGGCCATGTGTTCGGGCTGCGCGGGGGCGATATTTTGTTGGGGGTGAATGGAACTGCTTGGCGCGGCTCCGTGGCCGCCTTGCAAAAGCGCATCCTCCAACATCCCGCGCCGTCGGCATTGAGCTTTCAGCGCAAGGATGCAGTGTTCACCATCCTGACCGACCGCGCGGATTTGGGGCAATGGCAGGCAGAACCTGTGCCACAGACCTTGGCCGCGCTGCCCGACACGCCCGAAACGCTGCGCAACTGGGAAATCGTCGCCAGCCCGCGCGGGGGCCACGACCTGTTCTCGACCGCGCCATCGCTTCTGGCTTTGGTGGCACCGCCGATATGGCTGGCGCAATCGCGCCTGTGGTCGGGGCTGGCGCTGTTCGTGGCGGTCTGTGCGCTTGGGCTGCCCGTGGGCTGGCCGCTGATCGGCTGTGTCTGGCTGGCGGCGGGGCTGCATTTGTGGCGCAACGGGGTGCAACACCAGCGCCTTGCCTTGCAGCTAGAGGGGTATAGCCGCGCCGCCATCATTGCCGCCGCGTCCGAAGCAAGTGCCATGGCCGGGTGGCGCGCGCTGAACCCCAATGCGCGGTTTCGCTTTGCCGCGCCACCGGCCCCTGCCAAGCAGCCCGCGTCAGAGTTGGGATGACAGCATCGCCTGACGGCGCCGCACTGCTGAGGTCGCGATCCCAAGTTGTTCGCGATACTTGGCAACCGTGCGGCGCGCGACAGACACGCCTTCTTTATCCAGCAATTGCACCAAGCCTTCGTCACTATGGGGCCGCGTCGGCGTTTCTGACTGGATCAGCTTGCGGATGCGATTGCGCACAGCCTCGGCCGACCCGGAATTGCCTTCCTGCGCGGGCAAGGCGGCGGAAAAGAACCGTTTCAGCGGCATGACACCGTAGGGCGTGGCAATTGTCACCGCGTTGCTGACGCGGCTGACAGTGCTTTCATGAATGCCCACCGCATCGGCAATGTCTTTCATGATCATGGGGCGCAGATGCTCTGGCCCGGCCTTGAAAAACGCACGCTGGCTGCGCAAGATTTCCTCGCCAATCTTTAGCACGGTTTGGTTGCGATACTGAACCGCGCGCGACAGCCAGCGCGCCACCGAAAGGCGCTCGGCATGGTAGTCGGCCCCGCTGCGCATGCTGCGGCTTTCGTTATCGCGCACCATGACGGCGGGCATGGTCGAATTGTTCAGTTCCAGTCGCCAACCGCCTTGCGGCAATTGGCTGACCAGCAGGTCTGGGGCGCGGATGGGCATGGGGGCCTGTTCGAAGCGCGCGCCCGGTTTCGGGTCCAGCCCGCGCAAGTCGCGCAGCGCCGCGCGTAGATGGGGCATCTCGACCCCGCATATCCGGCACAAGCCTTGCAGGTCTGCGTTGCCCACCATTTGCAGATTGTCCAGAACCTTGGCGAAAAGCGGCGTCAACAAACCCTGCTCGGCAGCTTGCAGGCGCAGGCATTCGGCCAGATCGCGGGCGAACACGCCTGCCGGGTCCAATTTTTGCAGACGGTTCAGCATGGTTTCAACCTTGTCCATGCTGGCGCCCGAACGCAGGGCGATGTCGTCCAAAGGTGCTTCCAGCCAGCCGCTTGGGGCAAGCGATTCAAGGAATACTTCGGCCAGCGCCATGTCTTGCGTGCCCATGCCCAGCGCCGCGATCTGCTGGGCCATATGCGCATAAAGCGAAGCCGCGCCCGGATCGGGCAGCGCGCTGATGCGGTCCCAGTCTTGCGCTGTGCCACCAGACCCGCTGGGCAGGCGCGGCGCGTCGCCGGTATGGCGCAGTTTCAGGCTGACAAACGGGTTCTCATCGGCATGGCTTTCGATGAAGGCCTGCAATTCGGCATTGCTCATTTGCAGGAATGTAATCGCCTGCTGAAGTTGTTGGTTGACGACAAGCGATTGGCGCTGCCCCGTTAGAATCACCGGACTAAAATGCATCATGGCCTCCTGTATTGGGCCATTTTTGCAAAAAGGGCTTAAAAGGCAAAAAAACCGTTTGACAGGGCTAAAATGACGGAAGTCCGACGGTGCTTCTGGCATTAGCACGTTGAAAACAAATAACCCCGGCCAGATTAAGGCCGGGGTAATCTTTGCGCCTGTCAAAAAAGCGTCAGCCGCGCAGCAGACTCATAACGTTCTGCTTGGATGCATTGGCCTGCGCCAGCATGGCCGTTGCGGCCTGGCTCAGGATCTGACCGCGTGCAAGATTGGTCGATTCTGCGGCGAAGTCGGCATCCATAACCTGCGAGCGAGCAGATTCGACAGAGGTCGAGATGTTCGTCAGGTTCGAGATGGTCGAGTCCAGACGATTGGAAATAGCACCCAAGTCAGAGCGTGACTGGCTGACCTTGGCCAGCGCCATGTCGATCACATTGACTGCCTTGGCGGCACCATCGGCGGTGGACAGGTTGATCTCTGCCAACTGCTCTAGGTTACCGGCACCGTTGGAATCTGCAAAAAATGCTTCATCGGCGGTGTTGTCAGAGGTGTGCACAGAAAACACCTTGGTCGAGGACAGCGTGACCTGCCCGGTGACGGTTGCATCTGCGGCGGTGTCATCGATGGTGGTGGTCGATGTAAAGGCAGAGGTCGACGCCGTGCCATCCGCGTTCAGCACATCGACATCAAGGCTCAGGGCGGTGCCTGCGCCATCATCCGATGTAAAGCCAGACAATGCGATGTTTTCGCCAGACGTGTCAGTCAGGATGATTTCCGCATTGGTGTCGCCCATCCGCGCGGTCACACCGGTTTCGGTGGTTTTCGCGTTGATGGCATCGCGCAGGCTGCGCAGGTCCGACGCGTCAGAGATCGCGACTTCGCCCAATTCCACTTCATTGATTTCGAACGCTAGCTGGCCTGCCGCGCTTAGCCCCGACAGTTTGGCAACGGTCTGGGCATTGGCCGACACGGCGGTTTCAGAGGTTTGGCCATTGATTGCCGCCGCCAGATCTTTGGCCGACATGCCAGCGGTCTGCGTAATCTCTGCCGAACCGGCGTGACCGGACACGATGATCGACGTGCTTGCCGCGATGGTAGAGGCGTTGGCCGCCACCACGTTCACGTCCGAGCGCATGGTGAATGCGCCGATATCGGTGGCGCGCGTGCTTTCAACATTCACGCTTACAGTCTGGTTCGCATCTGCACCGATCTGGAATTGCTTGCCTTCAAAGCTGCCATCCATAACCTTCATGCCGTTGAAGGTGGTGGTTTCCGAGACGCGGTTGATTTCGGCAATCAACTGGCGGCTTTCTGCCACGATGTTCCCGCGGTCCGACGAGGTGTTGGTGTCGTTGGCAGATTGCACGGCCAGCTCGCGCAGGCGCTGCATCATGTTCGATACCTCGACATGCGCCGATTCCGTCGTGTCGATCAGGTTCTTGCCGTCGGTCGCGTTGCGCACAGCTTGGTTCAGGCCCATCACCTGTGCGGTCATCTTCTCGCCGATCGCCATGCCTGCGGCGTCGTCTTTCGCGGCGTTAATGCGCAGACCGGTCGACAGGCGGGTCATCGCGGTGTTCAATTCGTCATTGACGCGGGTCATGTTCGCCTGAGCGGACAGCGCGCCGATATTGGTGTTGATGCTGGTCATTTTCATGCTCCTTCGGGAATGCCCTGCGCCGTGCAGCGCCTGACATTGAGAACGGCAGCCCCCGGAAAAGTTTAGCCAGCAAATTCGCTGGCACGGGAATTGCAGGGCCAAAGGCGTGATCACACAGGCTGAGAGGGCGTTATGGATCTGGCCACAATCATTGGGTATGTCGGTGCGCTCGGCATGGTAATCGGGGCAATGGTCTTGGCCGGTGGGCTTGGTCCGTTCGTCGATATGCCGTCCATTCTGGTCGTGTTCGGGGGCACGGCCTTTGCCGTTTTGGCGACCACATCGATTGCGATTTATATTCGCAGTTTCAAAGCGATACTTCTTATGTTCAAGCCCTTCGCGCTGAACATAGAAGACCTTGTGCCGCGCATGGTGGAACTGGCCACGATGGCGCGCAAGGATGGCATGATGGCGCTGGAAGGGCAGCAGGTGCCCGACAAGTTTTTCGAGCGCGGCCTGCAAATGCTGATTGACGGAGCGGACGAAGGCAAACTTGTCAAACAGCTGAAACAAGACCTGAAATCCATGAAAGCCCGGCATGGTGCCACCCAGCGCGCGGTCAAGGCATGGGTCGATATTGGCCCGGCTTTTGGCATGATCGGCACGCTGATCGGTCTGGTTCTTATGCTCAAGAACATGTCCGACGTGTCGTCTATCGGGCCGGCGATGGCGATTGCACTTCTGACCACCCTGTACGGTGCGCTGTTGGCCAACGTGTTGTTTGGCCCGGTCTTGACCAAGATGGAATCGCGCACAGAGATGGAAGTCGAATATCGCCAACTGGTCATCGAAGGCTTGCGCGGCATTGCGCGCGGGGAAAGCCCGCGCCTTGTCGAGGACCAACTTGCCGCCGCCCTTGACCCGGCTGGTCAAGAAAAGCTGCGCGCCGCCGCCTAAGCGAAGGACATCAGACCCATGGCCGCGAAAACCAAATCGCAAAAGGTGGTTCCCATATTCGTCGAGGATGATGACGACGACGAACCGGATTGCCCCAAATGCCCGCCTGTCGGGGCCCCGGCTTGGATGGCGACCTTTGCCGATCTTGCAACGCTGCTGATGGCGTTTTTCGTGCTGATCTTGGCTTTTGCCAATTTTGATGAAGTATCGTTCAAGAAAATGACCGGCGCCCTGCGAGAGCATTTCGGCGAAAACATTGTCGAGATTCTGCCAAACCCCGAAAGCTCTACGGTGTTGGAGATGGATTTCAAGCCTGCATCGAACCCGGCCTCGCCCAGCGACTCGCCAGATCCGCAAGAGGCCGCCGGGCCAGAGGCAGAGGCCCTGCAAGCCTTGGCCGATACCTTGCGCGAGGCTCTGGAACAGGGGGAAATGACCGTATCGAATGAGAACGGCATGGTGTCTGTGCGCTTGCCCGAAGGGACAGGGGCGCAAGACCTTGCGCAAGCCTTGGCCAATACCGCGCAGGAATTCGCGGGCATGGGGCCAAAGCCCGAAAGCGGCGCAACCGGCGATCAGGCCGGGCAGGGCACGCAGCCGCAGGAAGATGCCGCGCCGGGCGATACCGGGCGCAGTTCCGAAGCGCGCGCCGCCATTGCCGATGCGCGCTTGCGCGTGGCGCTGCGCCAATTGCAGGCGCAAGGCTTGGTCGATGTCGAGCGCGATGAGAACAAGGTCAAGGTGACTGTGGGCGCGGGCGGTGCCTTTCCCTCTGGCTCTGCCGATCTGACGGCGCAGGCGCGGGACATCATGGCGCGGATCGCGCAAGCCTCTGTCGGGGATGGCGCCAATGTCACTGTAACGGGGCATACCGACTCTGTTCCGCTTAGCGGTGGTCCGTTCCGCGACAATTGGGGCTTGGCGGCGGCGCGCGCGTCTTCGGTGGTGCGCGAATTGGGGGCCAACGGCACAATAGAGCCGGGGCGCATGTTGGCCGCCAGCCGGGGCGAAGCAGATCCGGTGGCGTCGAACGCAACCGCGCAAGGCCGCGAGGCCAACCGACGCATTGAAATCCTGTTCGAATACGGGTCCGGGGACGGCGGCTAAAACATTTTCCAAAGCGGTCGTTACTGCCACTGAAGGAGGCTGCCATGACACCTGACCTACTTAGCAGCTTGAACAAGAACGGCACTGGCCTGCAACTGCGCGAACTTGCGCAAACCTTGGCCACCGCCGAAACCGTGCCGCGCATTGAACGGCTGCAACGCGCACAAGATGCCGACACTTTGCGTTTGTCGGGGCTGGGGCAGGTGCGCGCGCAATTGGATCAGCTTGGCACCCGTCTGGCCGAAGCCGCGGGCAACCCGGTTCTGACGGTCGAAAGCAGCACCGCCATGCTGGCCCCGCGGGTCACGGACCGTGCCGCGCTGACCAATGGCAGCATGTTTGTTGATGTCACAAACCTTGCGCAGCCGCAGGTGCTGGAATTTTCAGGGTTTACGGGTGCTGACCAACCTCTCGCGGCAGGCAGCCTGACTTTGGAATTCGGCGCGTGGTCAGAGGATGCTTTCAACGCAAACCCTGACCGAGAGGCGATCACGATTGACGTAGCGGAAGGCGCGACATTGCAAGACATGGTCCGTCAGCTAGACGCGCTGCCCGGCGTATCGGCCCAGCTTTTCGATAAGGGTGATGGGACATTCTCGCTTGGTGTGGCGTCGGATACCGGCGCGGAAAACGCGCTGCGCATTACCGCGCAGGATTTGGGTGGCCCCGGTCAGGCGCTGACAGCCTTTGACAATGCCAGCGACAATCAGGCCCGGCAGGTTCAGGCGGCACGCGATGCGCAGCTTACGGTGAATGGCATTTCTGTGACCCGGCCATCGAACACGATTGCAGATGTCGTGCCGGGGGTAGAGCTGACGTTGAACGGTGCCACAAGTGGGGTGCTGGACATTGGGCGCAGCGAAACAGCCGCGCGTCAGAATCTGCAATCCTTGGTCGATGGGCTGAATGACACGTTCGGCTTGCTGCGCGAGGTCACGCGCAACGGGATCGGTGACGAAGCCCGCGGCGATCTGGCGGGTGACGGCAACCTGCAAGCTTTGGACAGCGCCTTGCGGCGGCTTGTCTCTGAACCCATTGCGGGCTTTGATGATGAACCCGTCACGCTGGCCGAACTGGGTGTGGCCACCAATCGCGATGGCAGTTTGCGGCTGGACCCGCCCGCCTTTGACCGGGCTTTCGCCGCCCGCGCCGCTGATTTCGATGTCTTGTTCCAGAATAAGCTGCGTGCGCTTTCCGGTCAGGCAGAGGTATCGGGCAACCCGCAGGCCGCCTTGCCCGCAGGCGACTACCGGTTCGCGGTCGACGGCCAAGGGCGCGCAACACTGGACGGCGCGCGCATGTCCGGGTTCGAACGCGTGGATGGACAAATGGTCTATACCGTTCTGGATGGCCCCGCGCGCGGCGTGTCCGTGACCGCCCCGCCCGATCTGACATCTGACACGATCCGCTTTGGCCGCAGCTTTGCTGAATCCTTGGCAACGCTCATGGACAATGCGGTGGCCGAAAGCGGCCTGATTGGCCGCCGAGAGGCCGAACTGGACAGCAATGTGGACGACCGCGCAGAGCGCATTGACCTGTTCGAGGCCCGCGCAACCCTTCTGGAAAAGCGCTACATGTCACGCTTTGCAGCAATGGAGCAGGCCGTATCACAGATGAACTCGACCGGAAGCTATTTGCAAAACCTGGTCGAGATGTGGTCGAACCAGAAATAGCGTCTAGAGTGGTCTGATACGTCTTAGCGCAGACCCGGTGCCCGGCATGGCTGGGCAGGGTCTAACGTGCCAGACCATGCTTGCGCATCTTCTCGATCAGCGTGGTGCGGCGCAGGCCAAGCACATCGGCCGCGCGGCTGACGCAATTCGACTGCGCATCCAGCGCGGCAGAGATCATGACCACTTCGATATCGCGCAGATACCCCCGCAGATCGATCTTGCCCGAACCGTGACGGAACACCTCGCCCAACGCGTTCGGCGCGTCTTGTGCCACCATGTCGGGCAGGGGGGCCGCGGGCCAGTCGGTCTGGCCGGGCTCCGGATAGGAAAAGCGCATCAAGCTTTCGTTAACCTCGCGCGCACCGACCTTGCGGCCCGGAAACAGCAGGCAGGCGCGTTGCACCAGCGTTTTCAACTCGCGGATATTGCCGGGCCAGTCATGCGCCGACAGCACGCGCAGGGCCGATGCCTCGAATACGGGTTGTGCAATGTCGTGGCGCCCTTTGGCCTCGGCGTGCATCAAGTGGTCCAGCAGCATTGGCAGATCCGACAAACGCTCTGTCAAGGGCGGAACGCTAAGCGGGAAAACCGACAGGCGGAAATACAGGTCTTCGCGGAACGTGCCGTCCTTGACCATTGCGGCCAGATCGCGATGGGTGGCCGCGACAACCGCGATATCCAGATCGATCATCGAGCGGCCGCCCAAACGGCGCATGCTGCGGGTTTCCAGAACGCGCAACAGCTTGGCTTGCATCTGCAAGGGCAAATCGCCGATTTCATCCAGAAACAAGGTGCCGCCCTGCGCTTGCTCTATCAGGCCCGCGCGGGCGCTGTCAGCACCGGTATAGGCCCCGCGTTCGGCACCGAACAGCTCTCCTTCGAGCAGGTCTGCGGGGATTGCGGCGCAGTTCACGGCGACCATATCTCCGGTGCGGCGCGACATGTCATGCAGCGCTTGTGCGACCAGTTCCTTGCCCGCGCCGCTTGGTCCATGCACCAGAACCGGGGCCTGCGCATTCAGCAACAAGACCATCATCTGTTTCATCGCGACAATCGCGGGGGCCTTGCCTGGAATTAGCTTGTCCGCCCTTGCCATTAGCGCTACAGGGTCCGCGTCAAACTGCGGTCCGGTCGGATGTTCTGCCGAAATAATGGTGCTGAAATGTCTGACCATCTAAACGCTCCTCACTAACACCCGTCGAAAATCTTGCATTTCCGATGCAAGAACAACGGAACGGACGGATAATCACACGCACTTACGGCGGCGGCGCTCTGCGCATGGCGGCAAACCCATACTTTCGGATAGCGCTAAAAGTGGCGGCTTTGTGGCCGTTTTATAACCCAAATGGGCTGACGCCCTGACGGAGCATGCCATGCCGAATCACGCCTCGACCGCCCTAGTTCCATTCTCGGAATATCTGCCCGCGCGCCGCAAGACCGCGCCGCGCACCGACGCACCGGGCGCAGATGCCTATGCGCTGTCCTCGGGGGCCACACGGTTGGAAAACAATGCGCAGGTCGAACGCTACCTGCCGGATATTCTGGGCCGCGCCTTGGCCCGGTCGTGGATAGATGCCGATTTCCGTGCCAAGTTCCTGCAAGATCCGCGCGGAACCTTGGCCGCTCACCGTATTGAACTGCCCCCGGCCATTGTCATGGAGGTGGTGACCAAAGGGCAGACGCGGCCCATGGTCGTGGTGTCAGAGCGCCTAAAGGGAAGCGCGCAAACCCGCCGATTGATGTATTTGCAGCTTGTCATGGTGGCGGGAAAATGACCCGCGCCTTGGCTTTTGTCGCCCTGCTTGCTGCCAGTCCGGTGCAGGCTGACCCGTTTGCCGATGCGGTCGGCCTTGCGGCCAAAGGCCAGCACAGTGCGGCTGCTGCCGGGTTTCATGCCTTGGCGCAAGACGGTCATGGGCCTGCGGCGCACAATCTTGCAATACTGTTCGCGCTGGGCCATGGCGTGCCGCAAAGCAAGCCCGATGCGACCTATTGGGCCATGTCGGCATTTCTGGAAGGGCTGACAGCCGCAGAAGGGTTGTCTGATGTCTTGTTGGCCGAATTGTCGGTTGACGAGCGTGCGCAGGTTGCCGCGCGGTTGGAGCGCCGCTGGCTGCAACGCGCCGAAGCGGGCGAGGGCGGGGCCATGCTGGCCTTGGCCGTGGTGCTGGCGCTTATCCGACCAGAGCCAGACCTGCTGGCCGCCCATGCGTGGCAAACCATCGCCGCCGCGCTGGATGTAAACGGCGCGGCCCGCGCCCGCACGGAAACCTTGGCGCTCATGTCGCCAGACCAAAGGGACATGGCCCAAGGCCACGGCATGACGGCCTTTGCTGAATGGTGCAACCGGCAACCAGATGCGCGCCCGGTCTCTTGTGCGGTGGTTGCAATGGGCAACGGATAAGCGGTCGCAAAGCTCATGGATCGCTCTCAAGCCATCTGGCGGGCCAGAACACGCAAACCGCTCCCAATGAGTGACTGCAAACAAGCCAGCGCCAAACACAAAAAAACGCAGGTCCGAAGACCTGCGCGTTACTCGTTACTGACACACTCGGTGTCAGTGGGGTCGGAACGCCGCCAAAGTGCGAATCGTATCTTTCGACAACCCCGTTTCCTGACTAATCTGGGTCAGTGGCGTGTTGTCACGCACAAGCTGCATCGCTTCTTCAATCATCTTTTCGCCAGCCAGCCATTCAAGATCGGCCCGAATGGTTTCGACATTCTGGTTCATTTGCTCTTCGGCCGATTGGCGGCTGCGCGCGTGCTGTTCAAGCAATGTTTCCAATTGCGCGTTATGGCGGGTCAATCGGCTATCCATACTGTCCATCAGCGCGCGCGTGTGGGTATCCGCGCGCTCTTGCAGCTTGCGCCAGCTCAGCATCATGCCAAAGACAAGGGCCAAGACCGCAAGCACCAGTGCAGAGATCATCAACGGAAAGAAAAGCGAAACAGAACCAGTCATGGTCGGTCTTTCATTCAGCAAGTAAAGAGATCTGCGCGGCCAGCGCATCAGAGATCTTGGCCGCGTCCAGAGGGTATCGCCCTGCCGCTATTTCGCTGCTCAGATGCGTCACCAATTCTTGATTGACAGGTGGGCCTTTCGTCATTTCGGCGGGCAACCCGATCGCCGCCCGCGACAGGTCCACGTTATCCGATTGCCCAACGGGGTTGGGCTGATCAGCCCGGCCCAAGACCCCGGCAGCGGTGTTGCGCGACGCATCGACATCGGACAAGCCGCGCAACTGGGTGATGTTAGATGTAATGTTACTGACCATGACAGCCTCCGGTTTCATTCTCTAACGGCAGGTTGGCTGCTTATGTTAGGGGCCACGCGCAGACGTCCGACGGCGACAATTTCGGCTTGCACATTGCGTGCCGCGTTCCACGGCAAAACCCGAATGCGCTGGCCAATCCAGCCGTTTTCCAGCGCGGTCGCCGCAATCCCTATTTGAATGCCGCCGGTCATCAGTTCCAAAACCACCTTGTCGCCTTCGAAAATATCGAAATCGGGGGCCAGATGGCGCTCCAGCAGTGGCTGGTCTGGCATGAGCGAGGTTTGCAGGCGCCGTCCTTCGGCATGCTCTAGCCTGCTCAGCGCCCCCAGTCGCGGATGGGCTTGCACGCGCCTCAGATCGCCGGGCGCAATATATTGGCCGCGCAGAAGCGGCCTTGCGGCGACCAGCGTCATTTGAGTGTTGGCGGCAATCTGGCCCGCCCGTCTGGCGTTGCGCGGGGCGACGCTGGCATTGGTCGCGATCACCCGGCGCCACTGGGTTGGCGCGGTGCAGCGCAGTTCTGCCTTGGTCCAACTGCCCTGAAACGGGGTCACGCTTGGGGCATGATCGCAGGGCGGATAGGCGCGGATTGGTGCGGTCAACTGCGGCGCATCCAGCCCGGCTTGGTGCATCGCGCTGCTGACCAGCGCGACGACCTGCGCACCATCTATCGGTTTGGCCACGGTCACGCCGGGGGCAAGGGCCAGACATATGGCAAACAGGCCGTGCCGCATCAGTCCCAACCCGGCCCCGATTGAACAAAGCGCACCGCGCGGCCCGTGAAATGGTGGTTGGCCAAGGTCGGGTCGAGCGGCGACAGGCGCGCGCTGCGGTCTGACAGCTTTGTAATTTCCAGCATATGCAGGCTGTCGTCGCGGTCGGCGGTAAACCCAAGCGAGGTGCGCGTCAGCCCATGCACGCGCCCCAGCGGAACGCGCATATCCTGCGTAATGACCGCGCGGGGCGGCTGGCAGCCTGCATCGCGCAGCATGTCGCGCAGTGCAGGCACCGCCCCGGCCCCAAGCCTATGCGCCATCTGGTGGCGGTCGGGTTGCGCCAGCGTCGCCGCGCGGCCAAGCAAAGACGGGCCGGGCATGCGGATTTCGGCACGATGCCTGCGCTCTGTCTGCTCGCCTCCGGGGCCGTCCAGCCGCATATTCAGGTGCAAGACAAGCTCGCGCGCTTCCGGCGCGATGCGCATGTCCAGATGCAGGCCATGCCCGCCGGGGGCAACGTGGGTGCTGCCTTGGGTCAGGGTGGTCCAATCGGTGGCGTCGCGGTCGGGGTTGCCCGAAGGGGTGGCGCGGGCAAGGTGCAGTTCTGCGACGTCGCGCTGTTGGCCAAGCTGGTCCAACAACTGCCCGGCCAGATCATGCGCCAAGGCCTCGGCCCATGCGGGGGCTTGGGGGGCGACATGCAGGCGCGGGGGGTAGACGGTCAGCACCAGCGCGCGACGGCCCGGGCAAGCGGTTGGTGTGGCGGCCCCCACCATGGCGCGAATACGCACCAGCCAATGATCGCCCGACAGGCTTTGCGACAGGGTTTCCACCCGCAAAATCTGGCCAACAGGGCGCACCACCAGCATATCCGATGTCATGCGACCCAAGGACATGGCCGAATGTCCCTGCACATTGGCCCCGCCCGCGAATGCGGCGGCCAGCAAGGCATCTGCCAGCGCGCGGCGGCGCGCGGCGTCATGGTCGGCGGCGTTGTGAATGATCGCACTTCCGGTCACTTCGACCCAGACACCCGCCAAGGCCGCATGGGGCAGCAACGGCACTGCAAACGCGGCCATAAGCAGGCTGCGGCGGCTCAGGCGGCTCATCCGCCCGTTCCCACGGCGCGCAGGATATAGGCGACCGTATCGGCATCCAGCTGCATGGTCACGGCATAGCCATCATGGCTGCGCGGTGTGATCGCAACGGTGCGCGCCCCGCGCAAGGTGCCTTCAACGCGGGCGGCCAGCGTGTCGTTGCGCAAGACCGCATCGCGCAACAGGCTGTCAGAGGTGATGCGAATACCATGCACCTGTTCTGTCAGGTCGCGCAGCGCATCCAGCCGCGCGGCGCGCATGGCCAATATGCGCCGCTGGTTTAGGGACTCTCCGGGTTGCTTTGACACTTGCGCAAAGCCGCGCCCCACAAGCGGCGCCGGTCGAAGCTGCGGTGTAACTGTGGGTTCTGCGCCCGCCATGGCATCTTTCATTTCCGCCAGTTGGACGGTGTCGGCAGAGGCATCTTGCGGCAGGGCCTGAACGGCACTTTGCGGCAGGGCCATGCAGCCCGACAGGGCAAGACTGGCGACAAGGCCAGCCAAAATGGCTGTGCGGTGCGGGATCGGTTTGGTCATGGCAACCTCTGGCAGAAACTGTCTGGTGCCATGGCCCTGCAAATGCCGTGCCAGCCATCTTTGTTATGCGCAGCGCTTCTTGCCCGCGGATGGCATGGTTTTTGCAGACACACCCCGAAGATGCTTCAACGCAGGGGCCTGCATGTCTGCCATTATCCCAATGCCGCCATTCGGCCCGCACGCGGGGCATGGCGCATGAACGCGCTGACGCAGGGGCGGCTTGCCGGCTTGGACCTGGGCGGCGTGGCGCTGCCGATGGGCATTCTGGTTATCTTGGCGATGATGATCGTGCCATTGCCCGCGGCCATGCTGGATGTGTTTTTCATCGGCAACATCCTGCTGTCGCTGTTGGTGTTGATGGTGGCTATTCACGCGCAGCGGCCGCTCGATTTTTCCAGCTTCCCCTCCATTCTGCTGATCGCGACCACCTTGCGGCTGGCGTTGAACGTGGCCTCCACCCGGGTGGTGCTGGCCGACGGGCATACCGGCACCGGGGCCGCCGGACAGGTGATTCAGGCATTTGCCGATTTCGTCATTGGCGGCAATTTCTTCGTGGGTATTCTGGTCTTTGCCATTCTTGTCATCATCAACCTTGCGGTGATCGCCAAAGGGGCGGGGCGCGTGTCGGAAGTGTCGGCCCGCTTCACGCTGGATGCGATGCCCGGTAAGCAAATGGCCATTGATGCCGACCTCAACGCAGGGCTGCTATCTTCGGAAGAGGCCAAGCAACGCCGCGCCGAAGTCGCCGCAGAGGCCGATTTTTACGGCGCGATGGATGGTGCATCGAAATTCGTCAAAGGCGATGCCATTGCGGGGCTTATCATTCTGGCCATAAACCTGATTGGTGGCATTATTGTGGGTATGGTGCAATTCGGCCTAGGCTTTGGCGAGGCCGCCGATACCTATGTGCGCCTGTCCGTGGGCGATGCGCTGGTTGCGCAGATACCGGGGCTGCTGCTGTCCTTGGCGGCGGCAATCATCGTCACCCGCAGTTCGACCTCTACCACGATGAGCGGTGAAATCGGCCGCCAGTTGAACATTGCCCAGGCCTGGGCCCCGGCGGCTTTGGTGTTGTTCATTATCGGGCTGGTGCCGGGTATGCCGAACCTGATCTTCCTGACCGGTGCCGCTTTGGCTGCCGGGGCCGGGGTCTTGGCCTATCGCGGCACCAAGGCCGCGCAGGACAGCCGCGGGCAAGCAGAGGCACAGACCGCCAAACCCGCCGCCAGTGCCGCGCCCGAAGCGCAACCCATCACCCCAGAGGATGTGAGCGATATCGCGCAGCTTTCCTTGCAGATCGGCTATGGGCTGATCCCCTTGGCCAGCACAGAGAGCGGCGGCAACCTTGTGTCGCGCATTACCGCCATGCGGCGCGAATTGTCGCGCTCGCTTGGGTTCGTGGTGCCGGGGGTGCGGGTGCGCGATGATCTTGGCCTTGCGCCGAATGCATACCGTTTGCGCATTGGACAGACCATTGTGGCCGAAGACACCGCCTATGCGGACCGGCTATTGGCGCTGCCGGGCCATAATTCGCAACGCAAATTGACCGGGATAGAGGTCAAAGACCCTTCTTTCGGGCTGGAGGCGATCTGGATTCAACCGCATCAGCGCCCAGAGGCAGAGGCCGATGATTACACCATCGTTGACCCGGAATCGGTGATTGCGACGCATCTGGGCCAAGTGTTGCAGCGCCATGCGGGCGACCTGATCGGGCCGGATGACGTGCAGGCGCTGCTGGACGCCTTGGCCAAGGTCGCGCCCACGCTGGTGCAAACCGTGGTGCCCAAACTGGTGCCCTTGCACGTTTTGACCGCCGTCATCCGCCAATTGCTGAATGACCGCCTGCCCGTGGCCGATATGCGCCGCATTCTGGAAGGGCTGGCGCAGTTTTCGGGTGCCTCGCTTGGCATTGTGCAGCAGGCAGAGGCGCTGCGCCCGTCGCTGGTGCCGCTGTTGTTGCAGCAAATCTCGCCATTGTCGCAGGATTTGCCCGTGGTCACGTTGTCGCCCGCGCTGGAACAGCTTTTGCTGCGCACCAAGCGCGAGGCCGATGACGGGCTGATGCTGGACCCCGGTTTCGCGCAACGCCTTTTGCACGAATTGGGCGAAGCGCAGAACGCTGCCCAGACCAAGGGGCAAATGCTGGTGATCGTTGTGTCCAACAGCCTGCGCCGGGCGTTTGACATGTTCCTGCGTCCGCATCTGCCCGATGCCTTCGTGCTGGGCCTGAACGACCTGCCAGAAACCCGCCGCATTGGCATTTCGCGCAGCATTGATCTGCCCGATGGCCTGACGCCGCCTGCGTTGCAGAAAGGGTAGAGCGATGACCGTAATCCACATTCGCGCCGCAGATACCACCGCCGCCTTGGACGAGGTCGCGCGCCGTTTTGGCAAGGACGCGCTGATCTTGTCGACCACGCAAAAGGCAGGCGGTGTCGAAGTGGCTGTTGCCCAAGAGGACGCATCCGCGCGCATCAAGCGCGGCGCGCGCAAAGCCATGCCCCCCCCGGCCCTTGGCCCGTTGCCGCCGCGTCTGGTGTTGCTTGGACCGCCCGGTGCGGGGGTCTCCATGCTGGCGGGGCGTTTGGCCGCGCAGGCGCTGCAACGGCAGGATTCGGGTGTGCCGCAGTTGGTTGCGCTGCGCGCTGACCCTTTGGCGCCGCCCTCTCCGCTCGTGGCCCATGCGCGGTTGATCGGTTTGCCCGTTGACCAACCGCATTGGCCCGATGGCCCCGCGCCATGTCTAGAGCAACCTGCCCCCGCCGCGCCCCAGATCGTGGACCTGTCGGGCTTGGGCGCGTCTGCCCCTGTTCTTGCCAAACCGCTGCTAGGCTTGGCTGGCGCGCGCTGCTGGCTGGTTCTGCCCACCGGGCTGCATGTGCAGGCGCAAGACATGGTTGTGCCGCGATTTGCAAGCCTGGCCCATGCCATAGCGCTAACCCGCGCCGATATTTGCCCGCTAACGCTGGAAGATCGTGCGCTGCCGCAGCGTTTTGGCCTGCCACTTGCACTTGTCACCCAAGGCACCGGTTTGCTGGCACCGCTTGGCGCGCCCGAACCCGCGATTGCCGTGGCCGCAACCCCGGATCAGAAGGAAGCACAATATGTTGCCGCGCGCGTATCCTGAAACCGCCACCAACCCGGATAAACTGGTCGAGGACCATTACGATCTGGCGCGCAAGATCGCGTGGCATGTGCATGGCCGCGTGGGCAAACGTGTCGAGATCGACGATCTGCTTCAAGTGGCATATCTGGGTCTGCTGGATGCCGCACGACGGTATGTCGCCAAGCCCAACACGCCCTTCGCGGCCTATGCCAGTATTCGTATTCGCGGGGCGGTCATGGACCATTTGCGCGGTTTGGCCGGCATGACACGCGGCATTTTGCGCTTGCAAGCGCAGTTGCGTCAGGCCGAACAGCGGCTGGAGCAATCGCTGCTGCGCAGCCCTACGGAAACGGAAATCGCGGCAGAGCTTGACCTGAGCCTTGAAGACCTTGCCCGTGCGCGCGCCGATATCGACAATGGGTCAATCACCTCGATTGATGATGTCTATACAGACCATTCCATTCTGTTTCGGGATCACAGCCCGGATATGGAAGACCGCCTAACCCTTGCCAGCCGCAAGCGCATGTTGACCAAGGCCATCAGCGAATTGCCCGAACGCGAAGCCTTGGTGCTGCAATTGTATTATGTCGAGGAATTGAACGTCTACGAAGTGGGCGCGGTGCTGAACGTATCGACCGGGCGTGTGTCGCAGATCAAGAAATCCGCTATGGAACGGTTGCGCAAATTGATGGAGCTGGCCGATGTCTCGGCCAGCGCCTAAGCCCGCGTCAGGCTGCTGCTGATGATGGCGCAGGCATGATCTGGACACCATGCGCCATGCGAATGGACCAGTCATGCGTCGCCGCATCCAGCGAGATCACGTGTTCGGCCTGCAATAGCTGCACAGCCGCAACGGCCCGCGTGCGCGATTCCAGTTCGGCGGACACATTTATGGGGCGCCAATCCTGTCCTTGCACACGAATTTCGACCCCGGTTTCCGACAGGCGCAGCCAGAAGATATGCCCAAGGATTTCGAAGGTTTCCGCCACCTCTTCGGTGGGCAGATCACGGCGGCGCAGCAGATGCATCCGGATGAATTCCAGCTGGGCCTCTGGGTCGGCACGAATAATTTCGGCAGCGACCGCGGTCCAACCGTCATCTGTGGTGTGGTTCAGAAAGCTCCATTCTTGTTGCTCTGGCGTGCGGAACAGCAGGCTTTCGGTGTCCGGGTCCTCTGCGATCTGAAAGGCGCGTTCCATGACGCGCAACACGGCAAAGGGCGTGATGTTGATCTCTCTGGGGGAGGGCGTGTCGGCATCCGACCGCAACGCGCTTTCCGGCACAAGGCAGCCCGAACGCATATCCGACCAGCCGATGAACCCCGCGGCGCGCAGGATATCGTGCGCGGTTTCGGTAACAGACAGAGTATCGGGGGCTTGCATGCTGCTGTGGCTTTCGACCAGACCGGTAATTTGCAATGCTATCATTTGCGACCGGCTTGGCGCTTTGCCCGCGATCATGCGCAGGAACCCGGCCAAAGTAGGAGGGGTTGCTGCGGCGTCCAGATCTGCCAGTTTTTCAATTAGCTCCAGCATGGTCCCGGCCATTCTTTTGGGCAGATCACGCATGGCGCGCAACTGGTCTGACAAAAGCTCTGCGACCATGTCCAGCACGCGCAGCCGCGCCTTGGTTTGCCATTGGCCGGGCGCGCTGTTCAACACCAAGCGCCCGATCGGGTGGCCATGTTCGCATTTTATATCGACATGCAGGTCGATCAGGTCGGTTGTGAAACTGCCCAGCGCCGTGGTCTGAACGATATGGGCGTTGGCGCGGTCGATGACTTCGCCGTCAATGGCGGGAAAGTTGGCCGCCAGTTCGAACATGCCGCTTTCGAAGGCAAGTGATTTCCAGTTGTCCGACCATGGCGGCACAAGCAGGGTCACGCTTTTGGCATCTGTCACGGTTTGGGCCAAATGGCAGGCATTGGCAATCGTGCTGGACAGCGTTGAAAGTAATGTGTCGGACAAGGTGCGATCCCCCGTGAAAGCGATGGTATGGTCCGGCGCGCGGGTCAAAGCGCGCGCCTTGGGTGTTACTGTCGGTAACGGACAGGGCCGCGCTCACTTGAGGGCTGCGCATCTGTGCATTCGTCTATGCGCCCATCCGAATGGCTTGGTGTCTTGGCACGGGTCTTGCTTTGGCAACTGTATGCGACACGCTATCCATACCGTTTTTTGCCTGTGGCTGTGCGCTGCGCCCGGCCAGGCGACCATCCCCGATTGCGAAGATCTGGCAGAGCATGCCGGGCAGGCCGAGGGTGTCCCAAGCGGCGTGATGCGCGCAATCGCGCGGATTGAATCCGGGTATACGGTTGGCGGGCAGTTTCGCGCTTGGCCTTGGACCATCAACCGCGCGGGCAAGGGCAGCTACCACCCCAGCAAGTCAGAGGCGCTTGCATTGGCGCAGGCCGCGCTGAAGTCGGGCCGCCGCAATGTCGATCTTGGGTGTATGCAGATCAACTGGCGCTGGCATGGTAGTGCTTTCGACGGGGTGTCCGACATGCTGGACCCGGTCAAAAACACCCGCTACGCGGCGCGCTTCTTGCGCCTGTTGCACGACCGGCACGGCAGTTGGGACAGCGCCATCCGGCATTATCATTCGGCGGACCCGGCGCGCGGCACGGCCTATGCGGCGCGGGTCAAGCGCCATATGACCACGGATCATGCCCCGCGCCCCGCCGCGCCAACGCAGCCTGTGCGGCAAGCGGGCCTGCTGCAACGCGCGCCGCGGCCCTTGCTGGGCGGCACGCCCGCCCGCCCCCTGATCGCGCGCTAGACTGTCAGATAAGGCCAATCTCCTGCGACAGCAGAACCGCGCGGGTGCGGTTATTCGCCCCGATCTTGCGGCAAATGCTGTTGACATGCATTTTCACGGTGGCTTCGGCCAAGCCCAGTGCCTTGGCAATTTCCTTGTTGGATTTGCCCTCTGCCAAATGCGACAGAACATCCATTTCCTTGTTGCTCAGGTTGCCGGGGCGGCTGGCGTTGTCGTCGCGGCCTTGCGCTTTTATCAGTTCCATCGGCAGGTAGCGTTCGCCCGAATGCATGAACCGGATGGAATTTGCCAAAGACCGCAGCGGCGTGGTTTTCAGGATGATACCGGCGGCGCCCGCATCCATGATGTCGCGGGACATGCGCGGAGTTGTCATGCCGGTCAGAATGGCAACCGGCTTGCCCTTGTTCAGCTTCAAGGCCTGTTTCAACCCGTCCAGACCGTTCATGCCGGGCATGTTCAGGTCCAGCAACACAACATCAAAACTGCCCTCGCGGTGCAGGATTTGCGCAGCTTCGTCAAAGCTTGTGGCGATGTCCACCTGCATGCCTGCCGTATTGGCCAGGAACATCTGGAACATATCCGTGATCATGCAGTGGTCATCGGCCAGCAGCACGCGGATATGTTCAACATCGAGGGTGGAAAGCGTTGTCACGGGAAGGTCCTTGTCAATTTCGCAACCCTCCCATCTTACACCCGAAATACGGCTAATCTTTGGCGTTGGTCAAGGGTGGGTCGACTAATGGCTGGGTTTGTGGCGTGTCGGACTCCGCTTGCGGGCTGTCATCGCCGCCGCCGAACGCGCTGAGCAAACTTGCCGCATCATCCAGCGAAACCGCTGAAAACTTGGTTTCCTTGCGCTTTTTCTTTGGTGCCGGTGGTGGTGTGGGATCAGGCACAGGTTCTTCCGATGGCTCCGGTAGGGTCGGTTCTTCCGGAACAGGTTCGGGGGCCGCAGGGGCTTCATCTATGATTTCAGGCTCTGGGTCCGGTTGCGGGGCCGGTTCTTGCACGACTGGTTTCACCGCCGCCGGTTTTGCATGCAGCAAATGTTCCAGCAGCGCGATCCGCAGCCCCAGCCGTGCGCGCTTGTCCAGTTCCTGTCCGGGCAGGTCTGCCAGCATGTCGGCGGTTTTCTCTGCCGTCAACGGGCTGCAAGCCTTTGCTAGCCTGTCGATCCAGCCTTTTGCGGTCTGTGTCATGGTGGCGTTTCCTGATGTTTTTGCACTTGGCACCGTTCTTGCAAGAACCGGGCCATAGCCCGTTCAGAGCAAGGAGGAAGGGCAATGACAGTCTTGCGCGATCATATTGCCCTGCACGCAGAAGCGCTGAAAATCAGTGAACGCCGCGGCGTGATGCTGGCGTCAAATATCGCCAATGCTTCAACCCCCGGCTACAAAGCCCGCGATGTGGATTTCCACGCGGAACTGGCGCGCAGGGCTGGCGGGGCAGGGGCCTTGGCCACCACCGATTCCGGCCATATTGCCCAAACTGGCGCAGGGTTTGCGGCCCCCGGTTACCGTATGCCCACAACCGCCACGCTGGATGGCAACACGGTGGAACTGGCGGTCGAGCAGGTCGAATTCGCCGAGAACGCACTGCGCCAGCAGGCCAGCCTGACGTTTCTGAACCGGCGTATCAGCGGGCTAATGAGCGCAATCAGGGGCGAGTGAGATGACCGAAATCCGCAATGTATTCGACTTGGGCAGCCGTGCGCTATCGGCGCAGATGCAGCGGTTGAACACTACCGCATCAAACCTTGCCAATGCGTCCAGCATGTCGGGCAGCGCCGAAACCGCGTTCCGCGCCCTGCGCCCGGTTTTCGTGGTGGACGAGGCCGCGCCCGGCTCTGGCCTTGCCGCGCCGCGCGCCGACCGGATTGTCGCGCTGGACCGCGACCCGGCGCGCATCTTTCGCCCCGACCACCCCAATGCGGATGCCGAGGGCTTCGTCTACGAGGCCGCCGTCAATGTCGAAGAAGAAATGGTCGAGATGCTGGAAGCCAGCCGCAGCTACCAGAACACCCTAGAGGCAATGTCCACCTTGCGGATGCTGATGACCCGCACCCTTTCGATGGGAGATAGATAATGATCCAGCAGACTGCGTTCTCGGCGTTGACCGCGCCGCAAGCAAACCCGCAAGCCCCCAGCCAAAGCAATGAACTGGGCCAAGAGGATTTTCTGACCCTTCTGACCACGCAATTGCGCAATCAAGACCCGCTGAACCCGCTCCAAAACACAGAGTTTCTGGGCCAGATGGCGCAGTTCTCGACGGTGTCCGGAATAGACCGGATGAATGCAAGCCTTGAATCCTTGGGCGGCGGCTTGCGCGATCTGCGCATTGGCATGGCGTCCAACCTTGTCGGCCAATCGGTGTTGGTGCCTGCGACCGAGGTTTTCCCGAGTGCCGATGGCGCAATCCGTGGTGAAATCGAACTGGA
Organism: Roseibaca calidilacus; assembly: GCF_001517585.1. Classification (NCBI taxonomy): domain Bacteria; kingdom Pseudomonadati; phylum Pseudomonadota; class Alphaproteobacteria; order Rhodobacterales; family Paracoccaceae; genus Roseinatronobacter; species Roseibaca calidilacus. The sequence continues at coordinate 1,422,404 of NZ_FBYC01000004.1, read as the reverse complement.
CGACCCGGTCGATGCACTGTCCGTGCGCATTATCGACCCTGACACGGGCGCGGTGTTGCACAGTCAGGACTTGGGCGCCCAAGGCCCCGGCATTGCGACCTTTGCTTGGGAAAACATGCCGCACAGCGCCCTAGCCCCGCGTCGTGCCTTGCAGTTAGAGGTTGCCGCCCAAACCGGGGAGCAGCAAAGTAGCCCATCCAGCCGCGCTTATGCCCGCGTGCTGGGGGCGGTTGTGGGCCAAGGCAATGATGACATCGCGCTGGATGTCGAAGGATACGGGCTGTTGCACAGCCTAGAAGTTGACAGCATTCGCTAAACCGAAAACCCGGAGAACCCCATGTCCATGAGCACCGCCCTGTCGGGCCTGCATGCCGCGCAACGCAGCATCTCTGTTACCTCGCATAACATCGCCAATGTTGGCACAACGGGCTTTCGCGGCTCTCGGGCCGAATTTGCCGATATTTTCACGCAATCGCCCTTTTCTGTTGCGCGCACGACCGCCGGGTCCGGCACGCAGATAACCCGCGTGGCACAGGATTTTTCGCAAGGCAGCGTGGTCGGCACCGGTAACCGGCTGGACCTTGCTATCGAAGGCCCTGGCTTTTTCGCCATGCGCGCCGAAAGCACCATGCCGGGTGTGGCCAATGAAACCGTCTATTCGCGGGCGGGTGCGTTTTCGATGTCGGCAGATGGGCATATCGTCAACAGCTCTGGCCAACAGCTGATGGGGTGGCCGGTTGCGCAGAACGGGCAGGTTCTGTCAGAGGCGCTTGGATCCGCGCAGGCAATGAACGTGCCGCTGACCATGGGCACGCCAATGGCCACGAGCGAGACAAGCTTGGAGTTGCGCCTGCCATCCGATCCGACCATGTCGGGCAGTCAAGCGGCGATCCCGCCGATCGAAGCGTTTGACCCGGCCAACCCCGAAACCTACGCGCATCGCACCCAGCTTCCCCTTTTTGACGAGAATGGCAACGCGGTCGAGGCAGAACTGTATCTGGTGCGCGAAAGCTCTGCGTCGCCCACTGACCCCAACACGGAATTCACTGCATATGTCATGCGGGATGGCGTGATGATGGATGCCACCGGCGACAGCACGCTGACCTTTGCCGCCGATGGCAGCTTGGTTGCGCCGGAGGGTGCGCTTGGTTTTGACAGCGCGGCTGGCGCTTTGTCGATGTCTTTTGACGGCTCCAGCCTTGGGGCAGAGCCGTTCGCCGTGGAATCGGTAGTGCAGGACGGGCAAACGGTTGGCCAACTGACCACGCTGGACATTGATTCCGAGGGCACGGTCTGGGCGTCTTATGGTGCAAATGACCGTGTGGCGGTCGGCAAGTTGCTTTTGGTCAACTTCCCCAATCCGGGCGAGCTGCGCCCATTGGGTGCTGCGACCTTTGGCGCGCAAGCCGATGCGGGCGAGCCTTTGGCCGGATCGCCCGGCGGCACCGGCTTTGGGCGGTTGCGGTCGGGCGCTTTGGAAATGGCCAATGTTGATCTGACAGAGGAACTGGTCGATCTGATTACCGCCCAGCGCAACTATCAGGCGAATGCCAAATCCATGGAAACATCATCGCAGATGATGCAGACCATCATGAATATCCGCAGCTAAACGGGGCGCGCATGGACAGGCTTGTCTATACCGCGCTGAATTCGTTGGCGAATATGCGCGATGACCGCGTGGTTTCGGCGCAGAACCTTGCGAATATATCGGTGCCGGGGTTTCGGCGGGATCTGCCCAATGATGGCGCGTCCCGCTTTCTAGAGGCGCTCGGCAACACCAGCTCTCGGGCGTTCCAGTTGGAAAGCGGGGTGCATGGTTTTTCGCGTGCCCCCGGCCCGCTGGAACAGACCGGCGACCCGATGGATATGGCGATTGCCGATGCGGGGTTCTTCCTGATCGAGCCCGCCAATGGCGGCGAGATGGCCCTGTCCCGGCGCGGCGATATGCAGGTGGACCCGGATGGCAACCTGCGCAACGGGTCGGGCGATCTGATGCTCAGCGCCGATATGCAGCCCATTGCCCTGCCGCCGTTTCGTGACATCGTTGTCGATGATCTGGGCCAGATCTATATCACACCGCTGGACGGTGCGCCGGGCGAGCGTGTGGCGGTGGCCATGTTGGGCACCGTCAACCCGCCCGAGGATTTGGCGCTGCGCAAATCGCCCGATGGCCATATTCGGCGGCTGGATGACGAAGCATTGCCCCCGCCCGACCAGCAAGCCCGCATCGTGCAGGGTATGCGCGAGGGCAGCAATGTGAATGCCACGACAGAATTGATCGCATCTATCGAATTGCAGCGCCGCTTCGAGATCAACCTGCGCATGGTCCAGACTGCCCGCGATGTGGACGAAGCCGGATCGACCCTGTTGCGCCCGCCGGATGGCTGAACTGGCACGGCATTTGCAGGTCATGGGCAACGCGCTTCTTGAAAGGACACGCCATGTCAACCAATGCCATGCATGTTGCCCGCACCGGGCTGGATGCCCAGCAAACCCGTTTGCAGGTCATCACAAACAACCTTGCCAACGTCAATACGACCGGGTTCAAGCGGGATCGCGCCAGCTTTGAAACGCTGCTGTATCAAACCCACCGCCCGGCGGGGGCGCAGACCTCTGACCAGACCGCGCTGACCGGCCCGATGGCCGTGGGCACCGGCGTGCGCGTGGTGGCAACCGAAAAGATCCACACCCAAGGCGCGATGAACATGACCGGCAACGCGTTGGACATGGCGATCGACGGGCGCGGGTTCTTTCAGGTTCTTATGCCGGATGGGCGCGTGGGGTATACCCGCGATGGCGGCTTTTCGCGCAATGCCGATGGCATGTTGACCACCGATAGCGGCTACCTGTTGCAACCCGAAATCAACATCCCGCCCGATGCCATGTCGATCAGCATTTCGAATGATGGGATTGTGTCGGTCCTGCTGCCCGGACAGGTCGACGCGCAAGAAGTGGGTCAGGTGGAACTGGCCAGCTTTGCCAACCCGCGCGGCTTGGCACCCATCGGGGAAAACCTGCTGACGCAGACGACTGCCTCGGGCGAGGCAGTTCTGGGCGTGCCCAATGGCGATGGCATGGGCAAGCTGGTGCAAGGCTCGCTCGAAGCCTCGAATGTCAATGTGGTCCAAGAGCTGGTCGATATGATCGAAACCCAGCGCGCCTATGAGATCAATTCGCGCTCCATCTCTGCCTCGGATGAGATGCTGAGCTATCTCTCCAACAGATTGTGAGCTGACATGCTGCGTCCTTTGATCCTGCTTTTGCCGCTGGCCGCCTGTTCGACCTATCTGGAAGACAAGGCTGGCCTTGACTATGCCCCCGTTTATCAGGAAGCGGTGCCAACGGCGTCGCGCACCACGGGCGGAATTTTCCATCAAGAGGCGCATGGGCTGTTCGTCAGTGACCGCCGCGCCAATGCGGTGGGCGATGTGCTGACGGTGCAATTCGTCGAGCGGCTTCAAGCCAGCAAATCACAAACCGCCAGTTCTGGCCGCGCCTCGAATTTCGAGATGACCTTGCCATCGCTTCTGCCCGGCGGGTTGACCGGCGCAGAGCTTGGACATTCCACCGCGCAGGATTTTTCCGGGCGCGGGGCGGCGACGCAGTCCAATTCCCTGACCGGGCGGCTGAGTGTGGGCGTGGTGCGTGTGCTGCCAAATGGCCATCTGGAAGTGATGGGGCAAAAGCGGCTGGCGCTGAATAACGGGGCCGAATATGTGCGCCTGACAGGCATTGTCCGCCCAGAGGATATTGGTTCAGACAACGTGGTCACATCCGACCGCTTGGCCCATGCCGATATTCGCTATATCGGCGCTGGCGATGTGGCCGATACGGGGCAGCAAGGCTGGCTGTCGCGGGTGCTGACAGCGGTAAACCCGATATGATCGCGCGCATCTGCCTGTCGCTTGCATTGCTGTTGCTGCCCGTGACCGCCCATGCGGACCGGCTGAAAGACCTGTCATCGGTTTACGGTGTGCGGATCAACCAGCTTGTTGGCTATGGCGTGGTCGTGGGCCTGTCGGGCAGCGGCGATGGCAATAGCGGGCTGACGCTGCAATCGCTGGAATCGCTGATCTCTCGGCTTGGGTTGCAGGTCAGCGCGCGCGATCTGAACGCGCGCAACGCGGCGGCTGTTATGGTCACGGCCGAACTTGGGCCGTTCATGAAGGAAGGGCAGGCGCTGGATGTGACCGTTTCGACCGTTGGCAGCGCGAAATCCTTGCAGGGCGGCACGTTGCTGATGACCCCGCTTCTGGGCGCGGATGGCGAAATCTACGGCATTGCGCAAGGCAATCTTGTCGTGGGCGGTTTGGGCGTAGAGGGCAATGACGGATCGTCGCTGACCGTGAACATCCCGACCGTGGGGCGCATTCCGGGCGGGGCCACCGTGGAACGTGTGGTCGATACGCCGTTGATGGACAATGAATACATCCTGCTGAACCTGCACCGGGCCGATTTCTCGACCGCGGCGGCGGTGCAACAGGCGATTGATGACAGCTTTGGCCCCGGCACCGCCGTGGCGATTGACGGGTCCTCCATAAAGGTGCGCGCGCCGGCGGATCCGGGATCGCGGATCGGGTTCCTTGGTATGCTGGAAAATATCCGCGTAACGCCAGATGCCCCGCCTGCGCGCGTTGTGGTCAATTCGCGTACAGGCACCGTGGTGATTGGTGGCAATGTGCGGGTTACGCCTGCGGCGGTGACACATGGGTCGCTGACCGTGCGCGTGACCGAGGATTTCAACGTGGACCAAGGCGCAACCGTGGTGGCGGGCGACGATGGTCAGGTGGTCGTGCCGGGTGACCCTGTCGTGACGCCCGACACAGAGATTGACGTGCAACAAGACCCCGCGCGCGCCTTCGTGTTCGACCCCGGTGTGTCGCTGTCATCACTGGTTGATGCCATCAACGCGGTCGGCGCCAGCCCGTCCGATCTTGTCGCCATTCTGGAAGCGCTGCGCCAAGCGGGTGCCTTGCGCGCAGAGCTTATGGTCATCTGAGGGAGCGCGGGATGGATTTGCCACCGATTGACGCGGCCCAAGTCAGCTTTGCTGCGCCCACCGGCACGGCCAAGGATCTGCGCCAAGCGGCTGAGGGGTTTGAATCGCTCTTTCTGGCAGAGCTGTTGAAATCGGGCCGCGCCAGTCTGCCGGGCGATGACCTGACCGGATCGCAGGCTGTCAGCGCCACCCAAGACATGCTGGATAGCCATCTGGCCAAACACGCGGCAGGACAGGCGGGTCTGGGCATTGCCGACGCGATCACGCGGCAATTCGGCGGATATGTGAAGCCATCATGAGTGATATGATCCATATCGCTCGCAGCGGCATCATTGCCGCGCGCACCGCGCTTGCGGTGACGTCCGAGAACGTGGCCAATGTCGGGACCGAAGGGTATCGGCGGCGCGATGTGGCCAGCGTGTCGAATGCGGGCGGGCAAACCACGCCCACCACGCAGCCAACAGGCGGGCAGGGGGTAAGTGTCAGCGAAGTGCGGCGCGCCTTTGACCAGCTTGTCGCGCAGCGGCTGTGGACAGCGACAAGCGCGCAATCGGCCAGTGCCGCGCATCGGCAAGTGGCGGACAGTCTGGAAACCCGTTTTACCCCCGGTGAAAACGGGCTTGATGGCACCATGCGCGATTTCTTCGACAGTCTGTCGCGTCTGGCCGCCAGCCCGGCCGATCGCACCACGCGCGCCAGTGCCTTGCACGGTGCCCAAACGCTGGCCACCGAAATCGTCGCTACGGCCCAAGGCGCGGCGCAATTGCGCGCCGACACGGTCGCCCAAGCGCAAATGACCACAGCCGAGGCGCAGGGCATTTTGCAGGATCTGCATGTTCTGAACGAACGGCTGGCGCATTTGGGCCAAAGCGAAACGATTGGTCATCATCCGCTGGCCGACCAGCGCGATGCGCTGTTGCAGCGTGCGGCCCAGCTTTTGCCGGCCTCTGTCGAACTGGGGGCGGATGGGCGCGCAACCCTGCGGCTTGGGTCTGAAGCCGGGCCGGTGCTGCTGGATGGCACCGGGCCAACGCGCCTGCATGTCAGCGCCGAAGACCAGTTGACGCTGCACATGACCGCACCTGATGGCAGCCGTCGCGATACCCGCATGTTGACGGGCGGGCGCTTGGGGGGGCTGGCCATGGGGCTGGGGGCGCTGGACATGGCCGCGCAGGAATTCGACAAACTGGCCCGCGATATGGTGGCGGGCCTGAATCAGTTGCACCGGCAGGGCACCGATGTGTTGGGCCAGCCGGGGGGCGATCTGTTCACAATGGATGGCTGGCAAGCCAAACCGGCGGCGGCCAATGCAGGCAAGGTGCAGGTGCAGGTGGACATGGCCCGCCCGCAGCCGCTGAATGGCCCGCTGGAACTGGTTTATGACGCGGGCGGCCCCGGCTGGACAGCCCGCGATGCAGGCGGAACAGTTCTGGCCACCGGTCATGACCGCTTGGTGTTGCCGGGCGTCACGGTCGATCTGGCCGGCGCGCCGCGCAACGGGGACCGGATTGTGCTGGAGCAGGTCACGGGCCGCGCGATTGACCTGCGCTTGGCCATTGGCGATGCCGACGAACTGGCCGCCGCTGCCGATGTTTTGGTCGCGCCCGCCCTTGGCAATGCCGGGGCGGCCAGCCTTCAGCTATCACGCGATGCGGGCGAACCGAGTCCCGACGCGCTGGATGTTGTGATCGCCGACGCCACTGTCGGGCTGGTCGAATTGCGCAACCCGTCCGATGACAGCCTTGTCGCCACTGGCACGCTGGCCGGTGATGGCCGCGTCACGCTGGCCGGGCTGAACTTGCAATTGCAGGGTGTGGGCCAAACCGGCGATCGGTTTACGCTGCGCCCGACCGCGGCCGGGTCCGGCAATGGCGCGACCGCGCAGGCCATGGCAGATCTGCGCAGCGCGCGGGGTGATGGCGGGTATGGGGTGTTGGACAGCCTGTCCAACTTCCAAGCGGATCTGGGCACGCGCGCCGCCGCCGTCCAGCGCGCCGATGACACGGCCCAAGCAAGGTTGGATAGCGCCGCCGCCGAAGATGCCGCGCTTGGGGCCGTGAACCTAGATGCAGAGGCCGCTCGTATGGTGGAATTGCAGCAAGCCTATCAAGCCTCGGCGCAGGCCATGTCGATAGCCCGCAGCCTGTTTGACACGCTGCTGCGCATGATCTGAAGGACCAGACAATGATTTCGGACGCTCAATTCGCCCAGACTGCCATTCGTGCCTTCACGCGGCAGGATCAGCAGATTTCCGATCTGCAAACCCGGCTGTCCTCTGGGGTGAATGATCCGCGCGTTTCTGCCGATCCCGCGCGCGCCATGGAATTGTCCGCCCTGCGCGATCTGCGCTCTGATCTGTCCACCCAGACCGATATTGGCCGGATTGCGGCCGACCGCTTGGCCATGACCGACAGCGTTCTGTCCGAAGTTTCTGACGGGGTGCGCGAATTGTATCGCATCAGCCTTCAGGCAAATAACGACACGCTGACCCGCGAAGCGCATGGCGCGCTGCGCGTTCAGGCCGAAACCCTGCGCAATACGCTTTTGGCGGCCGCCAATGCCACCGACCCGCAAGGCCGCCCGCTGTTCTCGGGCAACGCGCCCGGGCCAGCCTTTGTCAACGCGCCCGATGGTGTGCGCTATCAGGGCGACAATAGTGCAACCGCCATTCAAATGGGCCGCAACACCCTGATGCAGACGGGTTTGCCGGGTGGGCAAGTGTTCGGCGATGGGCAAGACAGCGTTTTCGCGCTGTTGGACGATGTTATCACCGGGCTGTCCGACCCTGTTCTTGGCGCGCGCGATACTGTCAGGGCCAATCAGCAAGCAACGCTGCAACTGGGCATACAGGATGATCCCATCACTTTTGACATTGCCGGGCCAGAGGGCCGCACACTGGTGCAACTGCCCCTGAGCGCCGGGTCCGAAGCCGCGCAGATCGCCGCGATCAACAGCGTTTCGGCGCAAACCGGGGTGCAGGCGCAGGCGGCGCCCGACGGGGTGGGCATTCGGTTAAGCGCGGCGGGTGACATGACGCTGTCCAACCAGACCAGCCCCATGGGCAACTTGGCCAGCCGCCCCTTGGTCACGCTGCAACAGCTTGACAGCGACGGCACGACGACGTCGGACCCGGTCGCGCTGCGCCCCGCCCATCTGGAGCGGCAGGAATTGCTGGCCCGGTCCTCTGCCAAGGTTGGACATATGGCAGAAATGCACGCAGCGGTGGGGGCCTTGGGCAGCACGCTGGACAGTCGGCTGGAACAGATTGCCGAAACCCGCCTGACGGTGGATCAAGCCATGTCGCGGCTGAATGACGTGAACGTGGCAGAGACCATAACCCGGCTGCAAACCCTGCTTTTGACGCAGCAGGCCTCGCAGCAAAGCTTTGTCAAAATCGCCGGGCAGTCGCTGTTCGACTATTTGCGCTAGGGGCTTAGCGTTCCATCTGGTTCCATGCTTGTTTCAGGCTGGCGATGAAATCGCGCGCCTTGACCAAGCCTTCGGCATGGCCTGCTTCCTTGCGAAAGGCTGCGGTAACCTGTTGGCGGCAATACTCATAAACCTGAAACAAGGATGTGGCGATCTGGCTGTTGCCGTCCATGTCCAGACTGCTTTGCAGGATGAACAGCGCCGACATCGCCTTGACCATGGAATCTGGCGGCAGGGCCGTGCCATTGGCGCTGGCAATGCAAAGTTTGTCCAGCGCGCCATGCAATTCGCCCATGACCAGCGCGACAATCGCATGGGAATCGTCAGGCACCACGGGGTCGCTTTTGGCAAGGCGGCTATAGTGCTGTCTGGCAAGTTGCAGGTTCATGGCAGGCCCCTTGGCATTGTTCTGTCAGATAGACCCTGTAACGGTCGTGCTGCCAAAACTGTAAGCCACAGGGCGGCATATCCGCGTGCAAAACTGCGCGCCGCGCAGCCCGCAAGTGGTGCTGGCTGCCGTCGGGGCGGTGCCCCGGTCGAACAATGCTGCCTTTGGGTTGGTGGAAGAATGCGGTGTTTTCGGCCAGCGCGCACTGCATTGGCAGGGATCGCTAGCTGCGCGCTTACACTGCCGGGTGCGCTTGGGGGCGGGCCAATAGCCCGCCGATCGTGTCGCGCGCGATACGGTCCAGCACCCATAGCGACAGCGCCAACCCGCTGATTACGGCGGTTGCAATGCCAAACCACACGCCCCATGTGCCCCAGTCGAACACCGTGACATAAAGCCAGCAGAACAACCCTACCGCAATGCCTTGTCGCCAGATGCCGATCCAGACCGTCGCCATGGGCCGCTTGAACGCTTGCAACATGGCGTTCACGGCAAATAGCGCCAGATAGACCGGCAAGATGAACCCGTCGACATGCAGGTAATCGGTGCCAAGGCGGATCACCTGCGGGTCAGTGCTGAACAGCGCGACCAAGGGTGCCGCGGCAAACCATAGCAGCCCGGACCCGCTCAGCATGATCGCGGTGCCGACCTTCAGGCAGAACCACCAGGCTTCGCGCACGCGGTCATACTGCCCCGCGCCGAAATTCTGCGCGACAATGGGCAAAAGCGCGCCGGTCAGGCCAAAGCCGGGCAACAGGATCAGCTGTTCAATCCGCAAACCCACCCCATAGGCCGCCAGCGCAGAGGGGCCGAACCCTTTCAGGAACATCTGTACGAAAAACCCCGCAACCAGCAGGATCATCATGGCAAAGGTCGCGGGCAGGGCTTGCGCCGCAATTTCCCGCGCCCGTGCCAAATCGGGCCGCCATGCGCGCGCGCCGTCCATCACCTCTGAGCGCATGACCTGCCACAGAATGTAGCCCATCACCCCGGTCTGGCTGACAAGCGTGGCCAGCGCGATCCCGTTAAAGCCAAGACCCGGCAGCAGCCCCGGCAGGCCGAAAACGAACAGCGGATTCAGCGCCAGATTGGCGAAAAACGCCGCGATCTGCGCGCGTTTCATCGAATTCGTGTCGCCCTGTGCGCTTAATATGCCATTGCCGCCAAACGCCAGCAGGAACGGTGCGGTCGCCAGCAGGATCACGTTCATATAGGCATTGGCGGCGTCGCGGTATGCGCCCGGTTCCGACACCAGCGCCAGCAGCGCCGGAGAGCCCCATATACCGGCCACGGCCAGCGCCAGCGCGGTCAGCGTGCCAAAGACCAGCCCTTGCGTGGCGATCTGGCGCGCGCCGTGGCTGTCCTCGGCCCCCAGTGCATTGCCCACCAGTGCCGACATGGCGCTGCTCAGGCCCACGCCAAAGGCGATCAGCAGCATGAAAACCTGAAAGGTAATTGCCAGCCCCGCCTGCGCGTCGGTGCCCAGAAGGCCCGCATACCACAGGTCCACCACGTTATAGAGCGTGGAAAACACCAGACCGATGGCCGCAGGCACCGCCAGCGCGCGGAAATGGCCGGGGATGGACCCCTGCCGCAGGTTGCGCGTGCGCGGCGTGCTCATGCTGTGTCCAATCGGGTCGGGCGGCGAAAGCGCCGCCCTGTCTGGCATATGCGCCGATTGAAGGGCTGGTCAAGAACAGGGTTTACCCGGCCTCGACATCCCAACCCGATACGGCCTTGACCTCTTGGAAATCCTCGATCCCCCAAATGCCGCCTTCGCGCCCGTTGCCCGACTGCTTCATGCCGCCAAAAGGCGAGCCCGCGCCGCGCGCTTTGCCATTCATCTCGACCATTCCAGAGCGCAGATGCCGCGCCATGCGGTTGCGCCGCGCGCCATCACGGCTTTGCACATAATTCGTCAGCCCGTAGGGCGTATCATTGGCAAGCGCTATGGCATGGGCTTCGTCATCGAACGGCATGATTGACAGGACAGGGCCGAAGATTTCCTCGCGCGCGATGGTCATGTCGGGGGTCACATCGGCAAACACCGTGGGACGTACGAAATAGCCGCGGTTCACGCCCTCGGGGCGGCCAAGCCCGCCTGCGACCAGCCGCGCGCCTTCAGTCATGCCGGTTTCTATCAGGTGTTGCACCTTGTCGAATTGCGCGGCACTTACCAGCGGGCCGATATGGCGGCCCGACTGGCTGGCGGGGCCAACTTGCGTGGCTTGTGCGATCTCTGCGGCCTGTTCGACGGTCTGGTCGTAAATGCTGCGTTCCACCAGCATCCGCGTGGGCGCGTTGCACGATTGCCCGGTATTCTGGAAGCAATGTTGCACGCCGCGCGCGACCGCCTTTTCATCGGCATCTGCGAAGATGATATTCGCGCCCTTGCCGCCCAGTTCCAGATGCACGCGCTTCAGCGTTTCGGCGGCATTCTTGGAAATGGCAATGCCCGCGCGGGTGGACCCGGTAAAGCTGACCATGTCCACGTCCATGTGGCCCGATAGCTGCGTGCCCACGCCCGGCCCGTCGCCATGCACCATGTTGAACACGCCCGGCGGCAGATCGGCTTGATGCATGATCTCGGCCCAGATATGGGCCGAAAGCGGCGCGATTTCCGACGGTTTCAGCACCATCGTGCAGCCCGCCAGAAGCGCCGGGATCACTTTCAGCGTGATCTGGTTCATGGGCCAGTTCCAAGGCGTAATCAGCGCGCAAACGCCCACCGCTTCGCGGATGATGCGGCTGTCAGGGGCGTGGTCCCCCAAGGGTGCTTCGAATGGCACCTGCGCGATGGCGCGGATGAAATTGCGGATGTGGGACTCGCCCGCGCCATATTGCGAACGGCGTGACAGGTCGATGGGCGCGCCCATCTCAAGACTCATGGCTTGGGCAAGCGGTTCCGCGTGCTCTTGATACAGCGTCAGAATGCGTTCGACCGCTGCCAGACGGGTGGCCGGGGCGCTATGCATCCAGCCGGGCAGGGCGGCTTTGGCCGCAGCCACTGCGGCGTCGGTGTCGGGCTGTCCGCCCAAGGCGATAACTGCGCAAACCTCTTCGGTCGAGGGGTCGATGACATCCATATCCGTGCCGGCCTGTGGGGCTACCCATGCGCCATCGATGTAGAATTGCCGTTTATCTTGCATCTTTTCCTCCGATATTTGGTGGCACTGTCGCACCGGGCTGCACGGCCTGCAAGGGTGGTCGAATTGTCGCATTCAAAATACGATGTTTAAATGCGATATCTAGAATCATTCTAAACGGGCGGTAGGCGCCCGACAATACTGGAGAGATCATGACCCTGCGTATCAACGATACCGTGCCCAACTTTACCGCCGACAGCACCGAAGGCACGCTGAATTTCCACGACTGGATCGGCGACAGCTACGCCATTCTGTTCAGCCACCCCAAGGATTTCACGCCGGTCTGCACCACCGAATTCGGGGCCGCCGCTGCCATGGCGGGCCAATTCGCCAAGCGCAACTGCAAGATCGCGGGCGTGTCCATCGACCCGGTGGAAGAACACCTGCAATGGAAAGCCGATGTCGAGAAAGTGTCAGGCAACCCGCTGAACTTCCCGATCTTCGCCGATGACAAGCTGGAGATAGCCAAGCTTTACGACATGCTGCCCGCAGATGCCTATCTGCCCGATGGCCGCACCGCCAACGACAGCGCCACCGTGCGCACGACCTTCATCATCGGGCCGGACAAGAAGTTGGAACTGGCGTTGATCTACCCGATGTCGGTGGGCCGCAACTTTGCCGAGATCCTGCGCGCGCTGGACGCGATCATCGCCACCAAGGGCCAGCCGCTGGCCACGCCCGCCGATTGGCAGGCCGGTGACGACATGATCGTGGGCCTTGCGCTGGACACCGACGCCGCGCGCGAGAAATTCGGCGATGTCGAAGTCGTGCTGCCCTATCTGCGCAAGGTGAAAGCCCCCGCTGCCTAAGAAAAGGCCTAACGCAGATCAATAACCCGCGCGTCAATGGCCAGCATATAGCCTTGGCGCGCGACATTCTTGACCAGAACCTCGCTTATCAACTGGTTGCCAAGGCTATCGCGCAGGCGCTTGATGCGCGTTGCACCTGCGGCTTCGTCGCATTCCGCCTCTGCCCGGCCAGAGATGACGGATTCAATCGCGGCCCCCGTCAGCATGTCGTCATCCAGCCGCGCTTCTGCCAGAACGGCCAGCGTTTCGACCGCCGCAGGTGTCAGGCGAAATTCCATGTCGTTAATGCCTACGGTATTCGTGGCCCGGTCGATCAGCAGCGCGGAAACCTGCAATCCTTGCTTTTCCACCGTGGCCAAGCGCCGGTTCAACACCACCAGCGTGACCACCATGAACAGCGATGTCACCAGCAGGCCCGTCGCAAAGATCAGCAGCACGAAGATCACAATCCGGTAGCTGACCAGCGTTTCGGAAAACGCCGTGCCCGATTGCGCCAGTATTTCCAGCAGCTTGATTTCCGCGCCCGTGGTCAGGTCGGCATTTTCCACGAACACACGTTCCACCCGCGCGTTGAAGGCGTTGGCGTCGGGCAGGTTCAGGAACAACAGCACCGCCGTCAGCGCCAGCACGGCCACGATTCCGGCAATGCCCAGCATCAGCGCGCGGCTGCCATGCCGAGTCAATTCAGCGGCGGAGATGGATGGCCCCGGCATTGGCGCTCCTTGCATCGAACTGGTCTTGGGTCAGGAAGGATTCGATCTGCAACAATGTCCAGCCTGACCGCGCGATCACGGGGGCGGCGTAGCGTGTGGCCGCATCGACCGACCCGCAGGCAGAGGCCGGCAATTCGATCAGCCCGTATTGCAGGCGCAACGGATTGTCCTGCTTGGCCTTGTAATCTGCGTAGCACTGCGCCGAGGCTTGCGTTGCAAGCGCCATCGCAATCAGGAACGCGCCCTGTGCAAAAATGTGTCTCATGCGGGAAACGCTGACACCAAGTGCTGCGATATGCAATATCCGGGGCGCGCGCGGGCCATGTCATCGGATAACATGGCAGCGATATTGCCTGTCAGAGCGGGGCAAGGGCAGGCTTGCACCATGACATCCAAACACGGAGACTTGCCATGACCTTGCCAACCCGACTGACCTCTGCCCTTGCGGCCATTGCGCTTGCCTTGGGGCTGTTTGCTACCAGTGCTGCGCCCGCCCGCGCCTCTGACGATGCTGCCAAACTGCTGTTCGGGGCGGCGACCCTTGCGATCATCGCGGGCGCTGTCCATGCCGAGCGTGACAACCGCCGCCATTACGACCCGCGCCCGCACCGGACGCATCGTGCGGTGGTGCTGCCGCATCGCTGCGCGTTCACGGTGCGTGTGCAGGGCAAGCGCCACCATGCCTATGGCGGTCGCTGCCTGCACCGCGCCGGGCTGCGCGGCTTGCCCAACCGCTGCGTGGTCGGCGAATGGCGCGGCGCGGTGTACGGGGCACGCTGCCTGCGCCGCAACGGGTATGTTGTGGGCTGACACTTGCGTTCGGGCGCGCGGGCTTGGCATAACACGCCATGTCCGCCGCCCCACAAATCCCAGATTTCAGCTTCGAGCGTCTTGCCATCGCGCAGGGCGCGTGTCGCGTGGTGGGGGTGGACGAGGTTGGGCGCGGCCCGCTATGTGGCCCGGTCACGGCGGCGGCGGTCTGGCTGGACCCGGCCCATCTGCCCGAAGGGCTGCGCGATTCCAAACGCCTGAGCGCCAAGGCCCGCTTGGCGCTTAGTGCCCAGATCCGCGCCCATGCCGATATCGGGATCGGCCATTGCAGCCCCGCAGAGATTGACGCGCTGAACATTCTGCAAGCGAGTTTTTTGGCCATGCAGCGCGCAATTGCCGCGCTGGCGGTCCCGCCCGACCATCTGCTAATTGACGGCAACCGCCTGCCCGCGAGCCTGCCCTGCGGCGCAGAGGCGGTGGTGAAAGGCGACGGGCGCAGCATGTCGATTGCCGCCGCGTCTATCATTGCCAAGACCGCGCGCGACGCGATCATGACAGACCTGGCGCAGAAATACCCCGGTTATGGGTGGGAACGAAACGCCGGATATCCGACAAACTGTCACTTAAATGCCATAGCAGAGCTTGGGCCAACCCCAGAGCATAGACGGTCCTTCAAGCCCATACGCAAAATCTTGTGTCCCGATTCTACTTGAAGAAAGTTTTTTAAATCTCTGATTCGAATAGAAATTGACGAAACGAATCACATGACTCATCTTGTGCTCAACGACACACGCACCAACGCGTGGAGACAGAGGCACAAATGGCAGTCAAAGACGCAGCGAAGGGCGCAAACATGCTTCCCTTGGACCAGATACTGGATGGCGATTGTATAGAAGTGATGCGCGGGCTGCCCGAAGCCAGCGTCGATCTGATTTTCGCGGACCCGCCCTATAACCTGCAATTGCGCGGCGATTTGCACCGCCCCGACAACAGCAAGGTAGATGCGGTCGATGACGCTTGGGACCAGTTTGACAGTTTCAAAGTGTATGACCAGTTCACGCGCGACTGGCTGGCCGCTGCGCGCCGCTTGTTGAAACCGAATGGCGCGATTTGGGTCATCGGGTCGTATCACAACATTTTCCGCGTCGGCACCGCGTTGCAGGATCAGGGTTTTTGGCTGCTGAATGATGTGGTCTGGCGCAAGTCCAACCCCATGCCCAATTTCCGCGGCAAACGCCTGACCAACGCGCATGAAACCATGATCTGGGCGTCGAAATCGGAAGGCGCGAAATATACGTTCAACTACGAGGCCCTCAAAGAGCTGAACGAAGGTGTGCAAATGCGCTCTGACTGGGTGCTGCCGATCTGTTCGGGCCATGAACGCCTGAAAGACGAGAACGGCGACAAGGCGCACCCCACGCAAAAACCGGAATCGCTGCTGCACCGCGTGCTGGTCGGCACCACCAACCCCGGCGACGTGGTGTTGGACCCGTTCTTCGGCACCGGCACCACGGGGGCGGTCGCAAAGCTGCTGGGCCGCCATTATATCGGGATTGAACGCGAAGAAAGCTACCGCAAGGTTGCCAGCAAGCGCCTAGGCCAAGTTCGCCCGCTGGAAGGCGCGGCGCTGGAAACCACCGTTTCGAAACGCGCCCAGCCGCGCGTGGCCTTTGGCACGCTGGTTGAACGCGGCCTGTTGCGCCCCGGCGAAGTGCTGGTTAACCCGCGCGGGCAGGCGGCCAAGCTGCGTGTCGATGGCTCGCTGGTCAGTGCCGAGCATCGCGGGTCGATCCACCAAGTTGGGGCCGCGCTGGAAGGCGCGCCATCCTGCAACGGCTGGACCTATTGGCAGTTCAAGCGCGACGGCAGACTTATTCCAATCGACATTCTGCGCCAGCAAATCCGGGCAGAGATGCACGATTGACCTCAGTTACCGCCGGTGCCTCGTGTTACCCGCCGGGGCGCCCACTTTACCCCGCCAGCAGTGGCGGGGTTTTTTTGTGCCGTCTGGCAGGCTACATCAGGCAAAAATGGAGGGATCATGCGCGATTTTCAGGCACCGGGCCGTTCGGCCGTTTTCGCAACCAACGGCATGTGCGCCACGTCGCACCCGTTGGCCGCCAAGGTGGCGCTGGATTTGCTGCAACAGGGCGGCAACGCGGTTGATGCCGCCATCGGCGCGGGCGTGCTGTTGGGCCTGTGCGAGCCGCATATGACCGGCTTGGGCGGCGATTGTTTCGTTTTGCTGAAACCGGCGGGCGAAGAGCGGGTAATCACGCTCAACGGCTCTGGCCGGGCGCCTGCGGCGGCGGATGCGGGGGCGCTGCGTGCGAAAGGTCTGGATGCGGTCCCGGTCTATGGGGTCGAAGCGGTCACCTTGCCGGGCGCGGTGGATGCGTTTTGCAAGCTCAGCACCGATTGGGGGCAGCTTGGCTTGGCCGATACACTTGCCCCGGCCATTCATTACGCCGAAACCGGCGTGCCGGTTGCGCCGCGCGTGGCCTATGACTGGGCGGAAGCTAGCAATCTGCAAGGCGCGGCACGGGCGCATTACCTGAATTCGGGTGCGCCCTTATGCGCGGGTCAGATTTTCCGCGCGCCGGGGCAGGCTGAAGTTCTGCGCCGCATCGCGCGCGACGGCCGCGCCGGGTTCTACGAGGGAGAGGTCGCGCAAGACCTGATCGACAGCCTGCGCGCCATGGGGGGTGTTCATACGCTCGACGATCTGGCGGCGACCGGCTGCACCTATGGCGACCCAATTCGCAGCGCCTATCGCGGGCTAGAGCTGTTGGAACATGCGCCGAACGGAACCGGGGCGGTCGCCAGCCTGATCCTGAATATCCTGAGCCATTTTGACATGGCCAGCCCAGACCCGTTTGGCCCGGAGCGCACACATCTTGAGGCCGAAGCCACCAAGCTGGCCTATGACGCACGCAACCGTTTCATTGCCGACCCGGACCATACGACCCGCCTTGCGCATCTGCTGGCCCCGAATACGGCGGCGCAACTGGCCGCGCTGATCGACCCCAAGCGCGTTCTGCCCGATGTCGCCCCCCTGACCGAGGCGATCCACCGTGATACGGTCTATATCACCGTGGTTGACCGCGACCGCATGGCGGTGTCGCTGATCTATTCCATCTTTCACAGCTTCGGGTCTGGGCTGGCCTCTGACAAGTTCGGCATTCTGTTCCAGAATCGCGGTGCGGGGTTTACGCTGGCAGAAGGGCACCCGAATGAGATGGCGGGCGGCAAACGCCCGATGCACACGATCATCCCGGCCATGCTGGGGGAGGGCGGGCGCATCACCATGCCCTTCGGCGTTATGGGCGGGGCCTATCAGCCGGTGGGCCATGCGCGTTTGCTGACCAATATGCGCGACCATGGGATGACCCTGCAAAGCGCCATAGACGCGCCGCGCGCTTTCGCGGAAAATGGCACCTTGGCGCTGGAAACCGGCTATCCGACCGGCACGGCACAGGCGCTGGCCGATTTGGGCCACAAGGTTATCGCATCGCCCGGTCCGCGCGGGGGCGCGCAAGCGATCCGCATCCATGACAGCGGTGTGTTGGAAGGTGCGTCCGACCCGCGCAAGGATGGCTGCGCCTTGGGGTATTGATTTCATCTTGCCCCAAATACTCAAAACGCCCTGCCGCAAGGCAGGGCGCACGATAAATACTTGCGGCGCAGCCGCACAATCAGGTCAAGCCGCCGAAAGCTGATCCCAGCAATCCAGCGCCTTGCCCGCATACATCACGGCTGGGCCACCGCCCATCTGGATGCACATGGCCAAAACATCGCCCAGTTCTTCGCGGGTGGCGCCCGCTTTCATCAGCGCTTCGACATGAAAGGCGATGCAAGGTTCGCAGCGCACCGCCACGGCAATGCCAAGCGCCACGAATTCTTTTTCTTTCACCCCGATGGCCGGGCTTTCCTTGGCCGCTTTCGACAGCGCGCCAAAACCCTTCATCGTGTCGGGGATGGTTTTGAACAAGGCGCGGCTCTGGTCGCGGGTCGCGTCTATAAAATCGGGGTAGTTCATGGGGCTATCCTATGTTTCGGTGTGCCCCTGTGCCTAACGCGCTGTCCGTCCTGCGGCTTTGACCTGCGTCAAATGCGCAAGAAAGGTTGCGCCAGTCGCGGCAGGATCGCGCGGAACTTCAAGGGCGCATCGGTCGCGGCCAAGCAGATGCAATCAAGGCCCGGTTCCGCAATCGGCGTGTGCTGTGTTTCTTCGGTCGCAATTTCCACATCGCCGCGTTTGAAGACTGCGTCCTCGTCGCGGAATGCGCCTTGCAAAACCAGTGTCAGTTCCAGCCCGTGGTGACCATGGTCCGGCACCGCTGCACCTGCAGGAATGTGCAGCAAGCGCGCGCTAGCTTTGTCAGATGTTTTCAGAATTGCCTGTCGCACGCCGCCGCCGACCGCGCGCCATTGCACATGGTTCAGCCCGCCGCCGATCGCATCGACCAGCGGGGCGGGCAGCACCGCGTCGCGGCCCGGCGCGGCTGGTTTGGCGGTTGGCGCTTCAGATTTGATACGCGCCATCACATTGGCCAGCGAATCCGCACCCATTGCGACGGTATCCTCGTCCAGCAAAGCGCCGCCAAGGGCGTCAAAGCTGGCAAGACGCGCGCGGCATTCGTCGCAGACGGAAATATGGGTGGCGACCACCAAGTTGAACGCCTCCGGCAACGAGCCAGCCGAATAGGCCATCAACAAATTGTCGCTCAGGTGGTGGGTAATCATTGTCAGTGCTTTCTTAACTCAAGGAGTGGCGCAGCCTCTCCAGCGCCAATCTGATCCGCGATTTGATCGTGCCAAGGGGTAAACCGGTCGCATCCGCAATTTCGCTATGCGAAAGTTCGTTGAAATAGGCGCGCTCGATCATGCTGCGCTGCGCTTCTGGCAGGGTGCGCAAGGCGGCGGCCAATTGCGCGGTTTCCTGTTGCAGGGCCAGCGCGTCCTCTTGGTCGGGTTCCGCTTCGGGGCCCCATGGCAGGTCTTCGGGTTCGGGGCGCCTGTCACGGCGCAGCATGTCTATCCGGCGGTTGCGCGCGATGGTGAATATCCAGGTCGCGGCGGAAGCGCGCGTGGGGTCGAATTGTGCTGCCTTGCGCCAGACCGTGACCATCACGTCTTGTGCGCATTCTTCGGCGGTGGTGGCATCTGCGCCCGATTTCATCAGATAGGCTTTTACGCGCGGCCCGAAATGCGCAAACAGCGCGGCGAACGCGGTGCTGTCTTGTGCTTCGGCAACGCGGCGCAAGACCATGCCCCAATCTGTCTCTTGTTCCCTGCCCACGCTTCCCAGCCTTCGCCACACGACTCGAACCGGTCGATTTGCCTGCACCATAGGGGGCAGGTGGGGGGCGTGTCGAGACGCCACAACAGGGTGGAAACTGTCAAACATACCTGACATACGGAATGAGCGTTCAGCCGGATCAAAAAATATGCACCTAACCAAGATGTTTTTTGCTTTGATCCGGGCCTTCCCGCCCAGCGTAATACGTCCATAGCCCGACACCGGGTATGCCATACTGTCAAGCAACGGAGACACGATGCCATTTGAAATGATTGACATGCCCGCGCGGCGGATTGCGATAATTGGCGGGGGCATTTCGGGGCTTGCAGGGGCTTACCTTATGTCGCAGCGCCACCGCGTGACCTTGTTTGAAGCCGAACCCCGTTTGGGCGGTCATGCCCGCACCGTGACGGCGGGCAAGCGTGGCGATCAGCCGGTGGATACCGGGTTCATTGTGTTCAACCATGTGAACTACCCCAACCTGACCGCGCTGTTTGAAAAGCTGGATGTGCCGACCGCGCCATCTGATATGAGCTTTTGTGCGTCTTTCGACGGCGGGCGCTACGAATACGGGCTTGGCAATCTGGACCAGCTATTTGCCACGCGCCGCGCGGCACTGGACCCGCGACATCTGCGGATGATCCGCGATATCCTGCATTTCAACAAGAACGGGCTGCGCGTGGCGCAGGCCGATCCCAGCCTGACCATCGGCGGCTTGTTGGAACGGCTGGGCACCGGCAACTGGTTCCGCGAGCGGTATATCCTGCCGTTTTCGGGCGCGATCTGGTCGACGCCGACAGCCAAGATCCTCGATTTTCCCGCCGTCGCGATGATGGAATTTTTCCGCAACCACGCGCTTTTGAACGCGACGGGGCAGCACCAGTGGCATACGGTGCGCGGCGGTTCTATTGAATACGTGCGGCGGCTAAGCACCTATCTGGAGCGCGCGGGCGTCAACCTGCGCCCAGCAACCCCGGTTGAACAGGTTACGCGCGGCGTTGATGGTGTGCAGGTCAAGGCGCAGGGGGCCGATCCCGAGCGCTTTGACGAGGTGATCTTTGCCACCCATTCCGACATTACCCTGCGCCTGCTGGCCGACCCGACAGAGGCAGAGCGCCGCGCCTTGGGTGCCGTGCGCTACCAGACCAATGATGCGGTGTTGCATTGTGACACGGATTTCATGCCAAAGCGGCGCAAGACATGGTCAAGCTGGGCCTATACAGAGCGCGGGCCGCAAGACCGTGACCGCATCTCGCTCAGTTACTGGATGAACTCGCTTCAGCCCATCCCCAAGGATGACCCGATATTCGTCACGCTGAATGCGAACCATCCGGTGCGGGAAGACTGTATCTACGACACCTACAGCTTCGCGCATCCGGTCTATGACATGGCCGCTTTGGAAGCGCAGGAAGCCGTGCGCGCCCTGAACGGTATGAACCGCACATGGTTTAGCGGGGCATGGTTGCATAGCGGCTTTCACGAGGACGGGTTCAAAAGCGCGGTCGATGTGGCGCGCGCCATGGATGTGCGTGCGCGCAAACTGGCAGAGGTCGCATGAGCACGCTCGAGCATATCGCGGGCCACACCTTTCACGGGCGGCGCGGGCCGGTGAATAACCGTTTCACCTATGCCGTGGATTATGTGCTATTCGATGCCGAGGCCGAGTTGCGCACCCCGCAGCTGTTGTCGCGCAATGCGCGCAACGTTGCAAGCCTGTCGGACCGCGACCATGGCGGGATGCCGGGGCAAGGGCGCGGGGCCGCTTGGGCGCGCGAGGTGCTCGCCGCCCATCAGCTGGAGGGCGTGACCGATGGCAAGCTGCTGCTGTTGACGCAACCGCGCGTGTTGGGGCATCTGTTCAACCCGGTCAGTTTCTGGCTGTGCCATGATGCGGCAGGTGACATGCGCGCCATGATCGCCGAAGTGAACAACACCTATGGCGACCGTCATTCCTATTTGTGCGTAAAGCCCGATCGTTCCCCGATCCAGCCCTCGGACGAATTGCAGGCGCGCAAGATTTTCTATGTCTCGCCCTTTCAGCCGGTCGAGGGGAATTACAGCTTCCACGTTGAAATGACCGATGCGAAAGTGAACATTCGCATCGGCTACCGGCAGGATGCCGAGGCAGAGAATGCCGGGCTGGTCGCCACTTTGACCGGCGCGCGCAAGCCCTTGGGCAATGGGGCGATCCTATGGGCGATGGCGCGGCGCATGGGCTCACGCCGGGTTCTGGCGCTGATCCATTGGCAGGCGCTGAAACTGTGGTGGAAGGGCGCGCGCTTCCGCAATCGCCCGGCACCACCCGCCGAAGAGGTCAGCCAGTGAACACCAGCACCGCCATAGCGCCTGCGCCCCGTTTCTGGGGCTATTCGCTTTATGGCGGGATGCTGGCCATGGCGGGGCTGCCCATCTATATTCACGCGCCGTTTTTCTATGTGCAGGAATATGGCGTGGCCTTGGGCCTGTTGGGCACGGTTTTGTTCGTGCTGCGCGCAGTGGATTTCGTGCAAGACCCGGCTTTGGGCTGGCTGGCCGCGCGGCTTGGCGCATGGCGGGGCCAAGCGACCGCGCTGGCCGTCCTTCTGCTGGCAGGTGCGATGGTCATGCTCTTCGCGGTGCCGCCCTTGTTTTGGCCGCTTGCGTGGTTTGCCATTGCCATCACGGTTCTGTTCACCTGTTATTCCTTCCTGACCATCTGCTTTTACGCCACGGGGGCTGCGCGCGGCGCGACACTGGGGCAGGGCGGGCATGTGCGCTTGGCCGCGTGGCGCGAAAGCGGGGCGCTGGTCGGTGTGTGTCTGGCCGCCGCAGCACCGGTGGCGCTGGAGGCGATCACGCCGGTGCCTTTCACGGGGTTCGCGCTGGGCTTTGTGCTGGTCGCCTTGGCCGCTTTTTGGGCCATGCGCCCCGAATGGCCACGGTTCAAGCCCGACTTGTCGGCGGTTGGCCCGTCCTTTCGCGATGTGCTGGCCGACCCGACCGCGCGCCGCTTGCTGGCGATTGCGCTGGTCAATGCAACGCCGGTCGCCATCACCTCTACCCTGTTTCTGTTCTACGCCGAATCCGTGCTGCAAACCGACGGGGCAGAGGGACCGCTGCTGGTGTTGCTGTTTCTGGCCGCCGCTGTCAGCGCGCCGGTCTGGGCGCAGATCGCCAAACGCTTCGGCGCGAAAACGGCGCTGCTGGGCGGCATGGCGCTGGCCATGGGCAGTTTCGCTTTCGTGCTGACACTTGGCGCGGGCGACCTGACGGCCTTTGCCATTATCTGCGTGCTGTCGGGCTTTGGTATGGGCGCGGATCTGACGCTTTTGCCCGCGATCTTCTCGCGCCGCATGGCGGAACTCTCGCCAGAGGCCGCGCAGGGCTTTGGCCTTTGGGCCTTTGTCACCAAGGCCACACTGGCGCTGGCGGCGATCATCGTGTTCCCGACGCTGGACATGGCCGGGTTCGAACAAGGCGCTGCCAATTCCGACACCGCCCTGACCACGCTTGTTTTGCTATATGCCGCGCTGCCCACGGTGCTGAAAGCAGGTGCTTTCACCCTGCTGGCCCTGACCCCTTTGAAGGAGAGCTGACACATGACCACCTTTCTAATCCTGCTGGCAGGAATGGCGCTGATGCTGGCGCTGGTCGTGGCGGTGCAGCGCTTCGCACGCTTCCCGGCCCAGCGACCGGCGGATTATGCGGCGATGGAACCGGCCTTCGACATCCGCCAGCACCTGTCCGGACCAATCGCCTGCGAGGGTGTGATCTATGGGCCGATGGGGCGTGTCACCTCGCGCTTTACCGCGAAAATGCATGGCACATGGGATGGCGACAGCGGCACCTTGGCCGAGCATTTCCGCTATGACAGTGGCACCACGCAGGACCGCGAATGGCGGCTGACATTGCAAAGCGGCGGCCGCATTCGGGCCGAGGCCGACGATCTGGTCGGCCGGGGCGAGGGCACGCAAAAAGGCGCGGCGGTGCAGTTGCGCTACACCATCCGCCTGCCCGACAGCGCAGGCGGGCACGCGCTGGACGTGACCGATTGGCTGTATCTGGTCGATGACAAGACCATCGTGAACCGCAGCCAGTTTCGCAAGTTCGGCATCAAGGTGGCCGAGCTGGTCGCGACCATGCGCAAGGTGGACCCATGAGAAAACTGTCAGGCAAGACGTATTGGCTGGTCGGCGCTTCCGAAGGGTTGGGGCGCGCGCTGGCACAGAAACTGTCGAAAGCCGGGGTGTCGCTGGTGCTGAGCGCGCGGGGCACGGACAGTCTGAATGATTTGGCGGGCAGCCTGCCCGGCCCGGCCCGCGTGGTCGCCTGCGACGTGTCGGACCGCGCGTCGGTCTTGGCCGCGGCACAAGACGTGGGCGCGGTGGACGGGCTGGTGTTTCTGGCAGGTGTCTACTGGCCGCAGCCCGCGCAAGAGTGGAACGCCGAGCAGGTGGAAGCCATGTTCGACGTGAACCTGACAGGGGCCGCCCGCGTGCTGGGCCAAGTCGTGCCCGCCATGGTTGCGCGCGGGGCGGGGCATGTGGTCATTACCGGGTCGCTGTCGGGCTATCGGGGTCTGCCGGGCGCGATTGGCTATGCGTCGTCCAAAGCGGGGCTGATGCATCTGGCAGAATCCATACACTGCGATCTGCGCGGCACGGGCGTGGATGTGCAACTGGCGGTGCCGGGCTTCATCCGCACGCGGCTGACAGAAAAGAACGATTTCGCCATGCCCTTCATCATGGAACCCGAACAGGCCGCAGAAGAAATGATGATCCTCATGCGCTCGGACAAATTCCACCGCGCCTTCCCCAAGCTGTTCTCGCTGGTGTTCCGGGGCGGCAACTTCCTGCCCGACTGGCTGTATTACCGGGTCTTCGGGCGCTAACGCCTGCGCGCGCATTGCCGCAATGCAGCGATTAGCGCTTGACATTATCTTGCGTCTTTTGCAGGTGTTTAGGCAAGAAAGTTTCGCACGCATCGCCGGAGGCCCGCATGACCGACACCCAAGTCCGCCCGCAAAAGGACAAGCCCTGGCTGTTTCGCACCTATGCCGGGCATTCCACCGCGCGCGCGTCGAACGCGCTGTATCGCAACAACCTGTCCAAGGGGCAGACGGGCCTGTCGGTGGCGTTCGATCTGCCCACGCAGACGGGCTATGACAGCGACCACGAATTGTCCAAGGGCGAGGTCGGCAAGGTCGGCGTGCCGATCTGCCATCTGGGCGATATGCGGCTGCTCTTCGACCAGATCCCGCTGGAGCAGATGAACACCTCGATGACCATCAACGCGACCGCGCCGTGGTTGCTGGCGCTGTATATCGCGGTGGCGGAAGAGCAGGGCGCAGATGTCAGCCAGTTGAACGGCACGGTGCAGAACGACCTTATCAAGGAATACCTGTCGCGCGGCACCTATATCTGCCCGCCCCAGCCCTCTATGCGGATGATTACCGATGTCGCGGCCTATACGCGCGAGCATCTGCCCAAATGGAACCCGATGAATGTCTGTTCCTACCACCTGCAAGAGGCGGGCGCGACACCGCAGCAAGAACTGGCCTTCGCGCTGGCGACGGCCTGTGCGGTGCTGGACGATCTGAAAACCAAGGTTCCTGCCGAACATTTCCCGCAGATGGTGGGGCGGATTTCGTTTTTTGTGAATGCAGGCATCCGCTTCGTGACAGAGATGTGCAAGATGCGCGCCTTCGTGGACCTGTGGGATGAAATCTGCCGCGACCGTTACGGCATTGATGACCCGAAATTCCGCCGCTTCCGCTACGGGGTGCAGGTCAACAGCCTTGGCCTGACCGAACCGCAGCCGGAAAACAACGTCTACCGCATTTTGATAGAGGCTTTGGCGGTCACGCTGTCAAAGAAAGCCCGCTGCCGCGCGCTGCAACTGCCCGCCTGGAACGAGGCGCTGGGCCTGCCGCGCCCGTGGGATCAGCAATGGTCGCTGCGCCTGCAACAGGTTCTGGCCTATGAAACCGACCTTCTGGAATATGACGACCTGTTCGACAACAACCCGGCAATTGATCGCAAGGTTGCTGAACTGGCCAACGGCGCGCGCGAAGAATTGGCGCGGATTGACGAGATGGGCGGCGCGGTCAAAGCCATTGACTACATGAAATCACGGCTGGTCGAGGCGAATGCAGAGCGCATCGCCGGTATTGAAACAGGCGATACCATCGTGGTCGGGGTGAACAAATTCACCACCACCGAACCTTCGCCCCTGACCACCGGCGAAGATGCGATCATGGTGTCCGACCCAGAGGCAGAGGCCGACCAGATCGCCCGCCTGACTGAATGGCGCGCTGCCCGCGACGAGGCCGCAGTGCAAGCCGCGCTTGCCGATCTGCGCGCTGCGGCACGGGACGGGCGCAATGTCATGCCGCCCTCGATAGCGGCGGCCAAGGCCGGGGCTACGACTGGCGAATGGGGCGAAACCGTGCGCGCGGCCTTTGGCCAATATCGCGGCCCGACCGGCGTTTCGCGCGCCCCGTCGAACCGGACCGAAGGGCTGGAAGATGTGCGCGAAGCTGTCGATGCCGTCAGCGCCAAGCTGGGCCGTAAGCTGAAATTCGTGGTCGGCAAGCCGGGGCTGGATGGGCATTCCAATGGCGCCGAGCAGATAGCCGCGCGGGCCCGCGATTGCGGGATGGACATTGCCTATGAGGGCATTCGCCTGACGCCTGCCGAAATCGTCGCTGCCGTGCGCGATGAAGACGCGCATGTGGTCGGCCTGTCGATTCTGTCGGGCAGTCATATTCCGCTGATGGGCGACCTGATGGCCTTGATGCGCGCCGAAGGGCTGGGGCATGTGCCTGTCATCGTGGGGGGCATCATCCCGGAGGACGACGCCGAACGCTTGCGCGCCATGGGTGTGGCCCGTGTCTATACGCCCAAAGATTTCAAACTGAACCAGATCATGATGGATATCGTGGCGCTGGTGGACCGCGAACCCGTCGCGGCAGAGTGAACGGCCCTTGCCCTGCCCGCCGGGGCGGGGCAAACATGGCCCGCAAGCAACAGGGGGCGCGGGCATGAAGCTGGTCAGTTTCAACATCAACGGAATCAAGGCGCGGGGACCGGCGCTGACCCGCTGGCTGGATGCGTTTAGACCCGACGTGCTGGTCATGCAGGAAATCAAATCGGTCGATGATGCTTTCCCACGAGAGATATTCGAAGACCGCGGCTACCATCTGGCAACCCATGGGCAAAAGGGTTTTAACGGGGTGGCGATTGCCAGCCTCTTGCCGCTGTCGGATGTAACGCGCGGCTTGCCGGGCGATGATGACGACGCGCAGTCGCGCTATATTGAGGCGACTGTGCAGGGGGCCACGCGTGTCTTGCGGGTTTGCGGATTGTATCTGCCCAATGGCAACCCGGTGGAACTGGACGGGGCAGGCGCGCCCGTGCCGGGGGGCAAATACGCCTATAAACTGGCATGGATGGCGCGGCTGCGCGCGCGGGCCGAAGCGCTTCTGGCGGCTGAGACCCCGTTTGTCATGTTGGGGGATTACAACATCATCCCGCAGGCCGAAGATGCCGCGCGGCCCAAGGCATGGGAGGCTGACGCGCTGTTTCGATTGCCCTCGCGCGAAGCGTTTCGGAAAATTGTCAATCTGGGCCTGACAGATGCGTTGCGCGCGTGCACGCAAGCGCCTGACAACTTTACGTTTTGGGATTATCAGGCCGGTGCGTGGGACCGCAATGACGGCATCCGCATTGACCATATTCTGCTGTGCCCCCAAGCCGCTGACTGGTTGCAAGATTGCGGCATTGACCGGGCGGTCCGGGGCGAAGAAAAGCCCTCTGACCATGTGCCGATCTGGGCCGAAATGGCGCTCTAACGCTTTGCCTCGCCTAAGGGCACGCGCCATTTTCGGACATCTGGCGTAGGGCTTTGTCAATGCCTTCAGGCCGGTTGATGTTGAAAGACAGATCACATGCCTTGCGCGGGAAGGCGGCGGTTGCGGTCCAGGGCCGGTCCGCCCAAGCCGCGACCTTGCGCCGCCCTGTTCCAGCGCGGTTTCGACATGAAACACCGCGTCCGGCAGCCCGCACAGCACCCTTCGGCGCTGACATATGCGGACATGGCGGCTCTGGCTAGCTTGCGCGTTTGATCCCGACAAACCGCGCCCGTGCGCGCGGGTCTTTGTCAAAGAGCGCGGCAAGCTGTTCGGTCATGGCCCCGGCCAGTTGTTCAACATCGGTAATCGTGACCGCGCGGTTGTAATAGCGCGTCACGTCATGGCCGATGCCGATGGCCAGAAGTTCCACCGCGCGGCGCTTTTCGACCATGGCGATCACGTCGCGCAGATGGCGCTCCAGATAATTCGCGGGGTTTACCGACAGCGTGCTGTCATCAACCGGCGCGCCGTCGGAAATAACCATCAGGATCTTGCGCGCCTCTGGCCGCGCGACCATGCGTCTATGCGCCCATTCCAGCGCCTCGCCGTCGATGTTCTCCTTCAGCAGGCCCTCTTTCATCATCAAGCCCAGATTGGGGCGCACGCGCCGCCACGGCGCATCGGCTTGCTTGTAGATGATATGGCGCAGATCGTTCAGGCGGCCCGGTTGCAGGCTGCGCCCTTCGGCCAGCCAGTTTTCCCGCGACAGCCCGCCCTTCCACGCGCGGGTGGTAAAGCCAAGGATTTCGACCTTGACGTTGCAGCGCTCCAGCGTGCGGGCCAAGACATCGGCACAGATGGCTGCGATCGAAATCGGCCGCCCGCGCATGGACCCGGAATTATCCAAAAGCAGCGTCACCACCGTGTCGCGGAATTCAGTGTCCTTTTCCTGCTTGAAAGACAGGGGCGTCGTGGGGTTGGCGACCACGCGCGCCAAGCGCCCGGCATCCAGCGTGCCTTCTTCCAGATCGAATAGCCAAGAGCGGTTCTGCTGGGCCTGCAAGCGACGTTGCAGTTTGTTGGCCAAGCGCGACACCGCGCCCTTCAAGGGTTCCAACTGCTGGTCCAGATAGGCGCGCAGGCGTTCCAATTCGGCAGGCTCTGCCAAGTCCTCGGCGCGGATTTCCTCGTCATGGGCGGTGGTGAAGACCTTGTAATCCGCACTCGCCTCGGAATGCGGCGGTGGGGGGGGCGGGTCCATGGGGGCCTCGCCCTCTGGCAGTTCCGCCTCGTCCGACATTTCGTCCTCGGCGTCTTCATCCACGGCCAGATCGGCTTGGGCGGCATCTTGCGATTGGCCGTCCTCGTCAGAGCTTTCGTCATCGGCGCTGTCATCATCGCCTTGGCTGTCGGGGTTTTCGGGCTCTTCGGGCTGATCTTCCTGATCCTCCTCAATGCCCTCATCCTCATCGCCCATGTCGTCGGGATCGTCGCCCAACTGGTCGCCAAAGCCCAGATCCTCGATCATGCGGCGGGTGAAGCGGGCAAAGGCGCCTTGGTCGGCCAGCACCTTGTCCAGCCCTTCCAAGGTGCCGCCCGCGCGCTCTTCGATAAAGCCGCGCCACAGGTCCAGCACATTGTCCGCGCCTTCGGGCAAGGTGCGCCCGGTGGCCAATTCGCGGATCATATAGCTGGCGGCCACGGGCAGGGGCGCATCCTTGCGGTCGCGGATCTGCGCATAGCCCTTGCGGCCCGCGTCATGCTTTATCCGCGCGTCGATATTGCCTGCGGTGCCGGGCATATGCCGCGCACCCACCGCTTCGCAACGGGCATCTTCCATCGCCTGATACAATTCGCGCGCCATGTCGCCTTGCGGCATATAACGTGCATGGGTGCCGGTGTCGTGGTAGCGGTGGCGCAGGGCCAAGCTGTCGGCGGTGCCGCGCGCCAGCAAAACTTCATCTCGGGTCATGCGGCGGGTCACTTGCGGCAAGCGCATGGCATCATTCGACAGGCCCGGCGGGTCGACCGAATAGGTCACCGTCATCTCGCGCGCATCGGCCATGGTGCGGGCGGTGTCGGACAGCGCCTTCTTGAACGGGTCTGCCGGATTGTCGGAAGGCTTGCTCATGCGTCACCGAGGCTTGTGCGTTGCGTTGTTTCACAGATAGACCAGCGCCCTGCGAAAGGAAAGCCGCGACCATGCGTGCCCGCACAGGGGCTGTGCGCCAACAGGCCTACCGCGTGACGGGGTTTGTGCCGATATCTGCGGTGAAACCACACCAACCCTTCGGAGAGAGAACATGACCCAGACCCCCCGTATCGGCGTAATTCTTGGCAGCACCCGCGACAGCCGTTTCGGGCTGGCGCCGGCTGAATGGATTTTGGCCCGCGCCAAGGCGCGCGGCGATTGGGATGTTGACCTGATCGACCTGAAAGACCACCCCTTGCCATTGTTCAACGAGATGGCGTCGAACGCTTGGATGCCTAGCCAAGACCCCGCCGCCGTGAAATGGCAAGAAACCCTTGCGCAATATGACGGGTTCATCTTCGTGACCCCGGAATACAACCGCTCCATCACTGGCGCGCTGAAAAACGCGCTGGACCAAGCCTATGTCGAATGGAACCGCAAGGCATTCGGCATTGTCAGCTACGGCTCGGTTGGTGGCACCCGCGCGGCGGAACATCTGCGCACCATCGGGGTAGAGTTGCAGATGGTCTCGACCCGGGCGGCGGTGCATATTGGCGGTGGCGATTTCTTCAGCGTGCACCCGCTGGGCGGCGATCCGAAACCGATCGAAACACTGGAAGCCAGCATTGGCGCGTCTGCCGATGCGATGCTGTCGGACCTTGATTGGTGGACCCGTGCCACCATGGCGGCCCGCGCCGCCTGATCCTGAATGCCAAAGCCGCAAACCCTGTGCCTTCGGCTGCGGGGTTTGCGGCAGGGCGCTTCGGCGCGCCGCTCATCTGGCACAGCAATGGTTTATCCCTATTGCACGACGCGGCCCAAGACGCGGAGTCGCAGCTTGCGAAGCCCTAGCGCAGATCCTGCGTGACGACGCCTTTCCAGCCAAGCCCTGCATAGGTCTCAAACCCATTGGTGCTGTGATAGGCAACCAGAGTGTTGTCGGTTGTATACCATCCCGACATGTAATCGGCATCGGGCGGAAACGAAATACGCTCGGTCAAGAACCCCAGACCATCGGACGAGGCGATGACCCGGTTTTGGCGGTCAATCAGCAAAACGCGCGTATTGCGACGGGCCATCGTTTCATCCATCCGCAAGCTGCCGACGACGGATCGCGCCTGCGCTTCCCAATCAAAACTGGAGGCCATGACCCCCAGAACCTTGCCATGCTTGTCGCCGTTCTCGCGGATTGCACAGGCATAGCTTAGGCATTGGTCGTCATTCAGCGCGCGCGATTTTACCACTTCGCCCACGGAAAACTCATCGCCCGATACTTGGTTCACGGCCTCCTTGAACCAAGAGAACTCTCTGACACAAAGGTTGGACAGGTCATATTTGTTGGGCCGCGCATTTGCGATGACCCTGCCCTCAAGATCGCAGATCCACAGGTCAAGATAGATGTTATAGGCGTCCAGAATTACGCCCAACCGCCGGGTTGCATGGGCAATGGCGCTTAGGTCCATGGTTTGCAGCGCGGTGACAAAAGACGAATCCGTCGCCCACCACCGCACGTCGCAGGTGCGCTCATACAAGTTTCGGTCAATGGTATCGACGGCGGTAAAGGCCAAATCCACCAAGCGATCGCCCAATGTGTCTTTTTCCATCTGGGCGACCATATCGTTCAGGCCGGACAGGCGCTGTGACAAGATGCTCTGGATGTCCTGCGCCACGGTGTTGATCTCTTCACCGACAAGGCCGACTTCCGCCGCGACAACCGAAAACCCGCGGCCAAATTGCCCGGCCTTGGCGGCCTCGATCTTGGCATTCAGGGCCAGCATCTGCATTTGGTTGGTAATCTTCCGAATGCGGTTCACGCTTTTGCCAGCATAAAGCGCAGCTTGGTTGCTTTGCTCTGAAATCGCATCCAGTGTCACGCGTTTCATGGTCGGGGCGGCAAGAGTATGGGTGTCTTTCACGTCTGCTCTCCGGTGGCGGCCTAACATTAAACGGACACACCTCTCAATGTGTTAGACAGTTTGTCGGGAAAACCGGCTGGCTGGGCCGCTTGTCCTGCGGCGTGGTAAGCGGGTCGGTTAACGTCCGGGGCACCCGGCCCCTGTCGGTTCTTGCCATGCGCAACAGCATAGCGCCAAAACACACTGCCGTAGGCCATGCGGCGCCGCGCAGTGCATGGCGCGGCATCGCAGTTGGCGAAGATTGGTTGATGCCGACCAGAACGAGAATGGCCAGCAACCATCGGGCGCGATGACCATTCTGCAAGCGCAGATCAGGCTTCGGGGGCCTGCGGCTAGAAGCGCGGGCTTGGGGCGACGCAATTGGCGGCGTTGTATTCAGAGCAGCCCAGCATGATCCCGGTCATCCCGCCAGAGCCGTTTCCAAACCCAAAGGTTCCGGCGGTTTCCTCGGCATTGGGTCCGTAGAAATCACCGTCCAGTTCGCCCCATGCCTGTGCGCCATTATACGAAAACAGCGTGCCATCGGTGTTGTAAAAGCGCCCATCCGGTCCGATCACGGCATCTTCGAACCCGGCTGCAAGGTCAACATATACGTTGTCATCCGCGTCGCGCAGTTGCCCGTCAAAACTGGCCGACAGGGTGCCAGATGTGAAATCCGCCGTCAGGTCCATGCCGCCAGTTGCGCGCCCTTCGTATTGAACGCCGTTCTCGATCAGGCTGGCCCCGGCTTGGAACTGGCCGCGATAGTCAACGCTTTCGCCGGGCAAGATGGTGTCTTCGGCATCATTCATGCCCGGCCCGGAATGGATGGCGACAAAGCTGTCCTCGCTGCCATTCGGCCCATGCCCATTCACCGCGAACGCCCCCGCATAGGCGTAATTGCCGCTCAGTTCGTTCACCAGCCAAGCGCTATCCGCATTCACCGCTTCGCATTCGGGCACGGTCGCACCGCCACCGGCGCGGCCGCAGGTCACGGATACCCCGGCCAAATCGCCATTGTGAAAATCGACCCTCGCGCCGCTGGCACGTCCAGAAATGCGATTGTAGCGCATTGTGGCCTCTACCCCTGCGGCAGGCGCGCCATTCGCAACCACGCCGCCGGAATTTCCCTGCCCCGATTGCGGCAGAACATTGGGAAGATTTCCCGTTCTTGGCAACCCGTTTGGGCTGGGCGACATCGCGCCACCGCCGCAGGCGGCCAAGGTCATGACGGACAAAGCTGAGGCAAGACGAATAAGCATGGCACGCAATCCTGCAAAGTTGATTGCTGCGAATATCGGGGGGCTTTGTGGCCAAGCTAGGCGGGAATTACGGCTGAACCGGGGAATTGTTCAGCACCATGCGACAATCTTGGGGCATGGGGCCAACCTGTTCGGCCCCGCATGTTTACCAAAGTTTAAGCAATTTCCGCGAGAGTGTTTGTATGACCCAGCCTGTTTGCCTAGCCGCACCAGTTTTGCCGCCGACCGCCCGCATAGGGCACGGCGTGCCCATCCGCGATCATGCGGCGCGCAACGTCACGACCTTCAAGGGTCAGCCGCGCCAAGCTCCGATCATATCTGTCCTTGCCCTGCATCTGCAAATCCACGCGCTCGGCCTGCGCAATCAAAGCGCTCAGATGCTGCGTTGCCGCGCGCCCGCGCGCCAATTCAGACGCGCATCTCGGGCGAAACGTCTCTGGCGTGTCGAAGCCGGTCAGCCGAACGGGCACGGTTCCGCCCCCGCCGCAGGCAACGCGGACCGTGTCGCCATCAACCACGCGCGCAATGCGACAGCCAGCCTGTTCAAAGGCCGTCGGTGCGCCGGGGGGCGGGGCTGCGGGCGTGCAGGCGGCCAGCAGCGCTGATGTCAGCAGGGCAAGATACTTCACCCCAAGGACATGCTGGCGGCAGATTCCGGCAGTTCCTCGTCAAAGCAACGCTGGTAGAATTCTGCCACCGTCTGGCGCTCCAACTCGTCGCATTTGTTCAAGAAGCTAAGGCGGAACGCATAACCGACCGACCGGAAGATGCGCGCATTCTCAGCCCAGTTTATCACCGTGCGGGGCGACATGACCGTGGACAGATCGCCATTCATGAAGGCGGTGCGCGTCATATCCGCGACCGTCACCATCTGGCTGATCTCTTGACGTCCCTTTGCCGTGTTATAGGCCGGGTTCTTCGACAGAACGATCGCGACCTCTGCGTCATGGCTCAGATAGTTCAGCGTGGCGACCAGCGACCAGCGGTCCATCTGCGCTTGGTTAATCTGCTGCGTGCCGTGATACAGGCCCGTCGTGTCGCCCAAGCCGACCGTGTTCGCGGTGGCAAACAGACGGAAAGACGGGTGCGGGGTGATGATTTCATTCTGGTCCAGCAAGGTCAGCTTGCCGTCATGTTCCAGCACGCGCTGAATGACGAACATCACATCAGGGCGGCCTGCATCGTATTCGTCAAACACAATCGCCACCGGGTTGCGCAGCGCCCAAGGCAGGATTCCGTCTTGAAATTCCGTAACCTGCACGCCGTCCTTCAGCTTGATCGCGTCTTTCCCGATCAGGTCAATCCGGCTGATATGGCTGTCCAGGTTTACCCGCACCGACGGCCAGTTCAGACGCGCGGCCACCTGTTCGATATGGGTGGATTTGCCGGTGCCGTGATAGCCTTGGATCATCACCCGCCGATTATAGGCAAAGCCCGCAAGAATCGCGAGCGTCGTGTCAGGGTCGAACTTGTAGGTCGGGTCCAGCGCAGGCACACGGTCGCTGCCCTCGGTAAAGCCCTTCACGGTCATGTCGCTGTCTATTCCGAACACATCGCGGACAGAGATATCTTCGGTGGGCCTGCTAAGGTCTGTCATGCCGTATTGTCCTGCTTTGGTTTGGCCGGGCCATCAAGTTTCGCTTGTGTGTGAAACATATGCCGCGAAGGTTCAAGGGGAAGGCGTGTCTTGCGTGACGATCAACCGCGCCAACCCGTGGAAATGGTAGATATCGGCAAGCCTTGGGGGCGCGGCCAGCCTTAGCCGTGGCAGGCGCGCAGACAGCACCGACAAGGCCCGCAGCAGTTCCAGCCGCGCAAGCGGAGCGCCAAGGCAGAAATGCAGCCCCGCGCCAAAGCCCGAATGGGCCTTTGGCACGCGAGCAGGTTTGAACGCGTTGGCGTCGTCCCAGTATTTTGGGCAGCGGTTTGCCGCGCCCAGCAGGCAGGCGATCTGCGCGCCGCGCGGCACGGTCACGCCCATCACATCTATGTCGTCATAGGCCCAGCGCGTGAACAGGTGCAGCGCCGGGTCGAAGCGCAGGCACTCCTCGACCAGTGCCTCGGTGATCGGGGTGGGCCATAGCCCGTGGTCCAGCAGGGTTTTCACCGCCAGCCCAAGGCTGTGCACCGTCGCTTCATGGCCTGCATTCAGCAGCAGGATGCAGGTGGCGATCATTTCATCGGTGGACAGGGTCTGCCCGTCATCCTCGGCGGCAATAAGATGGGTAATCAGGTCATCGGCGGGTTGGGTGCGGCGCTGGTCGATATAGCCGCGCAGGAAGCCCGCGAATTCGGTCGCGGCCTGGCTTGCGGCATCTTCCATCGCGCGCGTGCGCCCGGCCTGATACATGCCCACCATCGCATTCGACCAGCGCAGCAGCTCGGGCGCCATGGATTCGGGCACACCCAGCAACCGGGCAATGATGATGACGGGCAAGGGTTGGGCGAACTGCGCCAGCAGGTCGAACTCCCCTTTGGGCAAGCGGTCGATCAGGTCATGCGCGAGTGCGTCGATCTCTGGCGCAAGCGCCGCGATCCGGCGCGAGGTGAAGGCCCGCAACACCAAGCCGCGCAACCGCGTGTGGCGCGGCGGTTCCAGTTCCAGCATGGAATGCGCCTCGATGGCGTAGAACGGGGCCAGATGCGGCGCGATCTTGGGCGGGTCCAGCGGCACCCGCCCGAACCGGCGGTCGCGCAGCACCGCGTTGGTTGCGGCAAAACTGGTGGTGCAGGGCAGGGCGTAATCCTGCCAATATACCAGTGACCCAAGCGCGCGCATCCGGTCATAGGCCGGGTAGGGGTCTTGCACGAAACGCGGCTCTTTCGGGTCTTGGCAAAAGCTGGGAAGCGCGGCGAACGTCACGCTCAAACCTTTGACACCGCGTCGATGATCCGCGCCCATGACCGGATTCCACGGTGGAAACTGTCAAGGTCATACTTCTCATTTGGCGAGTGTATCGCATCATCTTCCTTGGCAAAGCCGACCAGCATTGAATCCATGTCCAAGATGGATTTGAAATAGCCCGCGATCGGGATGGACCCGCCAGAGCCGACGAAGGCCGCCGGTTTGGGCCATTCCGCGCTAAGCGCCCGGCGCGCGGCGTCAAAGGCCGGGTGGTCGGTGGCCATGACCGATGCCGGAGAGGCGCCATGATCGGCAAATTCCACGCCGCAATCTGCGGGCAGCCGGTCATGCACGAAGGCGCGAAATGCGGCGCGTATCTTGTGCGGGTCTTGGCGGCCCACCAGCCGAAAGCTGACCTTGGCGCTGGCTTGTGCGGGCAGCACGGTCTTGAACCCCGCGCCGGTATAGCCAGAGATCATGCCGTTAATCTCGCAGGTCGGGCGCGCCCAGATCATTTCCAGCGCGGTGCGGTCCTGTTCGCCCGCGGGCAGGCGCAGGCCCACCTGCCCTAGAAAGGTTTCTGCATCAAAGCCCAGCCCGGCCCATTGCGCGCGAATATCGGCGGGCAGGTCGGGCACGTCATCGTAGAAACCGGGCAGGGTGACGCGGCCTTGGTCGTCATGCAGATCGGCCAAGATGCGGGCCAGCACCCGCGCGGGGTTCATCGCAGCGCCGCCAAACATGCCCGAATGCAGGTCGCGGTCGGCGGCGTGGATGGTCACTTCTTCGCCCAGCAGCCCGCGCAGCATGGTGGTGATGGCGGGGGTTTCGGCATCGAACAAGCCAGTGTCGCAGATCAGCGCAATATCGGCTTTCAGCGCCTTGGCATGTTCGGTCATGTAGGGCACAAGCGAGGGCGAACCGCTTTCTTCCTCGCCCTCTAGGAAAAATGTCAGTTTTACCGGAAGGCTGCCATGCACCGCCAGCCATGCGCGGCAGGCTTCCAGAAAGGTCATCAACTGGCCTTTGTCATCCGATGCGCCGCGCGCGCGGATCACTTTTCCGCGTGCGGTTTCCTGCACTTCTGGGTCGAACGGGTCGCGGTCCCACAGGTGCAGCGGGTCCACCGGCTGTACATCGTAATGGCCGTAAAACAGCAGATGCGGGCCGGTTTCCGAGCCGCCGGTCGCCACCACCATCGGATGGCCGGTGGTCGGGTCTTTGCGCGCGGAAAACCCCATATCGGTCAAGTCCTTGACCAGCCAGTCCGCGGCGGCCTCGACATCGGGCTTATGCGCCGGGTCGGTCGAGATGGACGGGATGCGCAGCAGCGCCGCAAGCCGATCGAGCGCCTGCGGCAAGTCTGCGTCAATCCGGGACAATACGGGGGTGATGGTGTCGGTCATTCTGCGCTCCGCTGGCAAGGTTTTGGCCAAGGGTAACACCTGCCTTGGGGGTGTCCAGACCTGCCGCAACGACTATAACCAGCCGTGAATCGGGAATCGTGACTTTGGAGAGTGCCGAATGACGACAAAGTGCCATATGACGACATCGGGTCTGGCGGTTGCCGCCGCGCTGCTGGCCCTGCCTGCACAGGCGCAAGAGGTGACAACCGAAACCTACGCGCTGGACGGGGCGCAGATCATCCTGCACCTGCATCCGTTCCTGTCGGAAGAGGGCGTTCAGATGCTGCGCCTTGTCGGGCAGAATCGCGATGCGCTGTCGCTGTTCGTGGCCGATGGCGCACGTTTTGCGGCGATGGCCTTGGCCCCGGATGATGGCTTGGTCAAAGATGGTTTGCTGGCGGAATCCGCCGTTGCCGTGTCCGACCTGCCCGATCTGGACGCTGCGCGCAGCGCCGCGCTTGAAGGGTGCAACGCCGCCCGCAGGGACGGGCCGGAATGCGTTATCGCATTGGAAATTCAGCCAGAATAACACGCGCGACGTTTGGGCGCTCCCCCAAGTGTTGCACCTTGGCTTGGAATTGATCTAGATCAATGGTCATTCGCAGACTGCGTGTAAAACAGGCAGGTAGGTAATTTGGTTTGCAAGAATCAAGAATATCTATAAAAGCGAATATACCGAGCCGATGCCAGGGGAGTGGGTAGTGAACTACAATGCCGCGATCGATGCCGCCCTTAACCAACTTCACATAGAGGGGCGTTATCGTACCTTTATCGATATCGAGCGGCAGAAGGACCACTTCCCGAACGCTGTCTGGAACCGCCCCGATGGGACGAAGCAAGACATCGTTGTGTGGTGCGGCAATGATTACCTTGGCATGGGACAAAACCCCGCCGTCTTGGCCGCGATGCACGAAGCGCTGGATGCGACCGGCGCCGGGTCCGGCGGCACGCGCAACATTTCTGGCACCACCGCGTATCACAAACGGCTGGAAGCCTCTTTGGCCGATCTGCACCAGAAAGAAGCGGCGCTTCTGTTCACCTCGGCCTATATCGCCAATGATGCGACGCTTTCGACCCTGCCCAAATTGTTTCCGGGCCTGATTATCTACTCTGATGCGCTGAATCACGCGTCTATGATCGAGGGTGTGCGCCGCAACGGTGGCGCCAAGCGCATTTTCCGGCACAATGACGTGGCTCATCTGCGCGAATTGCTGGCCGCCGATGACCCTGCGGCACCCAAACTGATCGCGTTTGAATCGATCTATTCCATGGATGGCGATTTTGGCCCAATCGCGGCGATCTGCGATCTGGCCGACGAATTCAACGCGCTGACCTATATTGACGAAGTGCATGCCGTGGGCATGTATGGCCCGCGCGGGGCCGGTGTGGCCGAACGCGATGGGTTGATGCACCGCATCGACATTATCAACGGCACATTGGCCAAAGCCTATGGTGTGATGGGCGGCTATATTGCCGCATCCGCCAAAATGTGTGACGCAATCCGCTCTTATGCGCCGGGCTTTATTTTCACCACATCGCTTCCGCCTGCCGTGGCCGCCGGGGCTGTCGCCTCGGTCGAGTTTCTGAAAACAGCGCAATACCTGCGTGATAAACAACAGGACCACGCGCGCATATTGAAAATGCGGCTGCGGGGGCTTGGCCTGCCGATCATCGACCATGGCAGCCACATCGTGCCTGTGCATGTGGGCGACCCGGTGCATTGCAAAAAAATCTCGGATATGCTGCTGACAGATCACGGGATTTATGTGCAACCCATCAACTTTCCGACGGTGCCCCGCGGCACCGAACGCCTGCGATTCACCCCCTCGCCGGTGCATGACCCCAAAATGATTGACCGTTTGGTGCGTGCGATGGACGGGTTGTGGTCGCATTGTGCGCTAAATCGTGCCGAAATGTCTGCTTAACGCGTGTTAACACTTCAAATTGAAGTGAAACCTCGTATACTGAACGCATTAACCGGCTCGTAGAGGTCGGGTGTGTTCAAGTCGGGGCTCAGGTGAGCACGGAAGCGGTTAAAGGGCGGGCAATGAATTGGTTTGGCAGTAAACCCAAAGCGGCGCCGGTAGAGGATGGGAACCCAACGGGCTTCGATGATTTCGAGGTGCGCTTGGGCGATATTATTCGCGGTGAACGCGCAACGATGGGCAAATCGCTGCTGGATGTTCAGCGCGAATTGCATATTCGCGCAACTTATATAGCAGCAATCGAAGCAGGCGACCTGTCAGCCTTTGAAGCGCCAAGCTTTGTTGCAGGCTATGTGCGGTCTTATGCGCGGTATCTGGGGTTGGACCCGGATTGGTGCTACCGCCAATTCTGCTTGGAAACGAATTTCGCGATCAACTCCGATCTGGATCGCAGGCAGCCAAACAAAGTGCAGCCAGAGCCGATTCTGGGGGGTGAGTTTTCGCAAGGGCTGCTGTCGCGCACGCGCTTGGCGGACGACCCCGAACCTTTCTGGCAACGTCTGGATATGGGGGCCTTGGGCTCTGTGGCCGTTGTGTTGGCGCTGGTGGTCGGGCTGGGCTTTGGGGGCTGGACGGTTCTGAAAGAAGTGCAACGCGTGCAGCTTGCCCCTGCGGACCAACCGCCAGAGGTGATGGCAGACCTTGACCCGATTGCAACGGGCGCAGCCCTGCGCGCCGAGGCTGAGGTGTCGCTTTCTGCGGCGCTTGAGGACGATGATAGCACAGTTCTGGCCACCCCGCGCGACACCGCGCAAGGCGTGGTGCGGACATACCGGCCCGAAGCGCTCGACGCGCCCATCATGGTGTCGCGCGATGGTCCCATTGGCGCAATCCGGCGCGAAGCAGACGCCGAGGCCGAATCACAGGCCGCGCCTGAGGGTCTTGAAATCGGCTCTGCGATTGACCTTGCCTTGGCAGAGGCCACGGCGGCGCCAGCGTCAGACGTGCAGGTGCGCCGCAGCGGCCCGCCGACGGTAGAGGTTTTGGCCGTGCGCCCAAGCTGGATTCGCGTGCGCGCCGCTGATGGCACCGTGTTGTTCGAAAAAGTGCTGGATGCGGGTGAGCGTTATTCCGTGCCGCAGACGGAACAGGCCGCGACCTTGCGCGCGGGCAATTCCGGCTCTGTCTACCTGCTGGTCGATGGCGAACCGTTCGGCCCGACAGCGCCCGGTGCGCAGGTGGTGGACCGCATCGCGCTGTCAGCCGAAGCCGTTGTCGAGAGTTTTGACACGGCCGATCTGTCGGGCGACGAAGACCTGCGCACTTTCGTGAACGTGGCAGAAGTGCAGCCGTAATAGCCTGCCATAGATGGGTTGGGCGAGGGGGCGTTGCTTGTCGCAGCGCCTCTCTTGGTTTATGTTCTGCGCATACCCGCATAGCACAAGGCTTGCATGATGGATCACAACCATATCCGCCCATGGCGCAATATCGCGCGCCGCAAATCCCGCCAGATCATGGTCGGGTCGGTTCCGGTTGGGGGGGATGCCCCGATCAGCGTGCAGACCATGACAAACACCGATTCCGGCGATGCGCCGGCCACGATCAAACAGGTGTTGGCCTGTGTCGAAGCCGGGGCCGATATTGTGCGCGTCTCGGTGCCGGATACCGATGCCAGCCGCGCCCTGCGCGAGGTGGTGCGCGAAAGCCCGGTGCCCATCGTGGCCGATATCCATTTCCATTACAAACGCGCTATAGAGGCGGCTGAGGCGGGCGCGGCCTGCCTGCGCATCAACCCCGGCAATATTGGCGATGCCGCGCGCGTGCGCGAGGTGATCAAGGCCGCGCGCGACCATGGCTGTTCCATCCGCATTGGCGTGAATGCCGGGTCGTTGGAGCGCCACCTGCTGGAGAAATATGGCGAGCCGTGCCCCGACGCCATGATCGAAAGCGGCTTGGACCATATCCGCATCTTGCAGGACAATGATTTTCACGAGTTCAAGATCAGCGTGAAGGCGTCTGACGTGTTTCTGGCCTCTGCCGCCTATATGGGGCTGGCGGATGCGACCGATGCGCCCATCCATCTGGGGATTACCGAGGCGGGCGGGATGATCTCTGGCACGGTGAAATCCGCGATTGGCTTGGGGAACCTTTTGTGGATGGGCATTGGCGATACGATCCGCGTGTCGCTATCGGCTGACCCGGTGGAAGAGGTCAAGATCGGCTACGAGATCCTGAAATCGCTGGGGCTGCGGCACCGAGGGGTGAATATCATTTCCTGCCCGTCCTGCGCGCGCCAAGGCTTTGACGTAATCAAGACCGTGGCCACGCTGGAAGAGCGGCTGGCACATATCAAAACGCCGATGAGCCTGTCGATCATCGGTTGTGTGGTGAACGGGCCGGGCGAGGCGCTGATGACCGATCTGGGCTTTACCGGCGGTGGGGCCGGGTCAGGCATGGTGTATCTGGCGGGCAAACAAAGCCACAAGCTGAGCAATGAACAGATGGTCGAGCATATTGTCGAGCAGGTCGAAAGACGGGCCGCCGAGATTGAGGCGGATCGCGCGAAGCTGGACGCTGCCGAATAGCGTGACCGTGATTGACCAAACGGAAAAAGGGCGGCCCAGCGGGCCGCCCTTTTAAGTCTATGCTGGTGGCGGGGACGCGCTGGCGCGCGGCCCCCGCAAGGTCAGAGCAGGGATTTGACCTTTTCCGCCACGGCCTCTGCGGTGATGCCCAGTTCCTTGTAAAGCGTGGGCGCAGGCGCGGAGGCGCCGAAATCATGCATGCCAACGAAGGCCGATTTCTCGCGGCGTCCGCGTTCGCCGTAAAGCCAGCGGTCCCAGCCGAAGCGGATCGCGGCTTCCACCGCCACGCGCACCGGGCCTGCGGGCAGAACCTTGCGGCGGTAGGCGTCGGGCTGCTCTTCGAACAGCTCCCAGCAGGGGAAGGATACAACGCGCGTGCCGATCCCGTCCGCCTGCAACAGATCGCGCGCAGCCATGGCGATTTCCACCTCTGACCCGGTCGCCATCAGGATCGCCTGCCGCTTGCCGTCCGCATCCGCCAGCACATAGGCGCCTTGCGCGGTCAGGTTCTTGACCTTGTGTTCGGTGCGGAAGGTGGGCAGGTTCTGCCGTGTCAGCGCCAGCACCGACGGCGTGCGGTCGCTTGTCAGCGCCAGTTCCCACGCCTCGGCGGTTTCCACCGTGTCGCAGGGGCGGAACACGTTCACATTCGGTGTGGCGCGCAGCATGGCCAAATGTTCGACCGGCTGGTGGGTTGGTCCGTCTTCGCCCAGACCGATGGAATCATGCGTCATGACATAGGTCACCGGCACGCCCATCAGCGACGACAGCCGCATTGCGCCGCGCGCGTAATCGGTAAAGCACATGAAGGTGCCGCCATAGGGTTTGACGCCGCCATGCAGCGCCATGCCGTTCATCGCCGCTGCCATGCCATGTTCGCGGATGCCGTAATAGACATACCGGCCCTTGCGGTCATCGGCGTTGAACACGCCCAGACCGGCTGTCTTGGTGTTGTTCGACCCGGTCAGGTCGGCAGAGCCGCCAATGGTTTCCGGGCAGATGGTATTCACCACCTCCAGCACCATTTCCGAGGATTTGCGCGTGGCCACCTTGGGGGCGCTTTCGGAAATCTGTTTCTTGAAGGCGCGGATGGCGCTTTCCAGCTTCTTGGGCGCTTCGCCTGCCATGCGGCGCGTGAATTCAGCCTGCTTGGTGCCTGACAGCGCGGCGAAGCGGGCCTTCCAGTCCTCATGCGCCTTGGCGCCGCGTGCGCCGATGGCGCGCCATGCGTCCAGCACATCGGCCGGTATTTCAAAAGGCCCATGCTCCCAGCCATAGATCGCTTTGGTCGTGGCAATTTCCGCATCGCCCAAGGGCGCGCCATGCGCCCCGGATGTGCCGGCTTTCGCCGGGCTGCCAAAGCCGATCACGGTCTTGCAGTCGATCAAGACAGGCTGGTCGCTGCCCTTGGCCTCTGTCAGCGCGCGGTCGATATCGGCGGCGTTATGCCCGTCGCAGGACAGCACTTTCCAGCCAGCGGCGGCAAAACGTGCGCGCTGGTCGGTGCGGTCCGACAGGCTGACAGCGCCGTCAATGGTAATGTCGTTATTGTCCCACAGCACGATCAGGCGGCCCAGCTTCTGGTGGCCGGCCAGACCGATCGCTTCATGGCTGATGCCTTCCATCAGGCAGCCATCCCCGGCGATGACATAGGTGTAGTGATCGACCACTTTCGGGCCGAATTCGGCGCGCAGCTTTTCTTCGGCCATGGCAAAGCCCACGGCGTTGGAAATACCCTGACCCAAGGGGCCGGTGGTGGTTTCCACCCCATCCACATGGCCATATTCCGGATGGCCCGCGGTGATCGCGCCCCATTGGCGGAAATTCTTGATCTGCTCCAGCGTCATTTGTTTGTAGCCGGTCAGATACAGCAAAGCATAGATCAGCATGGACCCGTGCCCCGCCGACAGGATGAAGCGGTCGCGGTCGGCCCAATCCGGCGCGCTTGCGTCGAATTTCAGGTGCCGCTCGAACAGAACGGTTGCCACATCGGCCATGCCCATTGGCATGCCGGGATGGCCCGAATTGGCGGCCTGCACGGCATCCATGGCCAATGCGCGGATGGCGGTGGCCTTCATCCAGTGGTCGGGGTTGGCGGTTTTCAAAGCGGCAATATCCACGTCGGGTCTTCCTTGGGCTGGAAACAGGCGGTGTTAGCGGTAGCGCAACGCGCCGGGATCATAGGGCTTTTGGCCTGTGCTGCAAGCAACTTGGTTCATGCACCGCGCGCCGCTGCGCCCCAAGGTTGGAAAGCCGAAAAATTGGGGGTAGGCTGGCACGGCGTGGGTTGCCATACCCTGCATGGAATGATTCGGCCATGTGAAAGCGCCAATTTGGAAAGAGCAGGCATGACGGATATAGAAAAGATTGAAACGCGCCTGTCGCGCGCCTTGGACCGGATCGCGGCTGCGGCCGGGAAACTGGCCACCCCGGCAGCCCCTGCCGCCCCAGAGGATGAGGACGCCACCCGCCTCCGGGCGGAGCTGGAGGCCGAGCGCGCCAAGACAGCCCAACTGAACGAACGCGTGAATGCCGTGCGCCAGCGACAAGACAGTTCGGTCGCCTCTATGGAGCGGCGGCTTGCGCGGATGACCGAACAGCTTGACCTGCAAAGCTTGGAAATGCTGCGGCTGAAGAAAGCCAATTCCAAGCTGATCGAAGCCAATCGCCAGTTGCGCGAAGGGCGTGAGGCGCAGGTGATCGAACC
The DNA here is from genome assembly GCF_001517585.1 of Roseibaca calidilacus. NCBI lineage: Bacteria > Pseudomonadati > Pseudomonadota > Alphaproteobacteria > Rhodobacterales > Paracoccaceae > Roseinatronobacter > Roseibaca calidilacus. The sequence goes on along the minus strand of NZ_FBYC01000004.1, from coordinate 1,378,200 downwards.
AAGCGCGATCAATCGGTCGCTGGTGGCAGAACTGGAAGCGCTGCGCGCCGAGCGGGCGTCGGAACTGGCCGAAATGGAAGATGTCTTGGGTGAGTTGAAGCCGCTGATGAACACAGGAGAGCGGGATGCCTGAACAGACGATTACCATCGGTCACAAGGAATTTGCCGTTGCCTGCCAACCGGGGGAAGAGCAGTTCCTGCTGGCCGCCGCCGCGATGCTGGATGCCGAAGCGCGCACGCTTTTGAACCAGATCGGGCGGGTGCCTGCTGAACGTATGCTGCTGATGTCCGGTCTGATGCTGGCCGATAAAACGGCCGCGGTCGAAGACAAGCTGAAAGAGGCCGAGGCGCAGATCGAGTCGATGCGCGACGAAATCTCACGCCTGCATGCGCGCCCCGCGCAGAAGGTCGAGGTGCCCGTGGTGCCGCAAGACCTGACCGATGGCCTGTCGGAACTGGCCGCCCGCGCCGAAGCCGTGGCAGAAGAGATGGAAAGCCGCGCGTCATCGTAGCGCGCGGCGCAGCGCGGGCACGAAATCTGGGTGGTTGTAGATATCGTTATGGCCCGCTTGCAGGCGGATGACCTGCGCTTGCGGCAAAGTGGCCACCAGCGCATCAGAGCGTTGCGGCGCGATCACCTCATCTGCTGTTGCCAGCACAAGCGTGACCGGGGCCGCGACATTTTGCATGGCTTCGGCGGCGTTCATTTCGTGGCGGAATAGCCAAGGCACCGGCAGAAAAGGCAGGCTGTTCGCTGCTACCTTGGTCAGGCTGTCGAAGGGTGTGGCCAGGATCACCCGGTCCAGCATGCGCGCGCCTGCCAGATGCGCTGCAACCCCGCTGCCAATGCTGAACCCGACTGCGGCCACTGGCCCGTTCAGCGTGTCGTAGATCGCAAGGGCGTCCGACAGCAGGGCAGGCGCGGACGGCGTGCCGGTCGAAGGCGCATAACCCCGGTAGTGATAGACGACCACGTCATGCGACGGGGCAATCTGGTGCAGGAACAGCGCCATGGCCTCTGCATTCCAAGCATTGCCGGGAAAGCCAAGGATCGTGGGGCGCGACGGATCGCGCCCGGGGATGCGCACACCGTGCAACATGGCGTCCCCGATGGGTAGGGTCAGGCGCTCGGTATGTTCGGGCAGGGGAGGGGCTGCGCCCACCATGTGGCGCGGGAACACCAAGGCATGCTGAAACGAGGCAAGGACCGCGACCAAGCACGCATACAGGGCCGCGCCAATCAGCAGCGCTTTTAGGAGAACGCTCATGGGCCTACCCATTTCGAAACGCGGCAAGGCGCGTTGCGATGCTTGACCGATGATCGCGCATCGGCCAATCCCTCACTCCGCCGCTGTGCCCCGAAAACCCGTTGCGACAACGTATTTCTCGGAACTGTCCGAGCGGCTGGCAGGGGGTTTGACATTGGCAACCTTGCGGAAATTCTGCTTCAAAAGCTGTTGCAACTCGCCCTCGGCGCCGCCAGCCAGAACCTTGGCAACGAAGGTGCCATTTTCTTCCAGCACGTCAAAGGCGAAATGCGCCGCCGCCTCGCATAGTGCCATGATGCGCAAATGGTCGGTCTGTTTATGCCCCGACGATGATGCCGCCATATCCGACATCACCACATCCGCCTGGCCACCCAGCCAATCCTTGACCTGCGCTTCTGCGCCCTCGTCCAGAAAATCCAGCACATGCGCGGTGGCACCGGCCAGCGGTTCCACCTCTTGCAGGTCCACGCCCAGCACGGTGCCAATGCGCTTGCCCTTCTTCTCGCCAAGGGCATTCACCCGCGCGACAGCCACTTGCAGCCAGCCCCCCGGCGCACAGCCAAGGTCCACAACGCGGGCGCCCGGCACAAGGAAGCGATACTTGTCGTCCAGTTCCAACAGCTTGTAGGCCGCACGGCCCCGGTAGCCATCGCGCCGCGCAGCCGCGACGTAAGGGTCGTTCAACTGCCGTTCCAGCCAGCGGGTCGAGGATAGCTTGCGCCCGCGCGCGGTCTTGACCTTGACCTTCAGGTCACGTTGTCCGCGCCCGGATGTGTTCTTGCCCGTCATGTCATTCTCTCAATTCTGTGCGAGGTCCAGCGCGCCGTCGCTGCTCATCTGGGCGTAAAGCAACCCTTCGCGCAGGCCGCGATCCGCCACCGACATACGTTCGGTTGGCCAGATCCGCATCAGGGCTGTCAGGATTGCTGCGCCCGACATGATCTGCGTGTGCCGCTCGCGCCCAATGCGTGGGTCTTGCCGCCGCCCGATGGGGCCAAGCGCAAGATATTCGCGGATCACGCTGTCCACTTGGCCCGAATTCATCACCAGCCCGTCCACCTTGTTACGGTCATAACGCTTCAACCGCAAATAGCTGGCCGCAACCGTGGTAATCGTGCCTGATGTGCCGATGATCTGGAACGCCTTGTGCGGGGTCGCGTCGGCATAGGGGGTGAAGGCTTCAAGCTGTTCTTCGAAATACCAGCTCATCAGCGCGAAGCGGGCGGCGTCATCCGCGACATCGGCGAAATAGTCTTTCAGCGTGGCCACGCCCAAGGGCACGCTGATCCAGTCGACCACGCGCGGCTTGCCCGGCAGCGGCTCGCGGTTGAACGCGCCCTTATACATGGACAAGATCGCGTTGCGCCGCGCCTCTGGCACAACGCGCGACAGGTCGATCCAAACCAATTCGGTGGACCCGCCGCCAATGTCGATGACCAGAAGCTGTTCGGTATCCGCCGCCACCAAGGATGCACAGGACACCACCGCCAGCCGCGCTTCTTCCTCTGCGGTGATGATATCCAGCTTCAGCCCCGTTTCACGCTGTGCGCGACGAATGAAATCGCGGCTGTTGCGGGCGCGGCGGCATGCTTCGGTCGCAACCAAACGCATGGAACGCACATTGTGCCGTTCCAGCTTGGAACGGCAGATGCGCAGGGCCTGAAGCGTGCGTTGCATGGGGCGTTGCGACAGCAGACCAGAGCTTTCCAGCCCAGTGCCAAGCTCTACGGCCTTGGAAAAGCTGTCCACGACTTCAAATTGCCCGCCCTTGGGGCGCGCAATAAGCATGCGACAGCTATTCGTGCCCAGATCCAGCGCCGCGTATAGCTGCGCTGACCCGGGGTGGCGCGGGGCCTTTGCCGATGTCCTGACCACCGCATTGGGCGGGGCTTGGTCTGGTGTCAGGGGCGTGCCCGCGCCTGCGGGACGCTGGGGCGTCATGTTTCGCCCTCCAATTCATGTTATCAATAACGTAATGCAGCGCCGCCCCCCGCGCAAGGCTTTGCTTGGGTCGCGCGCGGCGCGGGCAAGGTCGGTTTTCGCATGATGCAAGACCCTTGGCCGCTGTAGAACAATGGCACAAGGCCCAAAAGGGGAATGCGACATGGCTCAGCTTGTCATTGTGTATTGGCGCGATATTCCTGCACAGGTGATCGTCGGCAAGGGGCGGCGCGCACAAAAGGTGCAGTTGTCCGAACGGTTCGAGCAGGCCATCGACCGGTGCGCGATGAAAGTGGGCGCGAAAGACGCCGATGCCTATCTGGCCGATTGGCGCAAAGCCGACCCGGTCGAGGTCGCTGGTAGCGATGAACAGGTCGCAAGCGCCACGGCGGCAGAGTTGGAAGCGGCGTATGACGCAAGCAGGCTGCGCGCGCTGATCGACAATGACGGCTGGGCATAGGCGCGGCCCGTGGCAAGGTTCAGGCTTGGGGAGAGCATTATGGGGCTGTTGAATTTCCGTCGTCCGGCCGAAATGGCCCCACCGCAAAATGGCGCGGTCGAGGCGCTGATGCAGGGCTTCTCGCTAGAGGTGATGCCGCGCACGGCTGAAAAGATCGATGATTTCCGCGCGCTTCTGCCCTTGGGCACGCGGGTGTATATTGCCCATATCGACGGCACGCCGATTGCGGATATGGTCGCCACCGCCGCACGCTTGCGTGCCCAAGGCATGGAGCCGATGCCACATTTTCCCGCGCGGCTTATCCGCGACCGGGCCGAAGTTGCCGATTGGGTCGATCGCTACCGCTCTGAGGCGGATGTGCAAGAGGCACTGATGCTGGGTGGCGGTGTCGCGACCCCGGCCGGGTTTTACGCGGATTCCATGCAACTGCTGGAAACCGGCCTGTTCGACGGGTTCAAGCGGCTGCATGTCGCGGGGCACCCCGAAGGCAACCGCGATATCGAACCCGCCGGGCAAGACCGAATCGTGATGCATGCGCTGCGCTGGAAACAGGATTTCGCGCGCAGCACCGGAGTGGACATGGCCATTGTCACGCAATTCGCCTTCGAGTCCGCGCCGATTGTAGCATGGTGCGACCGTCTGCGCGCCGAAGGGGTTGATCTGCCGGTGCATCTGGGGGTCGCCGGGCCTGCAAAGCTGCAAACGCTGATTAAATTCGCCGTGGCCTGCGGCGTTGGCCCGTCGCTGAAAGTGCTGCAAAAGCGCGCCAAGGATGTTTCGAAACTGCTATTGCCGTTCGAGCCGACCGAGCTTGTGCAGGCGCTGGCCGCGCACAAGGCGGCCCATCCTGATTTCGCGGTTGAAAAGCTGCATTTCTTCCCGCTGGGCGGTATCAAGACGAATACCACCTGGACTGCCACCCATGGCCGCGCCAGCGCCCGCCCCGGTGTTTAACCTTCTGCGATTGGACCGATAATGACCCGCACCGTCATCGAATCTGCCACGAAAACCGTTGTCATCGGCTTTGACGAGCCGTTTTGCGTGATTGGCGAACGTATTAACCCAACGGGGCGCAAGAAACTGGCGGCAGAGCTGGAGTTGGGCGATTTCTCGACCGTGGAACGTGACGCGCTGGAACAGGTGGCCTGTGGCGCGACGGTTCTGGACATCAATTCGGGTGCCGTGTTTTCCAACAAGATGGCCGAAGACCCGCGTTATGCCGACAATAATTTTGTCGAACCACCTTTGATGCGCGATCTGTGCGCGCGGGTGCAAGCCTTGGTGGATGTGCCACTATGCATCGACTCTTCGGTGCCGGCAGCACTTTTGGCGGGTTTGGAAACCTGCAACGGGCGGCCTTTGCTGAACTCTGTCACCGGCGAAGAAGAGCGGCTGGAAGCGATCCTGCCGCTGGTCAAGAAATTCAACGTGCCGGTGGTGGCCATTTCCAACGACGATACCGGCATCTCGGAAGACCCCGATGTGCGTTTCGCGGTCGCAAAGAAGATTGTCGAACGCGCAGCGGATTTTGGCATCCCGGCGCATGATATCGTGGTGGACCCGCTGGTCATGCCGATTGGCGCCATGGCCACGGCGGGGCATCAGGTGTTCACGCTGGTGCGCCGCTTGCGCGACGAGTTGGGCGTGAACACGACTTGCGGCGCATCGAATATCAGCTTCGGACTGCCGAACCGCCACGGGGTGAACGCGGCGTTCTTGCCTATGGCGATTGGTGCCGGGATGACCAGCGCGATCATGAACCCCGTGCGGGTGCAAGAAATGGAAGCGATCCGGGCCGCCAACTTGCTGATGAACCACGATGCCAATGGCGGGGCGTGGATTGGGCTGACCAAGGTGATGGATGCGATGAAGGACGGTGTCAGCTTTGCCGAAGCGTCGCGCGCCGCGATGGACGCAGGCGCGCGCACTGGCGGGCGGCGCGGCGGGCGGCGGGCGCGGGGCTAATGCCCCGGCCATAGCGTCAGCTTGCAAGCGCGGTTGCAAATTCAACACGGTCGCGCCCATGCGTTTTTGCCCGATACAGGGCTTTGTCAGCGCGCGAGAGGGCATCTGCAAATTCGGCTTTTGACCCGATGTCAGTGGCACCGACGCTGATGGTCAGCGCGCGGCCGCTCAGTTTCACGCTGTCTTTCAAAGTCAGGCGCAGGCGGTTGGCGATTGCGGTTCCTTCTTCCAATGTCAGATCCGGCAGGAAGATGACGAATTCTTCGCCGCCGAAACGGCCCAGAATATCGCAGCGGCGCAGCGCATCGCGCAGGCTGTCGGCGGTTTGCAGCAGCACTTGGTCGCCGACATCATGCCCAAGGGTGTCGTTGATGGATTTGAAGTGATCGAGATCGGCATAAAGCAACACACCGCGCTGCGCCGATGTTGCGTTCAGGCTCTGTTCGAACCCGCGCCGGTTTAGGGCACCTGTCAGCGGGTCCGTGCTGGCCGCTTCCTGTGTTTCGCGCAACTCTGCGTCCACGCCAAGCACCAGACGGTTGGTAAGTTTCATCACCTGACCGATTTCGTCATTCAGCGTGTCGGCAGGGGGGTGCGCTTGCGCTCTGTCTCGAACCGCAGCATGGCGGCCCCGATGCTGTAGAGAGGTTTGAGGATGGCGTGCAGGGATGCCAGCGTCAGGGCTGTGCCAACGACCGTTGCCACCAGCAGGATAAGCGCAAGCTGCGCGTTTTCCTGTATTCCGCCGTTGCGCCAGAATAGAAACGCGGTGGCCGCGATCAGCGGAACATGTGTTCCCAAGAACGCGATGAAAAAGACCTTCGCGGTAAAGCTGTTCGGAAACAGCCTGTTCAGAGCCATATGTACGAACAAGAGGGCATCCTTTCGGTAAGATGCCCTCTGAGTGTCACACGAGATTTAATCGAAGGTTAAAGGGCTTACGCGCTTGCCGTGCCCTTCTTGGTATCGGCATAGATCAGCAAGGGTTTGGCGTCCGACGTGACAGCCTCGTCGTTGACGACAACCTCGCTGACATTGTCCAAGCCCGGCAGGTCGAACATCGTATCCAGAAGGATATCTTCCATGATCGACCGCAACCCGCGCGCACCGGTCTTGCGCGCGATGGCACGTTTGGCGATGGCGCGCAGGGCCTCTTCGGTAAAGGTCAGATCCGCGCCTTCAATGTCGAACAGCTTTTGATACTGCTTGACCAGCGCATTCTTGGGTTCGGTCAGGATGGTGACAAGCGCGTCCTCGTCCAGATCGGTCAATGTGGCGGTCACTGGCAGACGCCCCACGAATTCGGGGATAAGCCCAAATTTCAGCAGGTCTTCGGGTTCCAGACTTTTCAGCCGCTCACCGATGGTGGTCTGGCTTTCATCCTTCACATCGGCGCCAAAGCCGATGGCAGAGCCTTTGCCGCGCTGCGCGATGATCCGGTCAAGCCCCGCGAACGCGCCGCCGCAGATGAACAGAATGTTGGTCGTGTCCACTTGCAGGAATTCCTGCTGCGGATGCTTGCGCCCGCCTTGCGGCGGCACCGATGCAACAGTGCCTTCCATCAGTTTCAGAAGCGCCTGCTGCACGCCTTCGCCCGACACGTCGCGGGTAATGGACGGATTGTCGGATTTGCGGGTGATCTTGTCGACCTCGTCAATATAGACGATGCCGCGCTGCGCGCGTTCGACATTGTATTCGCTGGCTTGTAGCAGCTTGAGGATGATATTCTCGACATCCTCACCGACATAGCCTGCTTCGGTCAGGGTGGTGGCATCGGCCATGGTAAAGGGCACATCCAGAATGCGCGCCAAGGTCTGCGCCAGCAATGTCTTGCCGCAGCCGGTCGGCCCGATCAGCAGGATGTTGGATTTGGACAGTTCCACCTCGCCCGCCTTGCCGGCATGGTTCAGGCGCTTGTAATGGTTGTGAACGGCCACGGACAAAACGCGCTTGGCCTGTTCCTGCCCGATGACATAATCATCCAGCACGTTGCAGATATCGCGCGGGGTCGGCACGCCATCGGTGGTCTTCAACCCGCCGGATTTCGTTTCCTCGCGGATGATGTCCATACAGAGTTCAACGCATTCATCGCAGATGAAAACGGTCGGGCCAGCGATCAGTTTGCGAACTTCATGCTGGCTTTTGCCACAGAAGGAGCAATAGAGCGTGTTCTTGCTGTCGGTTTCGGATGTCGGCATCACTCACCTCTGCGGTCGTGTCGATAGGATAGCTTGTCGGATGGGTCGTTATCTGACCTTCTTGTGACAAAGCCTAGGTTAGTCGGGCGGCAGGGACAATGCAAAACTGCACTGTCCCGCATGTTTGCGCCGGGCTGCATTATGCCCCGGCGGTATCTGCCCGCGATGTGACGATCTCGTCGATCAGGCCCCAATCCTTGGCCATCTCGGCGGTCATGAAATTGTCGCGCTCCAGCGCATCTTCCACTTTTTTCAGGGTTTGCCCGGTGTGGTGAACGTAAATCTTGTTCAACCGCTCTTTCAGTTCCAGAATTTCGCGGGCGTGGATGGAAATATCCGTCGCCTGCCCTTGGAACCCGCCAGAGGGCTGGTGCACCATGATCCGCGAATTGGGCAGCGAAAAGCGCATTCCCTTTTCACCGGCGGCCAGCAGCAAAGACCCCATGGACGCCGCTTGCCCGACAACGAGGGTCGAGACCTTCGGCTTGATGTATTGCATGGTGTCATAAATCGACAGGCCAGAGGTGACGACACCGCCGGGGCTGTTGATATACATAGAAATTTCCTTGGACGGGTTTTCCGCTTCAAGGTGCAGAAGCTGCGCCACGATCAGGCTGGCCATGCCGTCATGCACCGGGCCGGTCACGAAGATGATCCGTTCCTTCAGCAAGCGCGAGAAAATGTCATAGGCGCGTTCGCCGCGGCTGGTCTGTTCCACGACCATGGGAACAAGATTCATATAAGTTTCGATAGGATCGTTCATGCTGCCTGCTTTCATCCGTGACCTGCTTTGGTCTGTGATACCCGAGAGTGGTTGAGGGAATCTTAGTGCTGCGCCGGGAGGGCCGCAAGGGGCGGGGGGAAAGTTTGCCGCCTATCGGCTTGCCGCGAAGATCGCGTCGATCATGGCCTGATTGCCGCGCGACATTTCCAACGGGCAGGCAAAGGGCGCGCCCGTGCTGGCGGTTTCGGCAAAATGCTCCAGCATCAGCGCATATTGGTTCACATTGTTGAACCGTTCCATGTGCAGGCGTCCGCCGGTCAGCCATTCAACACGGGCATCGCCGTAAACTGCGCCATTGAACGGGGCGGACAGTTCGATCCAGCCATCTTGGCCGTGAAAGATCATATGCTGGCGGCGCTGCTGCATCATGCCGCAATAGAAGGACATGGTGAAATCGGGGAAATCGGCCCAGACGCGCGCGAAGATATCGACGCCATTCTGATACCGAATGTCTGACCGCAGGTTTACAGGCTCTGCCCCGGTCGCCATGCGCGTGGTGATGCAGGGGTAAACGCCCACATCGCGCAACCCGCCGCCCCCCTTGGCCGGGTCATGGCGGATATTGGCAATGTCGCGGTTGGTATAGGTGAAGCAGCCCTCGACATGTTCCAGCCGCCCGATGACACCCTGCGCCAGCAAATCGCGCACCAGCGCCCATTGCGGGTGGTGGGCGACCATGAAGGCTTCGGCAATCAGATTGCCGGATGTGTCGCGCGCGGCAATTAGCGCGTCAATCTGGTCTGCGCGCAAGGCGATGGGCTTTTCGCAAAGCACATGCTTGCCGGCTTGGGCGGCCCGGATGGACCAGTCCACATGCATGTCATTGGGCAAAGGAATATAGATGGCATCGACCGAAGGGTCGGCCAGAAGGGCGTCATAGCTGCCATGCACACGCAGCGCGGGGGCCAAAGCCTGAAATGGCGCGGCCTTGATCGGGTCGCGCGTGGCCAGCGCCACCAGTTCCGCCCCGCGCGCCAGTTGCATGGCCGGTGCCAGATCGGTCCGGGCGATCTTGGCCGCCCCCAGTATTCCCCAGCGCATGGGCGCCTCCTGTGCTTGTTGGCGCGACCATACTGGCCATGACAGAAGGGGCAAGGCATTGACGCTTGCGCAACCGGCGGCTAGGGCAGAACGCAAGATGAAGGATGGTCCCAGATGAACCTGTTTACCGAATTTCGTGCCTGTGTTCTGGACGCGCTTGTCGCGCTGACCGCGGCTGGCGCTTTGCCCGAAGGGCTGGATTTTGGCAATGTCACGGTCGAGCCGCCGCGCGATGCGGCGCATGGCGACATGGCCACCAACGCCGCAATGGTGCTGGCCAAGCCCGCAGGTCTGAAACCACGCGAGATTGCAGAGGCGCTGGCCGCCCACCTGCTGACCGACCCGCGCATTGCCAGCGCCGATGTGGCGGGGCCGGGCTTTTTGAACCTGCGGCTGTCAAATGCCGTTTGGGCCGCTGTGCTGGGCGATGTGCTGGCGCAGGGCAGCGCGTTCGGGCGCTCGACCATGGGGCAGGGCACCAAGGTAAACGTGGAATTCGTGTCGGCCAACCCCACCGGGCCGATGCATGTGGGCCATACGCGCGGCGCGGTGGTGGGCGACGCCTTGTCGAACCTGCTGGCCTTTGCGGGCTATGACGTGACGCGGGAATATTACATCAATGATGGCGGCGCGCAGGTCGATGTGCTGGCGCGGTCGGCTTACGAGCGTTACCGCGAGGCGCATGGCCGCTCGCCCGAGATTGCCGAAGGGCTTTACCCCGGCGCATACCTGATAGAGGTCGGCGAGGCGCTGAAAGCCGAATTCGGGGACCAGTTCCTTGACCAGCCCGAATCCGTCTGGCTGGACACCATCCGCAATTTCGCGACCGAACGCATGATGGCCATGATCCGCGAAGATCTGGCGGCATTGGGCGTGAAGATGGATGTGTATTCATCCGAAAAGGCGCTCTATGGCACGGGAGAGATTGAACGCGCTATCGACCGGCTGCGTGACAAGGGCCTGATCTATCGTGGCGTGCTGGAGCCGCCCAAGGGCAAGACGCCGGAAGATTGGGAACCGCGCGAACAGGTGCTGTTCAAATCCACCGCCCATGGCGATGATGTGGACCGCCCGATCATGAAATCGGACGGCGGCTGGACCTATTTCGCGCCCGATATTGCCTATCATTCCAACAAGGTGGATCGCGGTTTCGATCTGCTGATCGATATTTTTGGCGCTGACCATGGCGGCTATGTCAAGCGCATGAAAGCGGCGGTCGCGGCGCTGTCGGATAACCGTGTGCCGCTGGAAATTCGACTGATCCAGTTGGTGAAGCTGTATAAAAACGGCGAGCCTTTCAAAATGTCGAAACGCGCGGGCACCTTTGTCACGCTGCGCGATGTGGTGGAAGAGGTCGGCGCGGATGTGACCCGCTTCGTGATGCTGACGCGCAAGAACGACGCCACGCTGGATTTCGATTTCGCGCGTGTGCTGGAGCAATCGCGCGAAAACCCGGTCTGGTATGTGCAATATGCCAGCGCGCGGGTGCAATCTGTGTTGCGCAAGGCCGCCGATATGGGCGCGGATGGCACGGTGCCTGACCTGTCCAGCCTGACGCATGATGCCGAGCTGGGCCTGATCCGCAAACTGGCCGAATGGCCGCGCATCGTGGAACTGGCCGCGCGGGTTTACGAGCCGCACCGGGTGGCCGGTTATTTGTCGGAATTGGCCGCAGAATTCCACGCGCTTTGGAACCGCGGCAACGACACGCCCGCCCTGCGGTTCGTGCAAGAGGGCGATCTTGCCACAACCGCGGCCAAAACCGCGCTGGCGCGGGCGACAGGTGTTGTCATTGCCAACGGTCTGGCTATCCTTGGTGTCGCCGCGATGGATGAGATGCGCTGAAAAGGCTGCATTTTTCGCGGGACGTGACGCCTTTGCCGTGGTATCCTGCAAGGGTGAAAAACATATAAGCGCAAAAACGCGCGTAATACGGCAGTGTCGGGCAGGCATCTTGCCAACATGATTTAACCGAAACGGGCAGGGGGAAACCTTGCTCTGCATGAGGCAGGTATGGGTGAAAGCAGATATTTTCCTGCGTATGGCGCTCGGCCCCAGCGGGGGGCGGAGCCTGATGCTTGGGCGCAACGCGACATGGCACCGGGCTATGCGCACGCGCAAGACGGCTGGCCGCAAGAGCCAAGCCTGACCTCGCGCGGTTATGCGCCGCGCGCGCCCATGGACCATTATGGCAGTGCCGCGCAGCAATACCGTGCCGCGCCGGGGCATTTTGCCCCGCCACAGCCGGTATATGGCAACCAGCCCGATCCCTATGCGCCTGATCCTTACGCGTCAGACGCTTATCCGTCAGAGCTTTACGCGCCTGACCCTTATGCGCCAAGGCACGCAGGGCAACCGCAGTTTTACGGGCATACCCCTGTCGCAGATGATTTTGCTGCGCCGCAAGGCGCAATGGCACAAGCGCGGCCACAGGCAAGCCCGGCTGCGCGCCCGGTGTCCGTGGCAGGTATGGCGCAAGGCTTTGGCGCGGTGATGTCACTGGTGCTGATGATCTCTGGCGGTGTCTGGGCGTGGCAGATGATGCAGCGCGACGTCTCTGGCGTGCCGGTTGTGCGCGCGTTGGAAGGGCCGCTGCGCGTGACCCCGGACGACCCCGGCGGCGCACAGGCTGCGCATCAGGGGCTGTCGGTTACAGAACTGGCGGCAGATGGGCCGTCGACGCTGCCAAATGAATTCGTGCTGGCACCAGCCCCGCTTGATCTGGACCGCGACCTGAACACCCCGGCGCGCGACATGACCCAATCTGCGAACGAGCAAGAGCGCCTGATCGACGTGGGCTTTCCCATCGAGGGCAGCCCCGCGCCAGAAGCGGCAGCCCCCTTGGGAATTGTGCGTCCGAACCGGCTGGCGGTGGAGCAGTCGCCCCGACCGGCGCGGCGCGGCGCGCAGGCCGCCGCGCAACGCGCCAGCACGCCCGCCCCGGCAACGGGGGCAGAGAGCGACCTTGCCGCATCTATTGCCAATTCCGTCGCCGCCGATCTGTCGCGCAGTGGCGGGGTCGATGTGGACCCGGCAAGCATTGGCCCGGGCACCCGGCTTGTCCAGCTTGGCACCTATCAAAGCGCGGCAGAGGCGCGCAGCGCTTGGGACGGTCTGGCGCAGCGGTTCGATCCTCTGCTGGATGATCGGGGGCGCGTGATAGAGGCCGCGCATAGCGGTGGTTCCGTATTCTACCGGCTGCGCGCGCATGGTTTCAACGATGAGCGCGACGCAAGGCGGTTCTGTGCGGCGCTCATTGACCAGAAGATGGATTGTATTCCGGTGCTGATCCGATGACAGCTTCCCCGCGCGCGGTAATCTTCGGCTGCGCGGGGGTGCGCCTGACGGCGGCGGAAAAGCAGTTTTTGTACGCGGCGCAGCCATGGGGCGCGATCCTCTTTGCCCGCAATATAGATACCCCCGAACAGGTCAGCGCCCTGACGGCAGAGTGGCGTGACTGTCTGGGCCGCGATTTGCCCATTCTGGTTGACCAAGAGGGCGGGCGCGTGCAGCGCCTTGGCCCGCCGCATTGGCGCGCTTGGCCCCCGGCGCTAGTGCAAAGCGCGCAATCGCGCGACCCGGTGCGCGCCATGTATCTGCGCGGGCGGTTGATTGCGGCAGAATTGGCCGCGCTGGGCATCAACGTCAATTGCGCGCCGCTGGCCGATATCGCCCGGGCGGACACCCATGCCATTTTACGCAACCGCTGCTATGGGCAGACCTTGGACCAAGTGGTGGCCTTGGCGCGGGCCATGGCGGATGGCCTGCGCGACGGCGGTGTTCTGCCCGTGTTGAAACACATGCCCGGCCATGGGCGCGCAACGCTTGACAGTCATCTGGCGCTGCCGGTGGTCACGCAAGATGCCGCTACCCTGCGCGCGCAAGATTTCGCGGCGTTCGCGGCGCTGTCCGACCTACCCTTGGCCATGAGCGCGCATATCGTGTTTTCCGCGATTGACCCGGCGCAGCCCGCCACAACATCGCCGGCCATGATCCGGCTTATCCGCGACGAGATTGGCTTTGATGGCGCGCTGATGACCGATGATCTGTCCATGCAGGCCCTGTCCGGCAGTCTGGCCACGCGCGCGCAGGCGGCACTTGCCGCGGGCTGTGATCTTGTGTTGCACTGCAATGGCGTGCTGGACGAGATGCAGCAATTGGCCGAAGTTTGCCCTGCCTTGGCCGGGCCTGCGCTGGACCGCTGCGCAGGTGCGCTGGCGGGACGCCACGCACCGATTGCGGCGGATCTGTCCGAACTGGCGGATGAATACGATACACTGATCGCGGAGGCGCGGGCATGAGCCTTGAACCTTGGGACGAATTGCGCACGGCCCTTCAGGTTGCGCGGGCGGGCACGGTCAGCGGCGCCGCCCAACGGCTGGGGGTGCATCATGCCACGGTCATCCGCCATATCGACGGGCTGGAAGACCGCCTGGGCGTGAAACTGTTCCAACGCCATGCCAAGGGCTACACATTGACCGAAGCGGGGCGCTTGCTGACCGACGGCGCCGCAGAGACAGAGGCGCGCTTTGACAAGCTTGCAGCGCGACTGGACATGCTGCAAAGCGGGATCGAAGGCGAGCTGTGCGTCACCACGGTGCCAGAGCTGTGCGATATTGTCCTGCCGGTATTGACGGATCTGCGCGCCGCACACCCAAAGCTTGTGCCGTGCCTGCGGGTCGAAGAACGCCTGGCCCGGCTGGAATATGGCGAAGCGCATCTGGCATTGCGCGCCGGTTCGCGCCCGACCGAACCCGACAATGTCGTGCAGTCGCTTGGCGTACTGCCGGTGGCGCTTTTTGCCGCCCCTGCCTATCTGGAACGCCATGGTGCGCCCGAATCCGATGCCGCGCTTGGCGATCACACGGTCGTCACGGTCGAGCCGGGCCATGCCCGCGCGCCCTTCGACCGCTGGATGGAACAGCACGCCCGCCAAATTGCCCTGCACAGCAATGACCGCGCCACGCTGCTGGCGGCCATGCGCGCCGGGATGGGGCTGGGCTTTGCGCCCGCCAGCCTGAAAACCGATACCTTGGTGCAGGTTATGCCCCCCCGCCCGGAATGGGGGCCGGATTTGTGGCTTGTCACCCATGTCGACCTGCACCGCAGCCCCAAGGTGCAAGCGGTTACAACCGCGCTGAAGGCAAGATTTTCTGCGCTTGCCGATGAAAGCGCATAACCGGCCCTGAAAAACCCGATTTTCCGGTTGCGGCCCTTCGCCGGTATCATTAGACGGGTCGACGGAGACGTGGCCGAGTGGTCGAAGGCGCTCCCCTGCTAAGGGAGTAGGCCCGGAAGGGTCTCGTGGGTTCGAATCCCATCGTCTCCGCCATTGATCTCTGAATTCAATGGGGAAATTCGGGTTTCTGAAATATCCCGACACATCACACAACATCATGAAAAGCACATTAGGGATCGGCTTGGATGCGGGAACCTCTTTGTGGGCTGCTGTGTCTAAGCGGTCTGCGGGGGTGGAAAACATTGCCGAATGCTCCGTGCGGGTCATGCCCTGCACAGCAGCCCGCGTTCGGATGTCAAAGCGCTCACATCAGGCAAAGCGCTGATTTGCGCAGCATGGATGACCATGTTGGCGTTGCGCGGCGATACTGCGTTGATGCAATCCGCGGCGCGCCGCGACCCCGTTGAATGAGGTCGCGGCAAAGTACAGCGCTTGGCCATGCGCTTTGGTGGTGCCGCCCGGCGCTGCGCGCAAAGGCGGCTGCGGTCAGGCTTTCTCGTCGCCGTAATACCCGGCATAGCCGCTGCCATAATAGCTGCGCCTAGAGGGAGAGGCGTTGCGGTTCAGCGCTGCCAGCAACCGAACACCAGGTTGAATGACCTCTGACAACTGGGTTGCGGCATCGCGGAACTCTGTTTGGGTTGTATTGGCGAAGCGCACAATCATTACAACGATATCGGCGATCTGGGCCAAGTAGCGGCTGTCCACGACAGGCAGAACCGGAGGGCTGTCAAGGATGATGATATCAAACTCCTCGCGGACCGTCGCGATCATCTTCAGGAACAGGTCGGAATTTATCAACTGGTCCGTTGGCTTGGTGCTGCGATGGCCCGCCGGCACGAAGATTAGGTTTTCCACCGTATCGACATAGGGTTTCAACTGCTTGTGAGACGTGTCGGGGTCCAGATAATCGATCAGGCCATATTCCGGGGTTACATTGAGATAGTTGCCGATTGAGGGCCTGCGCAGGTCGGCGTCGATCAGCAAGGTGCGCTTGCCAGAGGCGGCATAGGTGCGCGCCAAGGCAATGGCCGAGGTTGTCTTGCCTTCGCCGGGCAGGGCCGACGCAACAAGGATCACGATGCCGCGTTGCTTTCCTTCACTCTCCTGCGTTCGTTCGGCGCGACCTTGCGCTAGGTTCGTGTCGATCGCGAGCCGCAATTTGCGCATGCTTTCGGAATATTGTGACAGCGGGGCGTCAATTATCTGGTTCCCCAAAAGCTGGGCATCCCCTTCGGAAACAGAATCGGGAATGGTCCCGATCGCCCGCGCCACGCTTAGGTTTTTAAGCTGGGCAAGCGACGTGATGCCGCCGATATAATATTCGTTCAACAGTGCAATCCCAACACCGACGCCGATGGCAAGCACCAGCGCGGCAGAGATGAAAAGCCGCTTGTTGGGCGAGGCGGCACTGGTCGGCGGCAACGCTTCCGAGACGACACGCGCATCAGAAACCTGGACATTGGCCAATGCGCTCAGATCCTGCACCCGAGAAAGCAGGCGCTGATATTGTTCACGCGCAATCGTGGCGTTTTGTTGCAGGTTGAATAGGTCTGCAACCACTTCGGATGACACATCGGTGCGCAGCAGCGCATCGCGCAGTTGTTCACGCGCCGCCTGTTCATTCTGCGAAATCGTGTCCAGACGGCTCTCGACGCTGCCCTGAGCTTCCGCGAAGGTTTCGTTCAGATTCTGTTCGACGGATGCAAGGGCCGAACGCAGGTCGATTTCAGCCTGAGAGCCGGCCGTTTCGCCGCTGAGGCGGTCCAATAGCTGCTCTCTTTCGCGCGCCAACTGGTCCAATGCGGAATCTTCCAGTGTGGCGGCCACGGTAATCCAGTCGCTTCGTTCGGCGGCGTCTTCGGTAGCTTGCAGCAGGGCAACGTTGGTGCTGCGAGAGGCTTGGGCCGATTCCAACTCTCGTCTGATGCGCCCGACAGACGGATCGTCGCTTTCCGCTTCCAGACGCGCAAGATTGTCGTCAATGAACGTGTTCAGATCTTCTTCGGCCCGGGTCAGGTTCTGGCGCGCGTTTTCGGTCTGTCGTTGCAAAACGTCGCGCGCGTCATTGATGGTTTCGGTTTTGCTGACCACTTGGCGTTCGATGTAGGTGTCGACATAAAGATTGGCCAATTCCGCGGCGCGCTGCGGGTCGGCGGATGTCACGCCCACAGAAATAAGATAGGTCAGGCCGCGGCGGCGCACTTCGACGGCTGAGCGCACTTGGCTGATCGTGCTTTTGACCAAGGCCTCTCCCGACCTTGGCTCGGAAGGGCGCAGCCCGACGGCCCGCCGCAGCCTGTCGGCGGCACCGTCCAAGCCTAGCGCAATGGCAATTCTTTCGCGCAGCCCAAGGCGCGCGCCGAATTCGGGATCGCGCACCAATTCGCCCTTTTCCACGACCGCAAGGATGGTGGAATCGGCGCGGAGAACTTCCACCTCGCCGTCAACGCGCGAATTCAGGATTGCACTTTGGCTGTTTTGCGTTTCGCGCGGGTCCAGCAGGTTCGAGCCGCCAGCATCGATCGAAATCAGCGCAGTGGCTCGATACATGGGCGTTGCAAGCGCAAGGTAGATGATTACCGGCACCAAGATAACAATGAAGGACAAGCCGATAAGCCGAACCTGGCGACGCAGAATGCCAATAATTTCCTTGAGATCTATGTCGGAAGAGTCCACGGTTTTTCCTTCGAGTGAGCCAACGACGTATGCTGAAACGCATAATAGATTTTGGAATATTCGTTAACATCGGCTTTTGCCGGACGAAAGCTGTCTTTGCGCCTTTCATGGAAGTTTTACGTTTTGCGCCTTGTTTGCACGGGTTCAGGGCAGATCGGTAAACAGGCTGCCTTCCCCGGTCATCATGATGGCTGGCGGTTGGTCCAGTGTCAGACGCAGGCATGTCAATCTTCCGGTCGCATAGGCACCGGTGTCGATTCCGATAGCCCGCGGGCCAAATTCGGGCTGCGCGGTCACATAGTGCCCGTAGACGAGTGTCAGGTCATCAGGCGCGACCAGCCCCGCGCGGCCCCATAGCAGCGCGCCCCAAGGTTGTGCCGTAAGCGGGGCGTTGGCGTCTGCCCCAGCATGGGCCAGCAGATACTGGCCGACCTGCAATCCGGGTAATGTGCGGTGCAGAAACCCAAGATGGGTGTCCGGAATATGCGCGGTCAGGATCTGGCGCAATTTCCGCTCGGGCATTTGTTGCAATGCGTCTGCGTCCAGTGCCAGACCGTAAGAAAGGAGCGTTTCGACACCGCCAAAGCCAAGCCATTGCGCGTTTTTCGCTGGCTTCTCCAGATAGGCCAGCATCATGCTTTCATGGTTGCCACGCAAACACAGCCGGCGCAGCGGGGGCGGGGCAGGGCGCAACAGGAAATCCAAAAGTGCCGCGGTATCCGGCCCTTTGTCGACAATGTCGCCTAGCAAGACCACCGTTGGCGTGCCGGGCAGGGCGGCAGCATCGCGCAGAATCTGCGCTTCCAACTGCCGATATAAAGACAGACAGCCATGCGCGTCACCGACCGCGTAGACCGGACCCTCTGACAGGTCCAGCACCGGGATTTCGACGCATTCGGCGGATGCGGTGTTGCCGCTCTTGCCGAGTGCCCTGCGCAAATGGGATAGCAAGCTCATGCAGATCCATCGCGTGTGGCGGGGCTGGGCGGTGGTGCAGGCGTGTTATGCCGCGGCGGCGCGATTGCCAGCCCGACGATAAACAAGAAGCAATAGACATTGGCTGGAATTTCAAGGCTGAAATCGACAAGCGAATGTATCGCGCCCAGACAGATGACGCCCAGCGCGCTTGCCAGAACGGCAGGATCGCTCTCGCCCCTTGCCAGTCGCCGAATGATCCGGGCCAAAGCCCATAGCAAGATAAGAAGCGGGATTGATCCGAACAGCACACCTTGCTCGACCCATAGGGTTAGATAGGTGTTATGGGCCATATCGAAATAGAGCTGCGTTGTCATGCCTTCGTCGCGATACAGCTGGAAGGCTGCCGCGAACGCGTCATAGCCGAATCCTGTCAGAGGACGCTCTGCGATCATGCGCAGCACGATTTCATAAATCTCTATGCGGTTGGCCGATTGCAAGGCGGTGAACAAAGCCCGTTCAGTCACACCGCTGCCAGCCGACGACAACAGCACAAGACCAACCACCAGCAGGATAAGCGTGGTCTCAAGCACGATGCGCTTTAGCGGCGTGCCGAAACGCAGACGCAATGTCAGAAATGTAATGAAACCACCCACTGTCGTGGCGAATACCCCCATGCGGGATTCGGTCAGCAAAATTGCCAGTGCCAGAATCAGAACCGCCGTCCACAAGGCCATGATTTCCAGCCGTTGCGGCGACAGCAGCGTAGCATGACCGCGATCCTTTTCGGATTGCGACGCGCGATGCCCGCGCTCCAGCGTCAGGGCCAAGGCCACGATCAAGCCGAAGCCCAGAAAGGTGGAAACGGAATTGCGGTTCACGAACGTTCCGGTCAGCACGCCCTGATAGGCCAGCTTTTCGCCCCAAAGCGCGAAATTATCCAATACGCGCAACGCGACCAGACCAAAGATTGCATGGGCCAAAATGCCAAGCATAAGCCACATCAACAGGCCGCGCGACCGTTCAGGCTGGGTGGCAATTTCAAAGACAAGAAAAACGAACAGTATGAACCCGGTCGCGCGAATCGCCCCCAGTACAGAGGCATCCGGCGCAAGCGACACGCTGGCAGGCCAGAGTCCCTGGGGTATCGTATCGGGCAGGGCTGCCAGAGTTGCGGGCAAGAATTGGGCGAGCGGCAACGCCTGCACAATCGCAAAGGCCGGAACCAGAAGCGCAATGCCAAAAAGCCAACGCATCTGCGTAACCTGCAAAGGTCTGCGTGAACCCATCAGATACTGCGCGCGCAATAAATAGGCAAAGCAGCCCAACGCGACCAGAAACGCCGCCAGAAGCCACCATGCAGGACGGTTTGATGCGACGGGAATGGCGCTCAGGACAACCAGAAGCACAAGCAGTCGCCCCGTGAGCGCATTCATCCGGGCATAACGCTTGGACCCTCTGGGCATAATAATTCGGGCTGGCCCCTGCGCCGGAAACGCGCGTCTCGGCTGTCTGGGCGGAATACGTTCCGGTTCACCGAGCATTACGTCGCACCTGTGTCAAAAAGGCTGCTTGCTCGCGATCCGGGCGCGTTTCGATAATGCGGATCAAAGCAGGCTGGACGGTTGGATCGTTCCAGTAAAGCTGTGCCAGCCAGACACGCCCCGACTGCGACTGCAACAAGGTAACGATATCGGCCTCGATAACGCGATCTGCGGCCGTGACGCCCAACGCTTGCAATTCGAATCCGCGCAAAAGGCGCAACTGCGCTTCCCAACCGTCACGCGGTGCGGTTTCCCAAGATGCAGTGATCGCATTGGCGGCTTCGGACAGGTCCGCCTCGTAACTTGCTTTGATAACATGGGCTGCGGACAACGTTGGGTTGCGTTTCAGCGCGGCTTCTGCCAGTTCCAAGCAACGCGCCGCTACGTTGGATCGGGTTTCCGAGGTTTGGATGCTCAACATAATACTGGACTGAAGTGCCGCACAAGCCTCGAACACTTCACGCTTCCCGCGCAAGCTGAACGGAATGTCGATGGTCTCTGAAGTGTCGGACAAAAGCCGAATCATCTCAAGTTCAGCAGAGCGCGCAAATCCAGCGGACTTATATTCGTATGCAAAAGTGGTTCCGACGCCTGCCAGAATCATGCCTGACAAGAGGTATCCAATCAGTTTCATGGCATCCGACGGTCATTGTTAAACACTTGTTGCACAAAGCATGTGCAGCATTTGCGCTATCATGGGAGCTTTGGCAAAAACAAGCGCATTACGCTTTCAGGCTTCGAATTTACCATTAAAAGAGGATCAAACCACTGTTATCCACGAGTAAGACATGGTAAACAGCGGGTGAAACATTCAGGAGTTGTTAACATGATGAAGAAAAGTTTTCTTGCTGCTATGGCGCTGTCCAGCAGCATGGCTGTCGGAACCGCAGCCAATGCTCAGGTAACGATTGACGTAACGGCAGTGCAAGCAGCTTGTGCAACCAGTGCGGCCGCGTGCACTGCTGTCATCAACCAAGCAGTTGCGCAGCTGCGCGCGGCAGGTTTGGCCCCGGCGCAGCTGAATGAAGCAATCGCAGCCGTGACCGGTGCCGCGATCAGCGCTTCGCAAAGTCTGCCTCCAGCAGAGCGCGCAGCAATCGCACCCGCGCTGACCGAAGCTGCGTCGCTGTCAACGGACCCAGAGCAGCAGGCAGCCATCCAGACCGCAGCAGCGCAAATCGCGGAAGAAGAGCCGACGACGGTCACTCCCGTCGCTGAAACGGCAAGCCCGACCTAACATCCGCTAAGCGGGTGGTAGTTGCCAGGTTGTAATCTGGTTAGGTGCGAGCGAGCCTATTCGCTTGCGCAAGCTTTTTGTTGCCTTGTGCTAGTATAGAATCGGTGTGCGCTTGCAAGGCGCTTCAGTGTGAGTTGTTTGTTTTCGGTGTAATTATTCAAGAAAATTGCAAAGGACTTCTCATGGAGCGCTCAATTACGGCACAGCTCGGGTATGAACCTGATGCGGCTGCGCACGCTTCCGACAGCCTAGATCTTGGGGTGCCCAATTCGGTATCTCGTGGAGTGTATCGCACATTCGGGAAACGGGTAGTTGATACCGGGTTAGTGTTGTTGTCATTGTTGTTCACGATACCGGTCATTTTGATTTGTGCCGCGATCATTGCGCGTGATGGTTATTTTCCGTTCTTCGGGCACACGCGGGTCGGCAAAGACGGCAAGGAATTCAAATGCTGGAAAATCCGCACCATGGTGCCGGACGCGCAACAGAAACTGCAAGAACATCTTGCATCCTGCCCTGCGGCGCGCGCGGAATGGGACGAGACTCGGAAGCTGAAAAACGACCCGCGCATCGTGCCTTTTGGTAGTTTTTTGCGGAAGTCCAGCTTGGATGAGTTGCCTCAGATTTTCAACGTGTTGCTAGGTCAGATGAGCTTGGTTGGACCGCGGCCCGTGGTGCGAGAGGAGCTGTCTTACTATGGCAATGGGCAGCGCGCCTATCTTGCAATGCGCCCAGGCATTACCGGTTTGTGGCAAGTTAGCGGCCGCAATGACGCAAGCTATGCAGAGCGGGTGCGGTTCGATGTGTCCTATTACAAGGATGTGTCCTTCATGCGTGATCTAAGCATCATCTTCCAAACGCTGAAGGTAGTTGTGGCGCGCAACGGGTATTAAGCCCCGATATTGACGAGGTCAGACCAATAATAGAGATCGCGCAAGATCCAAACGGGCAATGCGCGATTTTCCTCATTGCCTCTGAAAGTAAACAAGCACTGCCGGGCAATTATTTGAACAGCTTGCCCAACCCTTTGCCGGTTATTTTGCCCGCAATACGCCGCCCAATGCGGCGCGAAACAGCGCCTTTGCGCTTTGATGTCAGCGCTTGCACATCGCCGGAATATTTGGCCAGCGCATACAGGAATTTGCGGAATTTGTTTAAGCTCATGCCGAATAGTCTAGCTACGCTTTGCCGCGTGTCAAACCCCTGTAAGGCATTTTAGCCGTTGCCGTTTGTGATTATCGCGTGTTGCGCATAACTGGCAAATAGGTCTTTGAAATTCAGGTTCATCCCGCGCGCATCTGCGATTTTGGTCAATTGCTTGTCCAGATCGTGCCGTGGCGTGACATGAAATTTTGCCAGCCAAGCGTTCAACCCGCGGCGGGCCAGTCGTGGCAAGCGGTGCTGGCGGCCGAAATCGACGATATGCAAGCTGCCCCCTGCGGCCAGATGGTCAAGGGCACAGCTCACGGCACGGGGCCAATCCGGAATCATGGATAGGCTGTAGGACAGCACGATCCGGTCAAAACGCGCCTGACCAAGCAGGGTATTCGCGTCGAAGGCGCAGGCATCGCCATGCGCCAGCGTCGCCCGCGCGCCCAGTTTGGCCCGCGCGCTGCGCAGCATTTCTTCCGAGATATCGAACCCATACAGCTTGCTGCCGTTGTAGCGCCGCCCGATAAGGTCCAGATTGCGCCCGGTGCCGCAGGCCAGTTCCAACACGCTGCCACCTTGCGGCACATCCAGATGCGCGATCAGATGGTCGCGGCCCAGCAGAAACCACGCGCGTGTGGCATCGTAGATCAACCGCTGGTGGCGATAGGTGCGGTCCATCAGCGCTGCGTGATGCGTATCGGCCATGACCTAGCCCTTGAAGCGATACATATGCACACCGCCATAAATGGCAGAACGGTCGCGCGCGAAGGCATGGGCAGACGCGGCCATATCGTAGCGCCATTGCCCCAGCAGGTGGGTCGGCACGCGCCCCGGCAGAATGTCGTCGGTGCCGCCGGTGCGGAACAGCACGCGCGCGCTGGGGCGTGCGGTGCGCGTGATCTGCGCCCAAAGCGCGGTCAACTGCGCGTCGGTCATCCAGTCTTGCGCGTCCAGCAGCGTGTAGGCATCAAGCGAGCGCTCTGCACGGGTTGCCAGATGGTCGGTCAGTGACAGGTTTTCGGCCCGGATACGGTTCGCGCGGCTGGCGATCTGTGCGAAATTGCCCGGTTCCAGATAGGGCGGCAGGCTGGCATCGGGGGCGTTCTGGTAGCCCCGGTTGAAGGCTTGCCACAGGAAGTAATTGTCGCGCACAGGAAAATCGCAGACCAGCCGACGGGTCCGGGCACGCAGCACGTCGATGACCGCGCCATCGCCTGCAAGCTTGTCATATTGCGCAGGCGGAATACCCAAGCCGAAAAGAGAGGCTCTTTGCCGGGCAAGGAATTGCACCAGCGGGCGGTCGAACAGCGGGTCGATCGCGCTGTCATAGAATTGGCGTTGGGTTTCCATGTCGGGCGCGTCCAGAAGCGGGCGGAAATCCACTCGCGCAAGGCGCGCAACCACATGCACCGCGCCGATAAACCGGCCCAGCACGCCTTGACGGTAGAAGCCGCGTGCAAAATAGCGCCGCCGTTGGCTGCCCATGCTGCGCCCTGCCCAATAGGCGCGGCTGTCCGGGTCCAAATGCGGCAACAGCCGATCGACCAGCGCCGGGTTTTCGGGGCGGTCCGCATGGGCGAACAGATCATGGAATTCCGCCTGAGAGAGATGCGTTGCCGCCGCCTGCTTCAAACGCAACAGCGCAATATGCGCAGGCGACAGATCGACCGCCGTAATACTGGCCGGGTCCGTCGTCAGGTAGGACATGACATTGCACCCGCCAGAGGCGATGCAAACCATATCTGACCCCGGTTTCAGCGCAAGAGCGGCCATATCGGCGACCGGATCTTCCCAGATCTGCGCGTAGACCAGCCCCTCGAACAACCGTGCGAACAGGCGCTCGTTCAGTCCGGCCAGCGATTTGGCCGGTTTCTGGAACACTGCGGCCCCCAATTGACGAGAGACATTAACAGCATCGGTCATGGTGTGATTTCTTTCGGGTCAGTGCTGGGAAGATCGCGGGCATCGGCCAGCACGGCGTCGCGCCCACCAAGGCGGTAGAGAACACCGTCGCCGGGGTCGACCAATGCGGTCATGCTGTCGATCCAGTCGCCACAATTGGCATAGGTCAGGCCGAAATGATCGTGCAGCGCGGCAATATGGAAATGCCCACAGATCACCCCATCCAAGGCGTCATTGCGCGCCATCTGCACCATGCGCCTTTCATGCGCGCGCCCCCTGTAGCGCAGCATGTTCAGCCCGCAGATGACCATATCGACCACGCCCCGCGCCTGTGGGTCGCTGCGCGAACTGCGCAACATGCGTTCAAGCCGCCGCAGACCATGGTCGATCAGGCTGCCAAGGCGGGTCATGACATGCAGGCGGATCAGTCGGCTATCGGCTTCGTCGCCATGCACGACAAGGTAGCGTTTGCCATTTGCGCCTGTGTGAACATAGCGGCTGACATGGGTCGCGGGCAGTTTCGCATGATCGGGTATGCGGGTCGGGTCCGGGTCGTGATTGCCGCGCACATAGACCAGCTTTGCGCCCATCCGGGCGCGGGCACGCAGATGGTCGATCACGGCTTGGTCTTGCGCGGTCCAATGCGGCAGCATCGGGTGCCAAAGGTCCAGAATGTCGCCCACAAGGATATAGGTCTGGGCGGGATTGGCGCGCAGGAACTGCAATAGAAGTTCTGCCTGCGACGATAGCGCGCCCAAATGCAGGTCCGATAGGAACAGCGTGCGCCCATGGGGCTTTGGGCAGGTCTTGGAGCGAGGCTCGGGCATTGCACCATCCGAGTAGCCGGGTTTGCCGCACCATGCCCCCTATGCGCGACAGGGATGTGACGAAGATGTATCGGTTTTGTTTCAAAACCGCTTGTGGCGGTGATTGCGGTCTGATTATAAGTGTTATAACATAACATAACATATCACCACGACAGTGCAGGAGCCGCCCATGCCGCCAGATCCGCGTTTGCCCGTTACCGTCCTCTCTGGCTTTCTGGGGGCGGGAAAGACCACGCTTCTGAACCGGGTTTTGAACAACCGCGAAGGGCGCCGCGTGGCTGTCATCGTCAATGACATGTCAGAGGTGAATATCGACGCAGACCTTGTGCGCGCGGACACGGAATTGTCACGCACCGACGAAACGCTGGTCGAAATGTCGAACGGCTGCATCTGCTGCACCCTGCGCGATGACCTGCTGCAAGAGGTGCGCAAACTGGCGACCGCAGGGCGGTTCGACTACCTGTTGATCGAATCGACCGGCATTTCCGAACCCTTGCCTGTGGCCGCGACCTTCGATTTCCGCGATGCGGCGGGCGACAGCCTGTCCGATGTCGCCCGGCTGGATACAATGGTCACGGTGGTCGATGCAGTGAACCTGCTGCGGGACTATTCCAGCCATGATTTTCTGCGCGACCGTGGCCAGACATTGGGCGCGGAAGATGACCGCACATTGGTGCATCTGCTGACCGACCAAATCGAATTCGCCGATGTGGTCATTCTGAACAAGGTCGCCGATGCCGGGCCAGAGCGCACGGATGCCGCCCGCAAGATCATCCGCAGCCTGAACGCCGATGCGCGCATCATTGAAACCAATCATTCCCAAGTCGCCGCCGCCGCAATTCTGAACACCGGGCTGTTCGATTTTGACGCAGCGCAGCAGCACCCGATGTGGGCCAAAGAGCTTTACGGCTTTGCCGATCACACGCCCGAAACAGAGGAATACGGCGTCACCAGCCATGTTTACCGCGCGCGCCGCCCATTCGTGCCAGCCGCGATCATGGCGGTTCTGAATGGCGATTTGCCGGGCGTCATCCGTGCCAAGGGCCATTTCTGGATTGCCACGCGGCCCGACTGGGTGGCGGAATTTTCGCTGGCTGGTGCGCTATCCTCGGTCAGGCCCTTGGGCACTTGGTGGGCCGCTGTCCCGCGCGACCGCTGGCCCGACCACGATGCCGCGCGCAGCTACATGGCCGCACATTGGGCAGAACCATGGGGCGACCGGCGTCAGGAAATCGTGTTCATCGGCACCGCGATGGACTGGGCCGCGCTAAAAGCCAAGCTGGATGCCTGCCTGTTGCCCGAAGAACTGGCACAGGGGCCGGACAGCCTGCCAGACTTGCCAGACCCGTTCCCGCTGTGGCGCAGGGCCGCGGCCGCATGAGCGGGCGCAACCGCCGCACGCATCTGCGCGCCAAACCCCGCACGCGCGACCCGATGCAAGACTATGACCGCCTGCCGCCCGAATTGCGCGCTTGGCTGGCCCGCGCGGCGCTGCCCTGGCGCCCCGGTTCGGTGCGCAAGGTTTTCGCCCGCGCCTTGGCGCGAACGGGGGACACGGCGCGCGCGCTCGCGGCGCTGGAAGCCGCAGAGCGCCGCTTGGTTGCACGCGATGCCGCGACAATCTGGGGGCCAGCGCATCCGGCGGCGCAGGGCATGGAAAACGGCATTGCCGAGGGGGCAGGGCGGGGCTAACCTTTGCGCATGAGCAAGATTGTCAATCTGCGCACCATCCGCAAACAGGCCGCCCGCGATGCCAAGCGCCGCGCGGGTGATGCGAATGCCGCGCGCCATGGCCGCAGCCGGGCAGAGCGGCAGGCAGACCAGACACAAGCCGACAAAGCGCGCGCGCATCTGGACGCTCACAAGCTTACGCCCGATCAGACGCCATGAGCGCGCGCCCGGTCAAGCATTCGGTCACGCTGCGCGGGCACCGCACATCGGTCTCGCTTGAAGCTGAATTCTGGCAGGAATTCCGCGCCATTGCCGCGCGCGAGGGGATTGCGCTGAACGCGCTGGCCGCCCGGATTGACGCCGCACGCGGCGATACGGGACTCGCCTCTGCGATACGGCTGTTCGTGCTGCAAGACGCCCTGAGGCGCGCGGGTGGCTAAGCTTATTCCGCCCCGATGGCCTTGGCGTATTGGCGCTCTTCCGCATTTGCTGCTGTTTGGGCGGGCGACAGGGGGAATTCCTCTTCCGGCAGCCCTTCGCGCGACAACAGCACCGCCACGGGCCGCGCGGCGGGAATATGCGAGCAGACGATCATGACTGCGACCATGAAGGGCACGGCAAGGAACATGCCCGGAACGCCCCAGACCGCGCCCCAAAAAGCCAGCGAGATGATGATCCCGAAAGATGACAGGCGCAGGGTTTTGCCCATCAGCATCGGGTCGATGACATTTCCCAGCAGAAACTGGATCATGCCTGCGATCACGAATATCAAAACTGCGGTCGAAGGTTCTGTGACCTGAATATAGGCGACCAGTGTCAAAACCAGCGTGGCGATGATGGACCCGACCGAGGGGATGAAGTTCAGCACGAAGGTCAGCAGCCCCATGGCCGCAGCGAATTGCAGGTTAAAGACACTGACCAGCGCGAAAATCAGCGCGCCGGTGACCGCAGAGATCAGCGCCTTGACCAGCAGGTAGCGGTTCACACGCCGGATGATCGACCCGATGATGCGGTTGACGCGGCCCGCCTGCGCTGTGTCCCCCATCAGGTTTTCCAGCTTGGTGTTGAACCAGACCCGTTCGGCAAACAGGAACCCCACGAACAGGATGATAAGCACCACTTGGCTTAGAAGCGACCCCGCTTGCCCTGCCGCAGAGCGCAGGTAGCCAGAGATCTCGATGGAGCGCACCGTGGCCAGCACGGAGGCCTCGACATCCTCGCCCATCCACGCGAACATCTGCGCAATGGCGCGCTGCGCGTCGTCTGTATAGGCAAGCGTGGTGGTCAGCACCGTGTTGATCTGGGAAATCACCAGCCCGGCCATGGTCAGCAAGCCCGACGCGATCAGCACCACGGCCAGCACCGACGCGACCCAGTTCGTCACACGCAGATTGCCGATTTTCATGCGCTGGATGGAATTGATCGCATCCGAGGTCAAGGAAAACAGGATGATCGCGATGGCCAGCGAAATCAGGATAAACTTGGCCTGCACCAACAGGAACAACACCACTGCGAAAGCGATAATGCCCATCAGCCAAGTTTGCAGGCGGAACTTCTCGCCAAAGCTGAGACGGGCCGACAGCGGCGTTATGGTTTTCGGGTTTTCCGACATGGCTCCGTCAAGCAGATGCGATTTACGGCAGTATGGGCGTGAATCCGTTCACCGGCAAGGCATGATACGGGCAATGCAAAGGCAACGTGGTCATTCGTCCGCGGCGCGCAAGATATAGGCGGCAATCGCGTCTAGCTCTGCTTTGTCAAGTTGCCCCAGATTGGCGATGACCTTGGACATAGACCCGCCCGCCACGTCGAAAGAGGGCGTGAAGCCGGTTTCCAGATAGGCGCTGATGTCAAACGCCGTCCATGAGAAATCATCCCCGACGATTGCCGGAATGCGCCCGCTGCCGGATGGGTTGGGCGCACCTTCTAGCCAGCGCGCGCGGTCCATGCCGCCCAAGGCGTTGCGCGGGGTGTGGCATTCGGCGCAATGCGCCAAGGCTTCGGCCAAGTAGCGGCCTTGGGTTTCCTCTGCGGTCAGGTCGCCCGTCACAGCCCAGTCGCGGGTCATGAAAAGCGCCTTCCAAACGCCCACGCTGCGGCGAATGTTGAACGGAAAGCCCAGATCATGGTCGCGCGACGGCGTGGCGTCGGCGGGCAGGGTCATCATGTATTCGTAAAGGTCGGCCATGTCTTGCGGGTCGGCCTTGGCGTAAGATGTGTAGGGGAAAGCCGGGTAATAATGCTGCCCCTGCGGCGAGACCCCGCGCATGACCGCATCAAGGAAGTCAGCCTGCGTCCAGCCGCCGATTCCATGGTCCCGATCGGGGCTGATATTGGGCGCGTAGAACGTGCCGAAATGGGTTTCGAACTGCGCGCCGCCGCTCAGCACCAATGGGTCCGCGTCATCCTCTGTGCCCATGTGGCACGAAGCACAGCCCGCTGCCAGAAAGATGCGCTCTCCCGCCTGCGCATCGCCGGTCAGGCGTTCGGACACGGTTTCGGGCAAGGTGACGGGGCGGGTAACATACCATCCCAACGTCCCCCCGACGATCGCAAGCGCAAGAACAACACGCCCCAAGCGGTTCATATAATTGACCTTTCACGGTTCGAGAAGGCCGCCCCAGCATGGCTTGGGCGGCCTGTTCTTCCGGTCCGTCGCGCGAAGATCAGCTTTCTTCGCGGTAATCTTCGTGGCAGGCGCCGCAGCTTGCGCCCACGGCCCCCACGGCGGGGCGCAGCGCGTCCAGACCGTCGCCCGCCACGCCTTGCAGCGCGGCAGAGGCTTCTTGCAAGGCGACGAATTTGGCGGTGAAATCGTCAAGGTTTTCCCAGATCTCCGCCTTGGCGCGGGTTTCCATGACCATCGACGAATCGGTCCCTTCGGGCCATAGGCGCGACTGGTCATGCCGGGTCAGGTGAAACAGGTTATCGGCGGCTGTCTGTGCCATCTCTGCGTCATAGTCCATCCGGCCTTGGGCCATGCCGCCCAAGACGGCGATGTTGTGACCGTAAAGCTTGAACTGGCCCTGACGCGCTTCAATCGCGTTCATGTCCTGTGCCAGTGCAGGTGCTGCAAATGCTGCGACCAAAGCCGCGCCGTATAGTGTTTTGTAAAATCCCATAAGAGGTTTCCTTGCGAATTAGCTGGGGATTTTAGCTTAGCCCGGCTTGATGACGTTTAAAACACACGCACGCGTGATGGCGCGGCCAGCACACGCGCCTGTGAGAACGGGGCTTAGACGAAACGGACCTTACCAATATAGGGAAGGTTGCGGTTGCGCTGGGCGTAGTCGATGCCGTAGCCGACAACGAACTCATCAGGTATTTCAAAACCCGTCCAGCGCGCGCGAATGTCCACTTCCCGGCGCGACGGCTTGTCCAGAAGCGCGCAGACTTCCAACCGGGCCGGGTTGCGCGCCAGCAGCATCTGAAGCACATGGTGCAGCGTAAAGCCGGTATCGACAATATCTTCGACTACCAGCACATCGCGCCCCTCGATCTTGCCCGACAGGTCTTTCAAGATCCGCACCTCGCGCGAGGATTGCGTGCTGTTGCCATAGCTGGACGCTTCCAGAAAATCGACCTCTAGCGGCAGGCTGATTTCACGCACCAGATCGGCAATGAAGATGAACGATCCGCGCAGCAGGCCCACCACGACCAGCTTTTCGGTGGCGGCAAATTCGCGGCTGATTTCCTCGGCCAATTCTTCGACCCGCGCGGCGATCTGCTTGGCGCTTATCATTTGGTCGATCTCATAGGGTTTTTGCGACATCTCGGCCCCTTGATTTTTCAGGCCAAGTCTAAGACATGTCCTGCCCAGACAAAAGGCCCGATCCACCTATGCCCATCCATACCGAACACCGCCACATGCCTTACACGGCGCAGCAGATCTATGATCTGGTGGCGGATGTGGCGCGCTACCCAGAGTTTCTGCCATGGACCGCCGCCGCGCGCATCCGGTCGCGCGAACCCATCTTGGGCGGCGAAGAGATGCTGGCCGATCTGGTCATCTCGTTCAAGGTGTTCCGCGAACGCTTCGGCAGCCGCGTGCGGCTGTTTCCCGACGATGGCGTGATCGACACGGCCTATCTGGACGGGCCGTTCAAGCATATGGTGTCGCGCTGGACGATGAAAGATGCCGAAGGTGGCGGCTGCATCGTCGATTTCCACGTTGATTTCGAATTCCGCAACCCGATGCTGCAAAAGATCATCGGGGTCGTGTTCGATCAGGCCATGCGCCGCGTGGTCGGTGCGTTCGAAGCGCGTGCCAAGGCGCTTTATGGCTAGCGCGGCGCGCGATTTCGGTGTCATCGTGATGCACGATACATCGTCGCAATACCGAGCATTTTACGAGATATTTTCAGCCGCGCCCTGTCGAGCAACATCACCTGATGCTCAATTTCTCTGGCAATCATCGGGCCTTTGACGGGGCCGAAGCACTGCGCCGTTCCGCGCTGGATTTCGATCAATTCGCGCGCCATCGCATCCGCCCCGAGGTCGAATTCGGGGTCAGGGGCGGGCCATGGATTGTCCCCCTGATGAAACGCGAGAACACGCGGCTTGGTGCTGCAAGGAAAGGCAGCCCCCCGAGGTTGCAAGCGATATTCAGGTGAATGGCAGCACGCTGCTGCTGTCTCAGCGCGCCGCAAAGCTGTTCGCCCCGTTGATGCCCGAGAACACCGAAATTCTGCCGGTCGAGGTGGAGAACGGCGAAAATGTCTGCTGGATCAGGCCGATCTGTCTGCCCCATACGCTGGATGTCGAGCGTTCCTATTGCTCTGGCGGGCCACAATTCGAACGCCCCGTGCTGATTGTTGCGCAATTGACCGGCGCGCATTTGTTTTGCGTCCGCGACATTGCCAACCCGCCGGTGTTTTCAGAGCAGTTGGTGAAGCTTGTTCAAGATGCCGGGCTGTTCGGGGTCACGTTTCGCGAGGTCGCGCTTGCCTGACGGGGTTAACCCTGCGCGGCCGCGTCAAGCCGCGCCAAAACCATTGCCAGCGCATGATCGACCGTCGCCGCGCGCACTGCGTCGCGGCCAATCGCGCCGAACTCGACCGTTTGCGTGACCACGCCTTGCGCATCTGCCAGCCCGAAGCAGACGCGCCCTTCGGGCTTGTGCTCTGACCCGCCGGGGCCGGCAATGCCTGTGACCGCAACCGCGATCCCGGCATCTGACCGCGCCAAGGCCCCTTGCGCCATTTCGGCGGCTACCGCTTCCGACACCGCGCCATGTGCTGTTAGCGTGTCGGGCGACACGCCGAGCATGTCGCGTTTTGCCGCGTTGGAATAGGTCACGAACCCCCGGTCCACCACGTCGGACGATCCCGGCACAGCGGTCAGCGCGGCCATGATCATCCCGCCGGTGCAGGATTCGGCGGCCGCCAGCATCACGCCCTTGGCGCGGGCCGCATCCAGAACCGCCCCCGCGCTCATGCGCCCATCAACCCGTGGCTGACCACGGCGGCGACTGCCACCACCAGCGTGGCCAGAAATCCTGCCACGACATCATCCAGCATCACGCCCAAAGGTGTGTGCATCCGGTCGGCCAGCCCGACCGGGCCGGGCTTCCAGATGTCAAAGGCGCGAAAGGCCAGAAACGCCGTGACCCAGCCGGGCCAAAGCGCCGTGACAGGAACCCCCTGCATCATCGCGCCCAAGGACACGGGCCAAAGTGCAATCCACATGCCCACCACCTCGTCGATGACAATCTCAGACGGGTCGGCATCGGGCGCGCCGCGCGTCTCAACAATGGTGGCCCACCAGCCCAGCGCGAAGGCAACCAATGTGGCACCCAGCAGCAACCAGAACCCGCCCAGCACATGCAGGCCCCACGCCACGGGCAGGGCGGCGAAGCTGCCCCAAGTGCCCGGCGCGGGGCGCAGATAGCCCACGCCGCCAAAGGTTGCGATCATGCGTGTCAGGGTCATGCCCTATCCCCTTCATCTTGCAAAAATAATCCAGCCCCGATGCGTCAGCCTGCGATCAGGCAGGCCGTGGCCAGCGCGGCAATCCCTTCCTCGCGGCCCGTAAAGCCCAAGCGTTCCGACGTGGTGGCCTTTACGCTGACGCGTCCAACCTCGACCCCGATGATGCGCGCAAGTTCCGCCTGCATTGCGCCCGCATGTGGCCCGATCTTGGGATATTCGCAGACCAGCGTCACATCGCAATTAGCAAGCGCATAGCCCCGTGCGCGCGCCAGTTCGATCGCATGGCGCAGGAAGATATGGCTGGCAGCCCCCTTCCATTGCGGGTCAGAGGGCGGAAAATGGCGGCCAATATCGCCTTCGGCCAGCGCACCATAGATAGCATCGGTCAATGCGTGCATTCCGACATCGGCATCTGAATGGCCTTGAAGCGCGCGCCCATGCGGCACCTTCACCCCGCACAGCCAACAGCCATCGCCGGGGCCGAAGCGGTGCACGTCATAGCCATTGCCAAGGCGGATATCGGTCATTTGCGGTTTCCTTGCTTGCAGCATCGCCTCGGCGCGGGCGAAATCGGGCGCGTAGGTCAGTTTGTAATTCTCCTCGCAGCCCGGCACCAGTGCGACGGACAGGCCAAAGGCGCGGGCGATTTCCACGTCATCGGGGGCGTCGCCCGGCCATGCCCTGTGCGCGGACAGCAAGGGCGCGAAGTGAAAACCCTGCGGGGTCTGTGCGCGAAACAGCCCGTCACGCGGCACGGGTGCGCCGACAAAGCCGTCTTGCCCGCGCCACAGCGCATCGACCACGGCTAGCGCCGGGGCGGCGGCGGGGTAATCGTTCAGCGCCTGCATCACGTCACCCACAACCCGGGCAGAGACGAAGGGCCGCGCGCCGTCATGGATCAGAACGCGGTCGGGCGGGGCGGCGGATAACAGGTCCAGCGCCGCGCGCACCGACGCGGTGCGCGTTGCGCCGCCCGCCACAAGGGTCACGCCGTGCAGGTCCAGCCCTTGCGCGCGGGTCATGTCATCGGGGTGCAACACCAGAATCAGCCGGGTCAGACCGCCAGCGCGCAGCGCATCCAGCGTATGGGCCAGCACTGGCTGCCCGCCAAGCCTGCGCCACTGCTTGGGCGGGCCGCCGCCCGCGCGGGTGCCGCGCCCGGCGGCAACGATGATGGTGGCTATGGAACTGGTCATGCGCGCCCTGCGATCCTGTCGCGCCCTCTATACGCGCAGCGGCAGGTTGCTGACAATGCGCACGATTGCCACTTATATTTGCCCAAAAAGCGGGCGCATGATGAAAAATGCGCCAAGGGCGTGGCGGTTCAATTGGACTTGGGTCTGGCATGGGGCTATCCCTTCACGCATGAAAGACATGCTTTGCTCACTCCCATGACGGTTCCGTTCCCCTTCGAGGCGGGCGCTGGCTGCCCGGTCCTGCTGGCCCCGATGGCGGGCATTACCGATTTGCCGTTTCGGCGGGTCGTGGCCGGGTTCGGCGCGGCGCTGGTGGTGTCGGAAATGGTCGCCAGCGAAGACATGGTGCGCGCGCGCCCCTCGACCCGCGCCAAGGCAGAGCTGGGCGTTGCTGATGGCCAGACCGCCGTGCAACTTGCCGGGCGCGATGCGTGGTGGATGGGCGAAGCCGCACGCATGCTGGCCGATCAGGGCGCGCGAGTCATTGACATCAATATGGGCTGCCCTGCGAAAAAGGTCGTGGGTGGTTTGTCCGGATCGGCGCTGATGCGCGATCTCGATCACGCGTTGTCGCTGATTGACGCGGTGGTGGCCGCGGTGGATGTGCCGGTGACGTTGAAAACCCGGCTGGGTTGGGATGAGGCGTGCCACAATGCGCCAGAGCTTGCCCGCCGTGCCGTGGGCGCGGGCGTGAAAATGGTCACGATCCATGGCCGCACGCGCTGCCAGTTCTACAAGGGCCGCGCCGATTGGGCGGCAATTGCGCCGGTTGTGCGGGCGGTGGATGTGCCGGTGGTCGCCAATGGGGATATTACCGGTGCTCAGGCGGCCCGGCAGGCGCTGGCGCAATCCGGGGCAGGGGGTGTCATGGTTGGGCGCGGGGCGCAGGGGCGGCCATGGCTGCTGGCGCAGATTGCCGCAAGCCTGTCGGGCCGCCCGGTGCCGCCTGCGCCGCAAGGGGCCGAACTGGTCGCCTTGGTCGGCGCGCATTACGACGCGATGCTGGGCTTTTATGGCCGCGATCTGGGCCTGCGGGTCGCGCGCAAGCACTTGGGCTGGTATGCGGACGCGGCGGGCGGCTGCGCTCTGGCCCGCCGTGCTGCGCTGACCGCGACCAACCCCGCGCAGGTGCTTGCACTGCTGCCCGACCTGCTGGCCCCGATGCAAGAGGTTGCGGCATGACGCCCCCCGCCACCGGCACGATATGGGCGGCCTTGCCCGTGCCCTCTTTCATGGTGGGGCAGGTCAACGGGCGCGAATGCGTGGCCGATTGCAACCCGGCGGCCGAGCAGTTTCTAAGCCTGTCGCGCCGCGCGGTCCTGAACCGCCCCTTGGCGCGCCTGATCGAGATTGACGCAGAAATCAACCGCGCGCTGGAGCGCTGCCGCAGCAATCGCGCGCCAGTGTTCATCAACGATGCCTCTTTGGTCATCGGCGCGCGTAAGCCGGTCATGTGCTCCATTCAACTGGCGCCCATGGTGGACCGCCCCGACCTTGTGCTGATGCTGATTACCCCGCGCGAGATCGCAGGCAAGCTGGGACAGGTGGATGGCATCCGCAACGCCGCGCGTTCGGCCATTGGCATGTCGCAGATGCTGGCGCATGAGATCAAGAACCCGCTGGCGGGCATTACCGGGGCCGCGCAGCTTCTGTCCATGGGGCTGGAGCCGCGTGACCGCGAATTGACCGACCTGATCGTGGCCGAAACCCAGCGCATTGTGAACCTGCTAGACCAGGTCGAGCAATTCGGCAACCAGCGCCCGCCCGCCTGCCGTGCGATCAACATTCACGACATTCTGGAACGCGCCCGCCGGTCGGCAGAGGTGGGTTTTGCCGCGCATATGCGGATCCGGGACAATTACGACCCGTCCTTGCCACCGGTCTGGGCCGATGGCGACCAGTTGTTGCAGGTGTTCCTGAACTTGCTGAAGAATGCGGCCCAAGCGCAGCCTGATGGCGGCACGATCCGCATTCGCAGTTTCTTTGAACAATCGCTGCGCGTGCGCGCTGCGGATGGGCGCGATGTGGCGCTGCCCATTCATGTTGAAATCATCGATGATGGACCGGGCTTGCCCGCCGAAATTGCCGATGAGGTGTTCGACCCTTTCGTGTCGGGCCGCGAGAATGGCACGGGCCTTGGCCTTGCGCTGGTGTCGAAAATCGTCTCGGCGCATGATGGCTGGGTGTCTGTCGAAAGCCGTCCGGGCCGCACGATGTTTCGCATTTCCCTGCCGCGCGCGACCGATTTGGACGGGCGTTACGCACAACAAGAGGAGCTTTCCTGATGGATGGCACGGTTCTGGTTGCCGATGATGATCGCACCATCCGCACGGTGCTGACGCAAGCGCTGACGCGGGCAGGCTGCAAGGTGCACGCCACCTCCAGCCTGACCACGCTGATGCGCTGGGTCGAAGAGGGGCGTGGCGATCTGGTCATCACCGATGTGATGATGCCCGATGGCAACGGGATAGAGATGATCCCGAAGATCAGCCAGGAACGGCCCGATCTGCCGGTGATCGTGATCTCTGCGCAAAACACGATCATGACGGCGATTCAGGCCAACGAGGTCGATGCGCATGATTACCTTCCCAAACCGTTCGACCTGCCGGACCTGCTGAAACGCGCGGGCACGGCCATGAAGAACCGGAAACTTGTCGCCGCTTCGGCGCAGGTGGGGGCGGCACCCAAACCCGCGCCGCGCGGTGACATGTCCAGCATGGAAGGGCTGCCGCTGGTGGGGCGCACCCCGGTCATGCAGGAATTGTATCGCCTGATCGCACGTGTGATGAATTCGGTCATGCCGGTGCTGATAACCGGCGAATCCGGCACCGGGAAATCGCTGATCGCCCGCACGTTGCACGATCTGTCAGACCGGCGCGGGCAGCCCTTTCTGGCAGCCACGGCAGAGGATTTCCGCAGCCCCGACACGGCGCAAGCCTTGGTGGCGCGCGTGCGTTCAGGGTCGTTGTTGCTGGATGAGCTGGCCTCTTACAGCGCGGAAGCCCAGTTGCGCGTGGCGCGGCTGCTCGACAGCCTGCCCGATGACGGGCCGCGCATTATGGCGACGGCGCAGACCAATCTGACCCAATGCATGAGCGACGGCACCCTGCGCGAAGACCTGTATTACCGGCTAAGCGGTGTCACCCTTGCTGTGCCCCCGCTGCGCGAGCGGATCGACGATCTGGAACCTTTGACGCAGCATTTCCTGTCGCAAGCCGCTGATGATGGCGCGACCCTGCGCGCGCTTTCCCCAGAGGCGCTGGAACTGGTGCGCGGGTATTCGTGGCCCGGCAATGTGCGGCAGCTACAAAATACCTTGCGGCGGCTGACGCTGACTGGGCAAGACCCCTTGATTACGCGCTTGGAAATGGAACTGGCGCTGAAAAGCCAGCCCTCTGCCATGGCGATTGGCGAAGGGATGGGCGGAGAATCGCTGTCGGAATCGGCGGCGCGCCATTTGAAACGCTATTTCGACCTGCACGGCCAAGACCTGCCGCCGCCGGGCCTGTATGCACGGATATTGCATGAAATAGAGGTGCCGCTGATCGAAATCGCACTCGATGCCACAGGCGGCAACCAAGCCCGCTGCGCAGAGCTTCTGGGGATCAATCGCAACACCTTGCGCAAGAAAATCACCGAGCTGGATATAGAGGTATCACGCCGTCGCAAGCTGGCCTGATGGCCCGAGTTTGATGTAGAATTACCACATTGCCTGTGGCATAATCCCCACAACACGGGGCAGCAAAGACCCCTGTAAAACGGTAACTTGCGGGGGCTTTTTGAGGCAGGCGGCGTTTTAT
Organism: Roseibaca calidilacus; assembly: GCF_001517585.1. NCBI lineage: Bacteria > Pseudomonadati > Pseudomonadota > Alphaproteobacteria > Rhodobacterales > Paracoccaceae > Roseinatronobacter > Roseibaca calidilacus. The sequence goes on along the minus strand of NZ_FBYC01000004.1, from coordinate 1,340,451 downwards.
TCGGGTGTGCTGGAACACTTGGCCGGCCTGCGCGATCGGCGCAGATCGGTGGGTGGCACGGTCGTTCTGGTTCTGGCAGGCCCGTTTCTGGTATTGCTGACGCTATTGGCGCTGGGCCCGCTGAACGCGGTATTCAGCACGTCCGGCCTTGCCCTGGTGCTGTTGACCGACCTTGTTTACATGTTGCTTGTGGCCGGGCTTGTGGCGGTGCGGGTGGCGCGGCTGGTGGCCGCGCGGCGCAAGGACAGAGCGGGCTCGCGCCTGCATTTGCGGCTGACCACGCTGTTTGGCGCCATCGCCATGGTGCCCACAATCACGGTTGCGGTTTTTGCCGTCATCACGCTCAATGTGGGGCTGGAAGGGTGGTTTTCGGACCGCGTTCAGCGCGTGGTCGGCAATTCGCTGTCAGCGGCAGAGGCCTATCAGTTCGAACAGGAACGCGATCTGCGGACCGATGCGCAGGATCTGGCGGATTATCTTGATGCCGCGCGCAGGCTCTTTCCCATGATGGGCGAGGGCGAGTTGCGCGACCTGCTTTCAGAAGCGCAGGCGCGGGTGCAGCGCGGCTTGCGCGTTGCATTCGTTATCGACGGGGCGGGCGACATCCGGGCGCGCGGGGAACGGTCCTACCGGTTCAACTTTGTTCCACCAAGCGACCCGGACCTTGCCGCTGCGCGCGATGGCGTGGTGCTGATACGCGATTGGCCGCTGAACGAGTTCCGCGCCCTTGTGCCGTTGAGCGAATATTTTGACCGTTACCTGTATGTGTCGCGCGCGGTGGATGGCGATATCCTGTCACTGCTGGATGAAACCCGCGAAACGGTCGATTTCTACCAACAGTTGGAACAGGATCGGGGGCGCATTTTGTTCCAGTTTGGCGCGCTTTACCTTGGTTTCGCGTTGATCCTGATCCTTGCGGCGGTTTGGATGGGGCTGAATTTCGCCGAACGGCTGGCGCGGCCCGTCGGGCGGCTGGTCGAGGCCGCAGAGCAGGTCGGCGCGGGCGATCTGGACGTGCAAGTCCGCATCGCGCGCGAGGATGACGAGGTGGCCCTGCTGGGCCGCGTGTTCAACCAGATGACCCGCCAGTTGAAGGGGCAGCGCGAGCATCTGTTGGAAAACAACCGCCAGATCGATGCGCGGCGGCGGCTGTTCGATTCGGTGCTGGGGTCGGTGACCGCAGGGGTGATCGGCTTGGATGCAAACGGTCGGCTGGCCTTCATCAACCGCGCGGCTGAAACCTTGCTGGAAGTCGCGCCATGCCCCACGACCTCGCCAGAGCTGTCAGAGATTGCGCCGGAATTCGTGCCCCTGATGGAGAAGCTGCGCGCAGCGCCGCCCGGACCGGGACGCGTGCAGGAAGAGCTGCGGCTGGTGCGCTCGGGGCGGTTGGAAACCGTGCTGGTGCGCATTGCCGAACGCCGCCGCCGCGATGGGCAACTGGAAGGCTATGTGGTCGCCTTTGATGACGTGTCGGAACTGGTCAGCGCGCAGCGTATGGCCGCTTGGGGCGATGTCGCCCGCCGGATCGCGCATGAGATCAAGAACCCCTTAACCCCGATCCAGCTTTCGGCGGAACGCATTGCGCGCAAGTTTGGCCGCAAACTGGCCGAGGATGACGCCGAAAGCCTGTCGCAACTGACTTCGGTCATCGTGCGTCAGACGAATGATCTGCGCCGGATTGTGGATGAATTCTCGCGCTTCGCCCGTATGCCGGAACCCGACCGCCGACCGCATGACATGGTGGCGTTGCTGCGGGACTGCGCGCTTTTACAAGAAAGCGGCCAGCCCGATATTGCGTTCAGCCTGTCGCTGCCCGCCGAGCCGGTGGTGGTCGAAGTCGACGACACGATGATGGCGCAGGCCTTTACCAATCTTATCAAGAATGCCGGAGAGGCGATCGAAAGCCGCCGCGCGGAAGATGCCGACAGCCCGCCCGGCACAATCGACATCGCCTTTCATGCAGAGCCAGACCAGTTGCACATCACGATTACCGACAACGGCATCGGCCTACCGGAAGACCGCAATCGCCTGTTTGAGCCTTATGTGACCACGCGCGCAGAAGGGACCGGGCTTGGCTTGTCCATCGTGCGCAAGATCATCGAAGAACATGGCGGCAGCTTGCGCTTGGCCGATGCGACCGACCCCGACGGCACGCCCCGACGCGGCGCGATGGCCGATATTCGCCTGCCACGGCTGGCCGCCGTGCAGATCTCTGACGACCAACAGGAAGATGGTTAACGATTATGGGTGATATTCTGATCGTCGATGATGAACGCGACATTCGCGAACTGATTTCGGAAATCCTGCAAGATGAAGGGTTCAAAACCCGGCTTGCGGCCAATTCCGATCAGGCGATGGCAGCGGTGAATTCCGACCCGCCCGCGCTGATGATCCTCGATATCTGGTTGAAGGACAGTAAGATGGACGGGATCGACATTCTGATGTCGGTCAAGCGGTCGAACCCGGATATTCCCATTGTCATCATCTCGGGCCATGGCAATGTGGAAATCGCTGTCGCCGCGATCAAGCAGGGCGCTTATGATTTCATCGAAAAGCCCTTCAACATTGACAAGCTGCTGGTGGTGATCGGGCGCGCGATGGAAGCCTCGCGGCTGCGGCGCGAAAATCAGGACCTGAAGCGCCGCGATGTTGGATCGGCGCAGCTTTTGGGCGAATCGACCGCCTACCGGGCCTTGTTCGGCCAATTGGAAAAGGTCACGGGGTCGAATGCGCGGCTGATGTTCACAGGCCCCCCCGGCTGCGGCAAAGAGGCCGCCGCCCGCTATGTGCATGAAAATTCCGAGCGCGCCTCTGGCCCCTTCGTGACGGTGACATCGGCATCGGTCGAACCCGAACGCATGGAAGAGGTTCTGTTCGGCCGCGAAGGCCCCGATCGCGGGGTGGAACCGGGGTTGCTGGAACAGGCGCATGGCGGGGTGATCTTCTTTGACGAGGTCGCGGATATGCCGCTTGGCACGCAGTCCAAGCTGTTGCGGGTGCTGGTGGAGCAGCAATTCATCCGCACCGGCGGGGCCGACAAGGTGCGGGTTGACCTGCGGGTGATGTCAGCCACGACCCAAGACCTAAGCGCACGGGTGCGAGAGGGCTTGTTCCGGCAGGAACTGTATGACCGGCTGAACGTGGTGCCGATCCGCGTGCCGGGGCTGGAAGAACGGCGCGAGGATATCCCGCTGCTGGCCGAGCATTTCATCGACATGCTGCACGCCGCGCAAGGCTTGCCGCGCCGCACGCTGGACGACGCAGCGCGCGCGCATCTGCAAACCCTGTCTTGGCCGGGCAATATCCGCCAATTGCGCAACATGATCGAACGCGCGCTGATCCTTGGCGATGCGGGCCGCCCGATCGAGGTGGCCGATCTTCAGGCCGACAGCGTACCCGAGGAGTCGGGGCGCGGCCTGATGCTGTCGGGATCGTTGGCCACCTTGCCGCTGCGCGAAGCGCGCGAATTGTTCGAGCGCGAATACCTGTTGGCGCAGATCAACCGCTTTGGCGGCAATATCAGCCGGACCGCCAGTTTTGTCGGCATGGAACGGTCGGCGCTGCACCGCAAGTTGAAATCGCTTGGCGTGAACACGGCGCGCTTGTCGGCAAAGGGGTAAAGCCTTGCAAGCGCGCGCGCCTGCTGGCACATCAAGGGCTTCGATTTCCGCAACCAAGAGGCGCGGGCCATGAAGATCATCGTATGCGGCGCAGGGCAGGTGGGGTGGCAGATTGCGCGCCACCTGTCGGGCGAACGCAATGACGTCACCATTGTCGACAACAACCCCGTGCTGGTCCGCCGCGCGACCGAAACGCTGGATGTGCAGGGCGTGACGGGCTTTGCCAGCTACCCCGCCGTTCTGGAACAGGCCGGCGTGGGCGATGCCGATATGGTCATTGCCGCGACCTATTCGGACGAGGTGAACATGGTCACATGTCAGGTCGCGCATAGCGTCTTTGGTGTGACCAAGAAAATCGCGCGGCTGCGGGCCCAGACCTATCTGGACCCGAAATATGCCGACCTGTTCCGGCGCGAGCATTTGCCCATCGATGTTATCATCAGCCCCGAACGCGAAGTGTCGCTGGCGGCCATGAAGCGCGTGGCCTATCCGTCGGCCTTTGATGTGCACGAGTTCTTCGACGGGCGCGCGCTGCTTTTGGGGCTGGTGCTGGATGACAAATGCGCGGTGCTCAACACGCCGTTGCGGCAGTTGTCGGAACTATTTCCGACCTTGCGCGTGATGGTGGCGGGGGTGCGCCGGGCAGGCCATATGTTTGCTCCCGAACCCGAGGATCAGCTTTTCGCGGGCGATGCGGTGTATCTGCTGCTGGCGGCCGATGATGTGTCGCGCGTGTTCGAAGTGTTCGGCAAGGAAGCCCCCCGGCAGGAACGCGTGCTGGTCATTGGCGGCGGCAATGTCGGGCTGTCGGTGGCGCGGATGCTGGAAAGCCAGCCCCAGCGCGTGCGGGTCAAGGTTATCGAACGCGACCGCGCCCGCGCCGAGGCGGCAGCCGATGCGCTGGAACGTTCCATCGTGCTGCATGGCGATGCAATGGATTCCGACCTGCTGGAAGAGGCGCGCATCTCGAACACCGATGCCGTGGTCTTGCTGACCGATGACGACCGCACCAACCTGCTGGCGGCGGTGCGCGCCAAAAGCATGGGCGCGCGCATGGCGATTTCGCTGGTCAATGATCCGGGCATGGTGTCGCTGGCCGATGCCATGGGCGTGGATGCCTATATCAACCCGCGCGCGCTGACCGTCAGTTCCATTTTGCGCCATATCCGGCACGGGCTTGTGCGCTCGGTCTACATGCTGGGCGACCGAGAGGCCGAGGTGATCGAGGCCAAGGTGCTGGGCACATCGCAGATCGCAGGCCGGGCGGTGCGCGACATTGCCTTTCCCGAAGGCGCGCTGTTGATCGGGGTGCAACGTGCCGGGAAGTTCATGAAACCCAATAGCAGCATGGTCCTGCAAGAGGGCGATCTGGTGGTGATCTTTGCCCTGACCGAAGATGTGCCAAAGGTGGATGCTTTGTTGCAGGTTTCCTTCGAGCATTTCTGACCGCCATGGCTGCGCCATAGGCAAGCCGGTAAGGTCACAGCGCAAGGGGGCGCAGATGAAAGACAGCGCGCGCGGCACGATTGTCATGGCCGGGTTGATGGCGGTCACAGCCGGGGCAATGATCTTGCCTGCCGCGCTGGGCTTTACCCTGCGTGAGCATGAAAGCGCGCGCGCTTTCCTGTATTCGGCCAGCCTGCTGGGCAGTCTTGCGGGCCTGATCTACCTGTCGCGGCGCAACCTACAGCGCAAACCCGGTGCGCTGTCGCACCCGTTCTACATTCTGACAGTGTCCTACCTTGTCATCCCGCTTTTCATGGCGCTGCCGGTGACAGAGGCGATGCCGGGCGGTTTGCCGCTGTTCGATGCATGGTTCGAAATGGTCTCTGCCTTTACCACCACCGGTGCCAGCGCCTTGGACAGCGCGATGCCGCGCAGCCTGCTTGTCTGGCGCGCGATGGCGGCGTGGTTGGGCGGGTTGTTCGTGCTGGTCTATGCTGCGGCCCTGCTGGCCCCGATGAACATGGGTGGCTATGACCTTTTGACCGCACGCTCCCAAGCCATTGGCGAGGTGCCCGACTGGTCGCGCAAGATGCGCGCTACCCAGATCGGGGCAGAGGCAGGACAGGCCGATCTGGGCCGGCTATGGTCGCATATCCGCCTGATCGCCCCGGCCTATGCGGGTGTGACGGGGCTGTTATGGGTGGTCTTGTCGGTGCAGGGGATGCCGCCTTTGGTGGCGCTGGTCTATGCCATGTCCACCTTGTCCACATCCGGGATCGTGCCACATTGGGGGGCCGCGGACGGGATCGTGCAAGAGGTGGCGATCGCGCTGTTCCTTGGGCTGGCGCTGACCCGGCGCGGCTGGCCCGGTGCGGTGGTGCCGCAAGGCTCTGGCCCGCTCTGGCGCGATGACGAATTGCGCGTGGCGATTTGGCTTTTGGTTGCGGTCACCTTTGGGCTATGGGCTGTCAATGGCGCGGATGCGCTGGGCGCTGCCCCCGCTGCGGCACTGGCGGAACTGTGGGGCACGGGCTTTACCGCGCTGTCGTTTCTTGGAACGGCGGGGTTTGTCAGCACCATCGGCGCGCCCGAGGTGACGGCCTATGCCGGTCCCGGCGGGATCGTGCTGCTGGGGCTTGCAACGCTGGGCGGCGGTATTGCCACCACCGCGGGCGGGCTGAAGCTGCTGCGCGGCTTTGCGCTGCTGTGGCAGGCCAAGCACGAGGCCGAGAAGCTGATTCACCCCTCTGGCATGGGCGGCGACGGGCCGCGCTTGCGCGGGTTGCGCAGCGAAGGCGCGTTTTCCGCATGGCTGTTCCTGATGGTGTTTATCCTGACCCTGACCGCCCTTGTGATGGCGCTGGTCCTGTTGGGCCAGCCGCTGGAAGATGCGCTGATTTTCGCCAGCGCCGCCATAACCACCACCGGCCCTTTGGCGCAGATCGCCGGGCCAGAGCCGTTATCCTACGCAGCCCTTGCCGACCCGGCACGCGCCGTGCTGGCCCTGGGGATGATCCTTGGGCGGCTGGAATTGTTGATGCTGCTATCGGTGCTCTGGCCCCGCTTGGGGCGATAAACATTCAGGAAGGCTTGCAATTTTCGCCCATGGTGCAAATTTGTGCGCCGCAGGGCTGGAAGTTTCGCAAATCACGTTTCATACTGGGCGAATAGGGAGACGAGGCTCTCTGCGTATAGCAAACCGCCCTGACAAAAAGGCAAGCGCATGGCCAGCGATAAGCAAAATCTGCAAGATGCATTTCTGAATCACGTTCGCAAGAACAAGGTGCCGGTTACGGTATTCCTGATTAATGGGGTCAAGCTGCAAGGCGTGATAACCTGGTTCGACAATTTCTGCGTGTTGCTGCGGCGGGACGGGCAAAGCCAGCTTGTCTATAAGCACGCGATTTCGACCATCATGCCGGGCCAGCCGATCTCTCTCTATGAGGGTGAAGCGTAATCGCCCGTGAAGTGATCGACCTGACGGAACTGGGGGGCGAAGGCGGCAAACGTCTGACTCGCGCCTTTGTGCTGCATCCAGAGCTGAAATCGAAACCCGGTTCACGAGAGCCGGAAGATGCCTTGGCCGAAGCCATGGCGCTGGCCCATGCGCTGCCGGGGCTAGAGGTCGTGGGCGGGCAGGTCGTGCGCCTACCGCGCGCCCATCCGGGCCAATTGTTTGGCAAGGGAAAGCTGGAAGAACTGCGCCAAGCGTTGGAAGCGGATGAGATTGATCTGGTCCTGATCGATGGTCCCGTCAGCCCCGTGCAACAGCGCAATCTGGAAAAGGCATGGAACGTCAAACTTCTGGACCGCACCGGGTTGATTCTGGAAATCTTTGCCGATCGCGCGGCCACCCGCGAAGGCGTGTTGCAGGTGGAACTGGCCGCCCTTAGCTACCAGCGCACGCGGCTGGTGCGCGCGTGGACGCACCTTGAACGTCAGCGCGGTGGGCTTGGCTTTGTCGGCGGTCCGGGTGAAACCCAGATAGAGGCCGACCGCCGCGCCATTGACGAGCAGATGACCCGTCTGCGCCGCCAGTTGGACAAGGTTGCCAAAACTCGCGAATTGCACCGCGCCGCGCGGCGCAAGGTGCCCTATCCGGTGGTGGCGCTTGTGGGCTATACCAATGCCGGAAAATCCACGCTGTTCAACCGTTTGACCGGCGCGAATGTCATGGCCAAGGATATGCTCTTTGCCACGCTTGACCCGACCATGCGCGCGGTGCGGTTGCCCACGGGCAAGGATATCATCCTGTCCGACACGGTGGGGTTCATCTCGGAATTGCCGACACTGCTGGTCGCAGCGTTTCGCGCCACGTTGGAAGAGGTGCTGGAAGCAGATCTGATTTTGCATGTCCGCGATATCGCGCATCCCGCGACAGCGGCGCAGGCCGCCGATGTCGCCCATGTGCTTGCCGCTTTGGGCGTGGATGACGAGATCCCGCGCATTGACCTATGGAACAAGGCTGACCAGTTGGATGAAGCGACCCGGTTGCAGGTCGACCGTCAGGCGCAGCGGGCTGAGGGCGTGTTTGTTGGCTCTGCGCTGACCGGGGCAGGGCTGGACGCGCTGTTTGCTGCGATCACGGCACAGCTGGATGACGTGCGCCATCACGATACGGTCACCGTGCCCCATTCTGACGGGCGGTTGCGGGCGTGGCTGTATGGCCAAGGCGTTGTCGAATCCGAAGCGCAAGGCGAAACAGAGACCGTTCTGAGCGTGCATTGGTCTGACCGCCAGCAGGCGCGCTTTCGCGCCTTGCGCGACCGTACCTGACCGCAGCTTTTGCCTGCCGCCGGTTGTGGCTAATTTTTCGTTAACAAAATCTTACCACATTCTTGCCTTGTCCTTTGCATGGTTAAGAGCGACGAAAGACTTCGTTAACGAATGGGTCTTGTCATGAATGTTGCCGCGCAAAATTGCCACGACTTGTTCCCCGCCGCCGGGGCGCAGCCGTCCGAAATGTTTGAGGCCGACGCCCCCGCGCCGGGCCATTATGACACGATTTTCTATCTTGTTCGCCAGACCATTGGCGCGCGCCATGTCACGATCCAGCTTGATGGCGAACCGCGCCCGCCCGCTGACGAGCATATGGCGTGCCTTGAACACCCGCTTGTCACCCAAGGCCGCCGATTCGGCATGTTGCGCGCTTACGCCGAACAGTTCGAATCGGGCGCGTCGCACCTGTTGGCGGGTTTTGCCGTGCTGGTGGCCGAACAACATGCGCTGTGGTCCGAAGCCCATCTGGACGTGTTGACAAAGGCGTTGACCCGTCGCGCATTCATGTCGGACCTTGGGCGCGCGGCTGCAACCTTTCAGCGCAGCGGGCGGCAGTGCAGCCTGATCATGTTCGACCTTGACCATTTCAAGGCGGTCAATGACGTGCATGGCCATGCCGCGGGCGATGCGGTGCTGCGCGGCGTGGCGCATGTGGTGCAAGCCGAATTGCGCCGCTGCGACATTCTGGGCCGTCTGGGTGGCGAGGAATTCGGCGTTCTGGTCACAGCCGACCATCTGACGGCGCTGGACATTGCCGAGCGCCTGCGCGCCGTGATCGAGGCGACCGTGGTGCGCGATTACCCCCAGATCGACTTTACCGCCAGCCTTGGCGTGGCCAGCATGGACGCGCAGACCGACACCCGTGATGCCTTGATCGCACTGGCCGATGCGCGGCTTTATGCTGCCAAGGAAGGCGGGCGCAACCGCGTTCAGGGGGCCGAAGAGATGATGCGCGCCTTCGCGCTTCAGGCCGCTGAATAGCCTGTCGGCGGGCAAAGCCCCGCTGTTTTTGCTCCCAAGCGCAATTTGGGGCTTTGATTAGGGCGTGTTAATCCATAAATGGAATACGAGTAGTCCGGGCCCGCCACATGCTGGCCCGGCGAAGGGAGAATGACATGCTCAACAATATCGGCCCGGCGGGCTTTATCATTATCGCAGTGGTTGTGCTTGTCCTGTTCGGGCGCGGCAAGGTCAGCGCTCTGATGGGCGAAGTCGGCAAGGGCATCACCTCTTTCAAGAAGGGCCTGAAAGACGGCACCGACGAGATCGAGAAAAAGGATGACGACGCGTCCAAGACCGCACGCGACATCACGCCAGAAACCGACAAGGACAACGGCAAGGACCGGGTCTGATTGCCGCGCGCATGAGGTGTCTTGCTGTGAAATCCGCAAGCGGGCAAGGGTGTCGGCATGTTTGATCTGGGCTGGTCAGAACTTCTGGTCATTGGGGTTGTAGCGCTGATCGTGGTCGGCCCTAAAGACCTGCCCAAAATGTTCCGCACATTGGGTCAGATGACCGCCAAGGCGCGGTCGATGGCGCGCGAATTCAGCCGCGCCATGGAAGATGCGGCCGACCAGACCGGCGTCAAGGACGTGGCGCGCGACCTGCGCGGCATGACCAACCCGCAAGGGATGGGGCTGGATGAGCTGAACCAGATGAAAAACTGGAACCCGCTCAAGGACGACCCGAAATCCGACAAAACGGACGACAAGGGTGCCAAACCCTCTGCCCCCGGCGATGATGAGGACGAAATCGACCGTATCGCCGCCGAGATGGACAGCATGCGCAGTGACGCCGCGAAACGCGCCGCACCCAAGCCAGACCCCGCAGCCGCAGAGGCGCAGCCAGCGCCGACGGCCACGCCGTCCGACACGGGCAAACGTGACCAGACCGCCCCATCCAGCCCCAAGAGCGGCACGGACAGCAGCACATGAGCAAGGCGCAGCAAGACGACATTGACGATACCAGCGCACCGCTGATTGAACATCTGGCAGAGTTGCGCAACCGGCTGATAAAATCGGCGCTGGCCTTCATGGTCGGCATGGTGCTGTGTTTCACCGTTGCCACGCCGATCTTCAATTTTCTGACCGCGCCCTTGTGCAGCGCCTTGGCCGAACGTGGGCAGGATTGTGACCTGATCTTCATCAGCCCGCAAGAAGGGTTCTTCGTGGCGGTCAAAGTGTCATTCTTGGGCGGCTTCATGCTGGCCTTTCCCGTGATCGCGACCCAGCTTTGGCGCTTCGTGGCACCGGGGCTGTATCGGTCTGAACAGGGCGCGTTCCTGCCTTTCCTGATCTCCTCTCCGGCAATGTTCTTGCTGGGGGCCTCTTTTGCGTTCTACGTCGTCACGCCCTTGGCCTATGATTTCTTCCTTGGCTTTCAGCAATTCGGCGCAAGTGGCGAAGCCATGGTCGAAGAAGGCGCGGCGGCACCGTTGTCGGTCGTGTTCCAAGGTTCTGCGCAGGAATACCTGAACCTGACGATCCGCTTTATCGTGGCCTTTGGCATGTGCTTTCAACTGCCGGTGTTGCTGACGCTGATGGGCAAGGCCGGGCTGGTGTCCGAAGCGGGCCTGAAAGCCGGGCGCAAATGGGCCGTGGTTGGCATTCTGACGCTGGCCGCTTTGGTCACGCCGCCCGATGTGATAACCCAGATCATCCTGTTCGCGGTGGTTTACGGGCTATACGAAGTGTCGATCTGGCTGGTCGCCCGCGTGGAAAAGGCCCGCAACGAGCGTTTGCGCCGCGAAGGGCTGCTGGATGACGAGGACGAGGGCGAAGAGGCCGATAAGGCATGAATGACGACGCCCTGACGCGGATTGCCGAGGCGCTGGAGCGTCTGTCGCCCCCGCCCGGACGCGCGCCTGATCTGGACAGCGCCGAAGCTTTCGTCTGGCATACGGGGCCGGACAGGCTGCACCCCGTGGCACAGGTCAACCGCGTGGATCTGGATCTGCTGGTCGGCATTGGCCGCGCCCGCGACACCCTTTTGGCAAACACGCTGCAATTCGCACGCGGCTTGCCTGCGAATAATGCGCTGCTTTGGGGCGCGCGCGGGATGGGGAAATCGTCGCTGGTCAAAGCCGTGCATGGCGCGGTTACCGCGCAATTGCCGGATAGCGGGCTGAAACTGGTGGAAATCCAGCGCGAGGACCTGCCCAGCATCGGCCGCTTGCTGGACCTGCTGCGCGTGGCCGATGGCCGGTTCATCCTGTTTTGCGACGATCTGTCTTTTAGCCATGATGACCAGCATTACAAATCGCTGAAAGCGGTGCTGGACGGGGGCGTCGAGGGGCGGCCCGACAATGTGGTGCTGTATGCCACGTCGAACCGCCGTCACCTGATGCCGCGTGACATGATCGAGAATGAACGTTCATCCGCGATCTCGCCATCCGAGGCGGTGGAAGAAAAAGTCTCGCTCTCGGACCGTTTCGGGCTGTGGCTGGGCTTTCATGCCTGCGATCAGGATGATTTCCTTGCCATGATTGAAGGCTATTGCGCGGCCTATGGCCTGACGATTGACCCCGCGCGCCTGCGGGCCGAGGCGATTGAATGGCAAGCGACACGCGGCAGCCGATCGGGCCGCGTGGCATGGCAGTTCTTTACCGATCTTGCGGGGCGCGAAGGCGTGAGTCTGACCCGCTAGGCGTGTGGCCATTGTTGCCGGGGGCTTTGCCCCCGCCGCGGCTGCGCCGCGCCTCCCCCAGGATATTTGGGCAAGGATGAATGGGTCATGCCGCGACCTCTGCCAAAAGTTGCGCATTCCCGCCCGAAGCGGTGGTGTCGATGCACAGGTGGCGTTCAAACGCAATATGGGCGCGGTCGGGCCGGTCGGTGATAAGTGGCAGAATCGGCCCCTCGCGCCGTGCCAATGCCTGTGCAAGCTGGCGTGCGGTACTGTCATTGCCCCAATAGAGCACGCCGGAAAAGCCTTCGGCGCGGTCAAGGTCTTGCGGGATGCCCTGCAAGGCGACCGCGCGGCCACCAAGCGCCTGCACCGCCTGAACCTGTTGGTCCGCCAGATCGCGCCCCGGCCCAAGGCAGAGCAGTGGCGCACGGGTGACATCGCGCAGGCGGTTCGATTCGCCTGTCGGGCCGGGCAGGCCGTGTTCGCACAGCACGGTTTCCGGCGCAGGGGGTAGCGCCTTGGCCAAGGCAGCGGCGGGCAAAGGCGCAAGCTGCATGGCGGCTTGCGGCGCGGTGGGTTTGGTAAAGCGGGTCAGGTATTGGGGACCGCCCGCTTTGGGGCCGGTGCCTGACAGGCCCTCGCCCCCAAAGGGTTGGCTGCCCACGATGGCGCCAATCTGGTTGCGATTGACATACATGTTGCCCGCGCGGATGCGGTCCATCACATGCTGCACGCGCCCGTCTATCCGGGTGTGCAACCCGAAGGTCAGCCCATAGCCGGTGGCGTTCACATCGGCAATCACGCAGTCCAGATCGGCAGCTTTGAAGCGGGCGATATGCAGGACCGGGCCAAAAACCTCGCGCGTCAGATCGGCGATCCCGCGCACGCGCAGGGTGACGGGGGCGATGAAATGGCCCTCGGTCGGGGCGGTCAGGTCGTGCAGCACGCGGCCATCAGCGCGGGCTTGGGCGATATATTCAGCGATCTGGGATTGTGCCTGAGGGTCGATGACGGGACCGATATCAGTGGCCAGATGCCACGGGTCGCCCAGACGAAGCTCATCCATCGCACCAAAGAGCATTGTCTCGAACTCCTCTGCCACATCCTGTTGGATGTAGAGGCAGCGCAGCGCCGAACACCGCTGGCCCGCCGATTGAAAGGCAGATGCCAGCACATCGCGCACAGCCTGTTCGGGCAGGGCGGTGCTGTCCACGATCATGGCGTTCAGCCCGCCGGTTTCGGCAATAAGCGGTGCGCCGGGGGCAAGGTGTTCGGCCATGGCGGCCTGAATGCTCTTGGCGGTTTCGGTCGAGCCGGTGAAGGCCACGCCATTCACCCGCGGATCCGAGGTGAGCGCGGCCCCCACCGTGGCACCATCGCCCGGCAGCAATTGCAGCACGTCGCGCGGCACGCCGGCCTCGTGCAGCAGGCGCGTGGCGTAATGCGCGATGATGGGCGTCTGTTCGGCGGGTTTGGCCAGCACGCCATTGCCTGCCGCAAGCGCGCCTGCAATCTGCCCGGTGAAAATGGCCAGCGGAAAGTTCCACGGGCTGATGCAGGTGAAGATGCCGCGCGCGGGGTGCTCAAGGCTTTCGGCTTGGCCTGCATAATAGCGCAAGAAATCCACCGCTTCGCGCAATTCGCCCAGCGCGTCGGCTTGGGTTTTGCCGGCTTCGCGCGCAAGGATGGCAAAGATCGCGCCGAAATGGTCTTCATACAGATCGGCGGCCTGGGTCAGGATACGGGCGCGGCTGGCGGCATCCGTGCCCCACGGGTGCGCGGCGGCGAGGGCGGTCTGCACATCCTCGGGGCTGGCTTGGGTGACTGTGCCCAAACGGTCGCCGGGCCGGGCAGGGTTCTGCGCGGTATGGCTTGCCCCGCCCTTTGCGGTGCCTGCCATAAGCGGCGCGACCGTGAAGCTTGCCGTTTCCCATTCGGCGCGGGCCTTGGCAATCGCGTCCAGATCTTGGGCACTGGTCAGATCCCAGCCGCGCGCGTTGCGGCGGTTTGGGCCGAACAAATCTGGCCCATTGGCGATTTTCGGGTTTCCCCCGGTCACACCGTCAAGTGCGGCAAAGGGGCAGGCGGCGACGGTTTCGGGCGGCACGTTCTTATCTACGATCTGGTTTACGAAGGATGAATTCGCGCCGTTTTCCAGCAGGCGGCGGACCAAATAGGCCAACAGATCCTTGTGCGCGCCGACGGGTGCATAGATGCGGCAGCGCGTGCCCTCGCGCTTCAGGACAATGTCATGCAGCGCCTCTCCCATGCCGTGCAGGCGTTGGAATTCGAAATCGGCAGGGTCCACGCGCATCGCTTCGGCCATATGCAGCACTGCGGCGACGGTATGGGCGTTATGCGTGGCGAATTGCGGATAAAGCCGCGCGCGCGCCGCCAGCAATTGGCGCGCGCAGGCAATGTAATTCACATCGCTTGCGGGCTTATGGGTCAGCACCGGAAAGCCGCCCAGCCCCATGACCTGCGCGCGCTTGATTTCCGTGTCCCAATAGGCACCCTTGACCAGCCGCACCATCAGCTTGCGATCAAGGCTTTCAGCCTTGGAGGCCAGCCAGTCGATGACATTGGCGGCGCGGGGGCCATAGGCCTGCACGACCACGCCGAACCCGTCCCAGCCTTCCAAAGCGGGGTCGTCCAGCACGCGGTCTATGACCTGCAAGGACAGCGCCAAGCGGTCGCTTTCTTCGGCGTCTATGTTGAAGCCAAGCCCCAAGGCCGCCGCCAGCCGCGCCAATTCGCGGGCGCGGGGCACTAATTCGGATAGAACGCGGTCCTCTTGCGCAACCTCGTAGCGCGGGTGCAGTGCGCTAAGTTTGACCGAAATGCCCGGATTGGTGCGGATGTCATTGCCGGTGGCGCGCGCGCCAATGGCGCGGATCGCGCGCGCATAGGCGCTGTGGTAGCGCCGCGCATCTTCCATGGTGCGCGCGGCTTCGCCCAGCATGTCGTAGGAATAGCTATAACCGCGCGCTTCCATCTTGGCGGCGCGGGTCATGGCGCTGTCGATGCTTTCGCCCAGCACGAATTGACGGCCCATTTCCTTCATCGCGCGGGCAACGGCGGTGCGGATCACCGGCTCTCCCAGCCGCTTGACGGCACCGCGCAACGTGGCGGCGGCGGATGTGCCGCGCTCATCCAGCACGCGGCCCGTCAGCATCAGCGCCCAAGTGGACGCATTCACAAGGCTGGACGAGGACCGCCCCAAATGCTGGCCCCAATCCGAAGGCGCGATCTTGTCTTCGATCAGGTCGTCAATGGTGGCTGCATCGGGCACGCGCAACAAGGCTTCGGCCAGACACATCAGCGCTACACCTTCGGATGTGGACAGGCCATATTCCGCAAGGAACACTTCCATCAGGCCGGGCGCGTCAGAACTGCGGATATCGCGCACCAAGGCGCTTGCCCGGTCGGAAATCTGCGCGCGGGCGGTCGCATCCAGCCCGCAATCGGCAATGGCTTGGGCAATATGCGCGCCCTCGTCGCGCAGAATCTGCTGTGTTATGCTGTCGGGAACAGGAAAGGCCATTGCACGCTCCATGTGGCTTGATTGCCAATTTTCCGGATTATGACGGTTATGCCATTTCATTTCTCTCTATTTTGTGGTTTTTAGCAGTCATCTTTGCTGAATAATATGAGAAACGCAAAACAATGACCCGTATCAAGTTGGACAGCTTCGATCATGCGATTCTGCGCAATCTGGCGGTGGATGGCCGTGTCAGCGTAACGGAATTGGCCAATCGGATCGGGCTGACAAAATCGCCCACGCAAGCCCGTTTGCGGCGGCTGGAAGAGCAAGGCGTGATC
This sequence comes from Roseibaca calidilacus, assembly GCF_001517585.1. NCBI lineage: Bacteria > Pseudomonadati > Pseudomonadota > Alphaproteobacteria > Rhodobacterales > Paracoccaceae > Roseinatronobacter > Roseibaca calidilacus. The sequence continues at coordinate 1,324,654 of NZ_FBYC01000004.1, read as the reverse complement.
CTTGGCTATCGGGCGCTGATTGACCCGCATCAGATTGACGCAGCGCATATCGCCTTTGTCGAGGTCAAGCTGTCGGACACCCGCGAATCCGCGCTAAGCGCCTTCGAGGCCGCGGTGCGCAAGGTGCCGGAAATCGAGGAATGCCACCTGATCGCGGGCGCGTTCGACTATCTGCTGAAGGTGCGTTCGCGCGATATCGCAACCTATCGGCAAGTGTTGGCCGAGCATATTTCGGGCCTGCCCAGCATTACCTCGACCTCGACCCATGTGGTGATGGAAGCGGTCAAGGAAACCGGGGCGAAACCGCCGGGCTAAGCGCAAACGGGGGGCGCGCCGTTAGCGGCCTGCGGCAAGTTTACGCCGGGGTTCCGCGATATCGCGCGCATCCTCGGCGTTCAGGGTTTCGACCGTGTCGCGCAATTCGCTAAGCAGGTTCATCAGGCTGTCCAGCCGTTCGGCGCCGAACGCGGCGGCAAGACGTTGATAATGCGGCTCGGATTCTTCCATCACGGCTTCAAACAGCGCGCGGCCGGTTTCGGTCAGCATAACGCGGTGGCGACGCGCATCAGAGCAGTCGACCTGCGAAATCAGGCCGCGCTGGGTCAGGCTGCGGAAGATGCGCGTCAAGGATGGTGGCAGGATAACGCAACGTTCAGACAAGGTGCGCGCGTCCAGACCTTCTTCTTCGGCCAAAGCGCGCAAGACCCGCCATTGCGGCATGGTCAGGTCACGTTGGTCAATGAAGGGTTTGAAGTAACGCGTTGTCGCCTCGCGTGTGCGCAACAGGGAAATCGGCAAGGATTTCTCGTATCTGCGCAGCTCGGTGGCTTTTCTATCGGACATCGCACCGCCTTTGCTGGTTTAAGAAAAAGGGTAACAGACTGGCCGCTGCTTTCAAATGAAAATTATTTCGCAGCTGCGATACCGCGCATTGCGTGGCAGTCTTGCCTCTTGCGCGTGCTGGCTTGTTTGGGCAAACCGGGGCGGAGCAACCCCAAGAGCCACCAGAAAGGCCAGACCCCATGTCCGACATCGCTGCCGACGCCTATAATGTGACCGCCGAAGAACTGCGCCAATTCGTAGAGCGGTTCGAGCATTTGGAAGCCGAAAAGGCCGACATCGCCGAACAGCAAAAAGAGGTCATGGCAGAGGCCAAGGGGCGCGGCTATGACACCAAGGTGTTGCGCAAGATCATCGCGCTGCGCAAGCGCAAGCCCGATGACATCGCCGAGGAAGAGGCGGTTCTGGAACTATACAAAACCGCCCTGGGCATGGTCTAAGCGCCGTCAGGGCTGAAGCAGCGTCACCCCGTCCATCGCGCCGAGGGTGGCGACATCATCGTCGTAAAGCTCTGATAGCAGGTCGACCATGTCTTCGGACCAGCCTGTGGTCGACACGTCGACATCAATTTTCGCTTCGTCGCAGAACTTGTCAAGAAAGGCCGCGATCACCCGTTGCCGTTGGTTGCGGTCCATGGGCGGGGCATTTTCCATATACTCTGCCAGTTTGGCCGCGCCGCCATCGACCAAGACGGTGTCAAACCAGTCATAGACATGGGCCAGCGGTTCGGGCCCGGCATAGCCAGAAACCGCGTGCAGCACATCTTCCCACAAGAAGGGGGTGTCTTCGTCGCACCAGATGGTGATCGGCGCTTCGGGAAACTGGTCGCGAATGGTGCGCACAAGGTCGGACCAGCGCAGTGCGGTTGGTTCCAGATCGCCGCGGATGATATTCGCCTGCTCGTCATTCACCGCGCCCAGCAGTGCCGGGATAAAGGATGCCGGGTTGCGGATGGACAGGAACAAGGACACGTTGTGCTCGCCAAACAGCGCACGCAGGGCTTTCACCCGTGGTTCCGCCATGGGGCATAATTGCGCGCGGCGCACGGCACTGGGCAGGGGCGCCAGGAAGCGCGCGGTCGACAGAACCAGACGTTCCGTGGTGTCAGAGGTGACGATGCTGTCAAGCAGCATCTCGCCTGCATCCGGGTCAAGCCCATGCTGCGCGTGCGATTTGATGGCATCAAGGATGCTCGTGCGAAACTGCGCCGCTTCCGGAACCTCTATTCCGACAGAGTGCAACAGTGGTTGGTTTTTTTCCAAGGTGCTGCGCAGCCGACCGTCATCGGTCAGATGTGCGCCCATATGTAAAGCAATGTCCATCGCGTGAAACCTCTTGTCGCCAATGGGTTTATTTCAGCGAATTGTGACAAGTTCTAGCTACAATTCGGGCCATATTCCGGCTTTGACCATCCGTGAAGGCAAAGGCCCCCGAGCGCAGGGGCGTCCGGGGGCCTGTTTGCAAAAGATGTGGCTTGCGCCAGCCGGCGGGCCGTTTTAGCCTTCTTCGACACCAAAGGTGGCAAGATAAGCAGCAACATCGGCCGCATCGCTTTCCGAACGCACCTGGAACGCCATCTGGCTGCGCGCGCGGTTGTCGTCCAGCGTTTCGCGCAGATAGCCGCGCGGGTCTTGCAGATAGGCGACAAGCTCTTCTTCGGACCAGACCACACCGGCTTCGGCCCCGGCCTCGACCAGCGAGTCGCCGTAGCGGAACCCGTCGACGATCCCGGCCTGACGCCCGATCACGCCATACAGGTTCGGACCGGTGCGCATATTGGGGCGCCCGGCAAGCACCTCGCCAGAATCGTCCACGACGTTGTGGCAGTTCTGGCACTGGCGCTGGAACACGGTTGCGCCATTCTCGGTATCCTGCGCGAAGGCTGGCAGGCCGGTCATGGTCAGCGCGAAGGCACCGATGGCGGCTTTGCTTGCGAATGTCATAGTAAGTTACTCCCTTGTGTTTCCCAGTATTGATGATGACCCGCGACAAGCACGAGTCAAGGAACGATTATGCGACCGCATGGGCGATTGCGCATTGCTTCCAGAGCGAGGCCAGCGCCTCGACCAGATGATCGATATCGGCATCCGAATGCAGCGGCCCGGGGGTGATGCGCAACCGCTCGGTGCCCTTGGGCACGGTCGGGTAGTTGATGGGCTGCACATAGACACCCCAGTCGCGCATCAGGATATCGGACAGCATCTTGCATTTGACCGGGTCGCCGATCATGACCGGAATGATATGGCTGTCGCTGGCCATATGCGGAATGCCGCGCGCATCCAGCTTGGCGCGCAACCGTGCAACCCGGTCGCGCTGCGCCATGCGTTCGATATCCGATTGCTTCAGGTGCCGGATAGAGGCGGTCGCCGCCGCCGCCACTGCCGGGGGCAGGGCGGTGGTAAAGATGAAGCCCGAGGCAAAGGAGCGCACGAAATCGCACATCGCCGCCGTGCCGGTAATGTAACCGCCCACCACGCCAAAGGCCTTGCCCAATGTGCCCTCGATCAGGTCAATGCGGTGCGCCAGCCCGCGTTCCTCGGAAATGCCGCCGCCGCGCGGGCCATACATGCCGACCGCGTGAACCTCATCCAGATAAGTTAGCGCGCCATGGGCTTCGGCCACTTCGACGATCTCGCGCATGGGGCAGATATCGCCATCCATGGAATAGACGCTTTCAAACGCCACGATCTTGGGGCGGTCGCCCACGGCTTTCAGCTTGCGGTCCAGATCGCGCCAGTCATTGTGCTTCCAGATCACCTTGTCGGCGCGCGAGTGGCGGATGCCTTCGATCATGCTGGCATGGTTGCCTTCGTCCGACAGGATCACGGCATTGGGGATCTTGGCGCCCAGCGTGGACAGCGCCGCCCAGTTCGACACATAGCCGGAGGTGAACAGCGTGGCCGCTTCCTTGCCGTGCAGGTCGGCCAGTTCTTCTTCCAGAATGCGGTGATAGTTGTTGTTGCCCGAAATGTTGCGCGTGCCACCGGCGCCGGTGCCACAATTCAGCACGGTCTGGACCATGGCATCCACCACATCGGGGTGGTGGCCCATGCCCAGATAATCATTCGAACACCAGACCGTGACCTCGTTCACGTCATCGCCATTGAAATGCCGAACCTTGGGAAAACTGCCGCATTGGCGCTCTACCTCTGCGAAAATGCGGTAATTGCCTTCGCTTTTCAGATCGCTCAGGCTGGCTTTGAAATGGGCGTCGAAGTCCATCTGGGTATCCCCTCGGTCGTTATTTCAGGTTTTTGTTTTGTCATTTGCCGGGGCCGGAAGCATCCAGCGCCAGAGTTTGTCGTCTTGCACGCGCCAGACCATGAACCAATGTTCCAGCAGCGCGAGTGCGGCCAGCATCGACAACAGCGTGAAGCCGATGATGTCGCCCATGTCGCCCGCCTGATGCGCGCGCCATAGCCGTTCCAGAAAACAGCCCACTGCAAGCGCCAGAAGCGTGACAGAGGCCGGGAAGAACCCGCTGACCGGGCCATGCCGAAAGTAGCTGGCCAGATGCGCGAGCGGCGAGGGCAAGAACGCCGTGTTGATATACGGCACCCCCAAAAATAGGTTCAGCTTGGCAGAAACCCGCGCGAAGAACAAAAGCGCGAAGGTCCAGAGCGCGAACGGGTTGGCCGCACCCCAAGCCGCATAGGCCAGTGACACAAGTGCCACGACCAGCACCGTTTCATGCCACGCGACCGTTCGGAATGCGGCAATAAAGCGCGCACGCGCCGCCAACCCCGGCGGGCATAGCCGCGTGTTCGGCCCCGTAATGATGCCCGACAGGAACGCCAGTTCCACCCAGCCCCAGATCGCCAGCGCCGACAGGAACGCGAACCACGCGCCTTGCGGGCTTGGATCGGCCAGCGTGGCATTCACCCCCAGCACACCGCCCGCGAACAAGGGCAGCGACAGGATGACCGACCACACATGGCTATCCGGCCCGCCCCGGTCGGCCGCATGCACGCGCCATAGCAGAATGCCCGTGGCAAACCACCACAGGAACAGCGCAGCCAGTGCAGCAATCCAAGGCGTGTCGAACATGCGCGCTCCCGTCAGGGGTGGGGTGCGCAACCGTCACGCACCCCACGGTTTCAATAGGCCGGTTCCAGCCGCACCGAGGCGGGCGGGGTCGATTTCTTGACCGGCAGCAGGTAAAGCCGCGCAAAGCCAAGCCCGGCGCTGGCCATGGCCGACCATTTCGCCAATTTGCCGCCCACACCGCCTTGCTTTTCCGCCGCTTCCATCTTGCGGAACGCGCGTTCAATCTTTTTCAGCGTGGGCATCCAGGCCGGGTGATCGATGTCCAACTCCATCGGGAAGACCTGCTTGGCGATCTCTCCGGTTTTGCGGAACACTTCCTGGTCATACCAGTCGATATCGACCCCCAATGCCTTGTGGAACTCTGGGCGCGCATGGTCGCGCACATACATCGTGGCGAAGACGGCGGTCAGGAAGAAACGAATCCACAGCCTGTTGGCAAAGCTGGTCGTCAGCTTGGGGTCGGTGCGCATCAGCAGGGCGAAGGCCTCGCCATGGCTGAATTCATCGTTGCACCATTCCTTGAACCATTTGAAAATCGGGTGAAAGCGCTGTTCGGGATGGGCCTCTAGGTGGCGGTAGATGGTGATATACCGCGCATAGCCGATCTTTTCCGACAGATAGGTCGCGTAATAGATGAATTTGGGCCGGAAATAGGTGTATTTCTTGGCCTTGGTCAGAAAGCCCAGATTCACCGCAACGCCCGCTTCGCGCAAAGCATCGTTGATGAAGCCTGCATGGCGCGCCTCGTCGCGGGCCATGTAGTTGAACAGCTCGCAAATATCGGGGTTGTTGCCGCGCCGCTTCATTTCCTTATACAGCACGCAGCCCGAGAATTCGGCGGTGCAGCTTGACACCAGAAAGTCGATGAACTCGCGCTTCAGGCCCGGCTCCATCCCGTCCCAATCGACCGTGTCCCAATCGGCGTTTTTCTTGAAATGGCCCTTGTTGGGGTCCGCTTTCATCTGCGCGATCAGAATATCCCATTCGGCGCGCACAGGCGTTACGTCGATGCGGTCCAACTCGTCGAAATCGGTAGTGTAGAAACGCGGGTTCAGCAGGGTGGATTCCTGCGCCATGGCGTTGGTGTCGAAACGGTCGCCCATTTCGGCGGCAAGTTCGTCATGGGTGGTGGCATGCATGTTCATAGCGTGATCTCCTCGGAAAATGAGAACTCGCAGAGTTCCATGAATTCGAAATCCCCCGTCATGCGGGTCCAGAACCGTTCCAGCGCGGTCGCGCGGGTGATGACGGCGGTGCGGTCTTCGGAAATGACCTCGCCCCAAGCGGCCAGCACGGGCGGGCCTTGGACCAGCACCTCGTCGCCGGGCTGAATGACAGAGCCGTCATTGAACCGCACATGTGCGTGCAGCGCTTCAAAGCGGTGGCTGACCTCTACGGTGCAGGGGACGTGTTCGACCTTTCGAGAGAAGAGTGACATTGTTTGGTTCCCTTGGTTTTTTATGGGTCGTCTGGTCGGCTTAGTAATCTTGCAGCATCGCTTCAAAAGCGGCGTGGTTTTCCGGGCCGAAGACCGTCAGTTCCACGCGGTAATCGGTCAGCGGGTCGATTGCGGCCAAGCGGCCATTTTCGAAGCGGATAATGTCAACCGGCAATGTGGGGTCTATCCCGTGGCGGCGGCGCATGGTCATCAGCCCATTCTGGATGACGGTAACGAAACCGCCATGATCCATGTCAGCCAAGACGCTGCCATCTTCGCGCAGCACGGTGACGGCTTGCGCGTCATGCCCGATCATGCGGATGGACCACTCTTCCAGCACGGGGGCCGGGGGCGGGATGGCGGCTTTCTCGCGGCCCGTGACGGCGGCGAAGGTGACAAGGACCAGCGCCAGAACCGGCAGCGCGAACATGGCGCGCACCAATCCGGTGGGGATCATGTCGTTCTTGTCTTCGCGCTTGAAGCCGGGCTTGAAACCACTGTTATCGGTGCTGGACATGTGCGTGCCCTCCTTATTCGGCGGCAACCAGATCGCCTTGCGGCGCGGTCTTGCGTTCGATAACGGGCTGGCTGATGCGCGCTTCGGCGGCTTCGGCCAGAATGCCTGCCACTTTCGCCGCGTCCGGGATGCAGCGCAAAGCCGGTTTGGTGACCTTCACATGGCCGGGGCGCAGATGCGGCCAAAGAACAAGGTAGGAAAACTGTGTTTCCCCAAGTGTTTCCAGCGCAATGGTGCCCGTGCCATTCTTGCGCAGTTTCAGATCGGCATTGGCAATCTGGCGGAAGGGCAGGTTCAGCGTAACCGTCAGCGCCGCCCCGATCCGCATGGCAACCCGCGCGGTGGTAATGGTATAGACGGTTGCGCGCGCCTGCACCCATGCCAGCAGCAGCACCACGGCAAAGGCCATGGCCCAAAGGATCGCATAGGGCAGGCCAAAGGCGAAGGCCCCCGCGCCCCCGCTTTCGGCCGCGCCGACACCGGCGCGCCACAGCACGATCACCGCGAAATAGGCGCTGATCCAGTTGATCTTGTAAGCCTCGACCGCCAGCGCCCAAGTATCGGGCCGGCCCTGCCACAGGATGTGTTCGTGTTCGGGGGGGCGCTCGGGCAACCCCTTCACGGGTTCGAATGCGAAATCATCATGTGACATGGGCCGGTTCCTTGTTTTCTTGGCGTTACGCGCGGTCGGTCAGGCAGGCTTCGACATCATGCCAGACAGGATTCGCAGCTTGCTCATGGGCGAGACACGCTTGTCATTGCGATACATGTAGCCACCCGCGTAGAAGGCCGAGACCTTCTCTTCTTCCAGCTTGGTGACCTGCGCGTCCGAGCTGATCTTCGGCGCATCGGTGAAAGAGCCCGAGTCGATCGAGTTGACATAGGCCATCGTCGCTTTCAGCCGCACCATGGTCATGGGCACAAGGCGCTTGCTGCCGTCATCCAGCGTCACTTCAAGGTAGCGCACAAGCTGTTCGGGCACATCCACCCACATATCAGTGACCTTGCCCGCCGGTTTCTGGTCATTGCCGACAACCGGCAGACCGCGCGGGTCGCGCCCGGCAGACACGGCGAATTCGCCGACCTTGGCCATGGGCTGGATCTTGGGGTGGCCGTGGCCGTCCAGTTCCGCCTCGTCGCGGCGCGCCGCCCAAGATGCCGGGCCAACACCGTCCAGCATCGGATCACCCGTGGGCGCAAAGGGAAAGCCGCCCGATTTCGCGGTGGGGGCCAGCGCCAGATCGCGGGTTTCGCGCTCGACCGGCGGGGCAAGGTATTCGCCGCGGCCATGCGGCAGCAAGAAGGTCTTGGGCTCTGGCACCGACAGGTTCGATCCCGCAGGGCTGCCATCGTCATTTTCCAGCGGGTAGCCTTCGCGCTGGTTCTCGCGCTGGATGTAGTAGATCAGCCCTGCGAAAAACAACCAGAAGGCATAAAGCGAGATCAACGCCAGATCGAAATTGCCAAAGAATATCCAGCCATATGGGGTTTCCATGGGTAGTCCTCCGTTTCAGGTCAGGTCGGAAAATCGGCAAGGCCGATCCGTTGGTTGCGTGGTTCGGTGGTAACGATACGGGTCCGCACCAGCGGCCCGAGGATGATGAGGGTCAGGAACAACAGCCCGATCTCCAGGTGGTAGACGACGGAATAGCCGATATCGGGGGTCATCAGGCCCGCGCCCAGATGGCCTGCATCGGCCAAGGTCTGAACCGTGTCGCGCAGCCCGCCGCCGATGATGGTGGCCAACCCCGCTGCCGTGGCTTGCGCAGCCCCCCAGGCACCCAGCGCCAGCCCGCCGCCGACACCGCCCCGGCGCGGCATTTCCATGGCGGCGGTCAGCGTGGTCACGGCAAACAGCCCCAGCCCCAGCCCGATCCCGAACGCCCCCGCAAAGAACAGCGGCGCAAATTGCAGCGGGCCTGCGAAGATGACGGCGGAAAAGGCCAAGATGCCGAACAACAGGCCCCGTCCGGCCAGCCGGAACGGGTCTGCATCTTGCCCCAACCCGCGCGCGGCCCACAAAAAGCCGATCAACGCGCCCACGGCCCAAACGGCGGTCAGCGTGGTCGTGGCGGCAACCGACAGGCCCAGCACATCGCCGCCATAAGGTTCCAGCAGCACATCCTGCATGTTGAAGGCCAGCCCGCCCACGAACACGACCGCCAGCAACCGGCCCGCTTGGCCGCCCTTGATGTAATCATTCCATGCATCGCGAAAGGACGGTTGCGGCGCCGCGCGCTCTGCGCGGGTCATGGGGCGGACATGCTCTTGCTTCCACAGCGCGACAATGTTCAGCGCCAGCGTGACCACGGCGCAGCCCTGCACCACGCGGATCAGGGTCAACTCGCTGAAATCGCGCAGCAAATAGCCCACGATCAGCGCTGAAATCGCCATGCCTGCAAGGTAGGTGACGTAAAGCAGCGCCACCACACGCGGGCGGGTTTCATCCGTCGCGCGGTCTGCGGCCAAGGCCACGCCGGCGGTCTGGGTCATATGCAGTCCAAGGCCGGTCATCAGAAAGGCCAGTGCCGCCAGAACCTCGCCTGCAAATGGCACGTCATAGACATTGTCGCCATTCAGCACGATCAGCGCAAACGGCATGACCGCAAGGCCCCCGAACTGCCAGAGTGACCCGAACCACAAATACGGTATGCGCTTCCAGCCAATGGCAGAGCGGTGATTGTCCGACCGGAACCCCAGAAACGCCCGAAACGGCGCGATCAGCACCGGCAGCGCGATCATGATTGCGACAAGGCTTGCGGCCAGTGACAACTCCACGATCATCACCCGGTTCAGCGTGCCCAGCAGCAGCACCGTGGCCATGCCCACGCTGACCTGAAACAGGCTCATCCGCCAGATCTGCGCCAGTGTCAGATCGGCGCTTGCCGCATCCGCGAAGGGCAGCCAACTGGCGCTCAGGTTCTTGATCGTGCCTTTGCCGATAATCATGGCCGCACCTTCAGGCATTCGGAAATGTAGAATCCGCGCGACACGCGGCCCACGCGGCCCAGACCCGTGACGTTCATGCGCCGCCAGTCATGCGGGATCATGGTGGGCGAGCGGTCCGAGCGCGGGAATATCTTGCCCGCGTTCCACATCGCCATCAGCAGCGGCGTGCGCGGGGCGACGGTAAACACGACCTGACCCGCGCGCGCCGACAAACCGTCGAGCGCCGCTTCCAGATCGGGCTGCGCGTAGTAGATCAGGCTGTCCATCGCGATCACATGGTCGAACCGGCCCAGACCTTCGGCCAGCATATCGCCGGAAGCGAACGTCACATTGCCGGCCAAACCCTTGGGCAAGCGAGTTTCTGCAATCTCGACCAGCTTGGGCGAGATATCAATCGCCACCACATCCGCCCCGCGTGCGGCAAGTTCCGCGCTTGCCGCCCCGGTGCCGCAGCCCGCATCCAGCACGCGTGCACCGCGCAGGTCGTCGGGCAACTGCGCCAGCATCATCGCGCGCATCGCGTCGCGGCCCTCGCGCACGGTCTGGCGCACGCGGCTGACCGGCGCGTCCGATGTCAGACGCTCCCACACGCGCGTGGCCGTGCCATCGAAGTAGCTGGCAACGCGAAGGCGCGTGGCGTCATAGCTCGCGCTGGAAGTGGCGGTGTCGCGCATCAATCGAACCCCAAAAGCTCAAAGATTTCGCGGTCGGGCAGGGATTGCGGGTTCAGCTCTTCCTTGGTGCCGGTCAGAAGCGCATTGGCCAGCCGCAGATATTCCGCGCGGCAAGCCAGAATGTCCTCATCCGCGTCCATCTCGAAAAGGGTCTTTTTCTTCAGGCGCGAACGGCGGATCGCATCCACATCCGGCATATGCCCGATGCGTTCGAACCCTGTCACGTCACAAAAGCGGTCCACCTCATCGGTTGCTTTCGAACGGTTGGCAATGCAGCCCGCCAGCCGCACCTTGTAATTGGCTCTTTTGGCTTGCACGGCGGCAATGATCCGGTTCATCGCATAGATGCTGTCGAAATCATTGGCGGTCACGATCACGGCCTTGTCGGCATGTTGCAAGGGTGCAGCAAACCCGCCGCAGACCACGTCGCCCAGCACGTCGAAAATGACCACATCGGTGTCATCCAGCAGATGGTGCTGCTTCAACAGTTTCACCGTTTGGCCCACGACATAACCGCCGCAACCGGTGCCCGCGGGCGGCCCGCCCGCTTCCACGCACATAACGCCGCCCCAACCTTCGGTCACGAAATCCTCGGGGCGCAGTTCTTCCGGATGGAAATCCACCTCTTTCAGAATGTCGATCACGGTGGGTTGTAGCTTGCCCGTTAGGGTAAATGTGCTGTCATGCTTTGGGTCGCAGCCGATCTGCAACACACGTTTGCCCATGCTGGCAAAGGCCGCCGACAGATTAGAGGAGGTGGTCGATTTGCCGATCCCGCCCTTGCCGTATATGGAAAACACCGTGGCGCCTTCGATCTTCTGCGCGGGGTCCAGATGCACCTGCACCGAGCCTTCGCCGTCTTGCCCATTCAGGCGCGGTATTTCGTCTCTCGGGCTCATGGCGTGTTTCCCTTCATCCTTGCAAAAATATCCCGGGGGTGCGGGGGCTGGCCCCCGCGGGTCGGAATGGGCGATATGGCGGCGGGGTGGCTCATTCGGCGGCTATCCCTTCCACGCGGTCTTCGATTTCGTCTGCGGCATCTTGCAACGCGGCCAAGGTGGCGGCGTCAGGTTGCCAGTAGTTGCGTTCCGATGCCTCGATCAATCGGCCCGCCATGCGGGCGCTGGCTTGCGGGTTCAGATCGGCCAGACGGCGGCGCATCGCCTCGTCCAGAACGAAGGTTTCGGACAGGCGCTGGTAAACCCATGGCTCCACCGTGCCGGTCGTGGCCGACCAGCCCAGCGTGTTCGTGACCTGCGCTTCCAACTGGCGCACGCCTTCGGCCTTATGCTCCAGCAGCGCTTCATAAAACTTGGGGTTCAGTGCGCGCGAACGGGTTTCCAGCGCGATCTGGTCGCGCAATGTGCGCACTTGCCCCGCGCCGCGCGTCTGGTCGCCAATATAGACCGGCGTGTCCTGCCCGCCGCGCGCGCGTTTCACGGCGCGGGCAATCCCGCCCAGCGTGTCGAAGTAATGGTCCACCGTGGTGACGCCCAACTCGACCGACTCAAGGTTCTGATAGGCGCAATCGACATTTGCCAGCGTCGCTTTCAGCAGGTCCGGTTGTGCAACGGGTTTGCCGTTCACGCCATACGCAAAGCCCTTGCGGGTCTGGTAGGCATCGGCCAATTCGTCTTCGTCGCCGAAGGTCGAGCTGTCGACCAGCGCGTTGACGTTCGACCCATAGGCCCCTTCGGCGTTGGAAAAGACCCGCAAGGCGGCTTCTTCCAAGGGGATGCCAAGCTCCTGCGCCGTGGCCATGGCATGCGCGCGGATAAAGTTTTGCGACGCGGGTTCCTCTGCCATTGCCGCTTTCAGCGCGGCTTCGGCCAAAAGGCGGGTTTGCAGCGGCAACAGATCGCGGAAAATGCCCGACAATGTCATCACAACGTCAATGCGCGGGCGGCCCAATTCGGCCAGCGGAATCAGGTCCGCGCCCGACAGGCGGCCATAGGCATCAAAGCGCGGGGTCGCGCCGATCAGCGCCAAGGCTTGCGCAATCGGCCCGCCATCGGATTTGATATTGTCCGACCCCCACAGCACCATCGCCACCGAACGCGGCAGGGTCGGGTGCGCATCCAGCAGCTTTTGCGCCTGCACGCGGCCTTCGCGCAGCGCGAAAGCGGTGGGCATGCGGAACGGGTCGAAGGCATGGATGTTGCGCCCCGTGGGCACAATCTGCGGCGCGCGGATCAGATCACCGCCGGGCACCGGCGCGATATACTGCGCAGACAGCGCGCGCATGATGCCGTCCAACTCGGCATCGCCCTGTAGCGCCAAATCCATCGCCGCGCGGGTGTCGTCGTCGCAATCGACCTGCGCCAGCAGGCGGGCACGGGCAGCCGCATCCATCTTGCGGCCCACGATGTGCAGACCTTCGGGGATCAGCGCGTCTTCCAGTTCGAGCAGTTTCAGCCACAGCGTCTCGGGCGCGCCTGCCATGTCCAGCGCCGCGGCCTGATCGGCAATCAAGGCTTCCAGATCGGCGCGGCTGTCGGCGTCGTCTTGCACGCTGCGCCAGCGTTGCAGGCTGTCCTTCAGTTCTTGCAGGCCCTTATACAGGCCCGCATGGGCAACCGGCGGGGTCAGGTGGGTGATGGTCACCGCACCCGAACGGCGCTTGGCAAGCGATGCCTCTGACGGGTTATTGGCGGCATAAAGATAGACATTCGGCATTTCACCAATCAGCCGGTCGGGCCAGTCGCGGGCCCCCATGCCAGCCTGTTTGCCGGGCATGAATTCCAAAGCGCCATGCATTCCGAAATGCAGCACCACATCGGCATTGTAGGTGTTGCGCAGCCACAGGTAGAACTGCGTGAAGGCGTGTGTCGGCGCAAAGCCGCGTTCGAATAGCAGGCGCATCGGGTCGCCCTCATATCCGAAGGTGGGCTGCACGCCGACAAAAACGTTGCCGAACTGGCGGCCAAGGATGAACACGCCGCGCCCGTCGGACTGGATGCGACCGGGGGCCGGGCCCCAGACCGCTTCGATGGCCGAAAGCGGCGGGCAGTTGCGTACCATCTCATCGGCGCTGATATGGGCCGCGACATTGGCCTCTTGCCCGTATTGCGCGGCATTGCCTTGCAGCACCATCTCGCGCAGCGCACCGACATTCTCTGGCAGATCAAGGGTATAGCCCTCGGCCTTCATGCGGGTCAGGGTGTTGAACAGGCTTTCAAACACGCTGAGATACGCCGCCGTGCCGACCGCGCCCGCATTGGGCGGAAAGCCGAACAGCACGATGCCCACCTTTTTCGCGGCATTCGCCTTGCGGCGCAGTTGCACCATGCGCAGGGTCTTTTCGGCCAGCGAGATGATGCGCTCATGGCAGGGCGCCATTTCGCGCGACCCGGTGGTCACTTGGCACCCCATATGGCAACCGGTGCATTTTTCCGCGCCGTGGCGTCCGGCAAAAACCGTGGGGCAGGTCGCGCCGTCAATCTCTGGCAGCGCGATCAGCATGGTGGTTTCCACGGGGCCAAGGCCGGTGCCCGACCCGCCCCATTGGCCAAGTGTCTGAAATTCCAACGGGTGCGCGACCATATAGGGCACGTTCAGCCCTGTCAGCGTTTCCACGGCGGCGGGGCTGTCATTATAGGCAGGACCACCGACCAAGCTGAAACCCGTCAGCGACAAAAGCGTGTCGACCTGGCCTTTGTGATAGGCGTCAATCGCAGGGCGGCCATCCAAGCCCCCGGCAAAGGCCGCGCGCACGGTCAGCCCTTTGGCTTCCAAAGCGCGTATCACCGCGTCGTAATGCGCGGTGTCATGGGCCAGCACGTAAGAGCGCATCAGCAGCACGCCCACGGTGCCAACCGACTGCGCCGGGCGCGGCAGGTCGTCGGGGTTGGTGGTAATGCGGTCGGGAAGGTCGGGGTGATAAAGCCCGACCTCTGGGTAGTCGATGGGCGCGGCGGCTTTGACCTGCGCCCAATCGGCGCGGCCCGAATAGCGCCCGATCAGGAAGCGCATCATGGATTCGATATTGTCGTCGGACCCGCCCAGCCAATATTGCATGGACAGGAACCAAGCGCGCAAATCCTGCGCCTTGCCGGGGATATACCGCAAAATCTTGGGCAGGCGGCGCAGCATGCTCATCTGTTTCGCGCCAGAGGCGGGTTTCGATTTGTCGCCGCCCCCGCGCAGTTTTTTCATGATCTTGGCGATGCCCGTGGCGGGCTTGGCCATGTCCAGATCGCCCATCTTGGTCAGCTTCACGATCTGGGGGTCGGAAATGACGCCGACGAACGCATCGCAGCGCGCACGCGCGGCCTGCATTTCGGGCAGGCAGGCTTGCACATGTTCTTCTATGAACAACAGGTTCGCGCAGACAATATCGGCGGCGTTGATCGCGGCCTTGGCGCGGGCCAGCGCTTCGGGGTTCTCGGCGAATTCCGCAGCGGCATGGATCGAGACGTCCAGCCCCGGAAAATCGGCCTGCAAGCGCGGCAGGACGCGTTCGGCAGGGCCGGCCGCATGCGCGTCGAGCGTGACGACGACAAAGCGGTAAGGCTTGGGCTGGATGTGCTGACTATCGAGCATAATGCGCCTTCGCTTCATAAAGCGTGTCGACCGAAATCTCGTGCAGGCCTTTTTCGGTGGCGAAGGCCTCGGTATTGCGCCGCGCCTTGCCGCGCACGAAAAAGGGGATTTTCTTCAACTCGCGTTCGGCACAGGACAGCCAAACCACGTTCTGATGCGCGGCGCTGACCTGTGAAGGGGGGGCGTCCGCCGGGGGCATCGAGCCCCCGCCCGCCGCGGCCGCAGGTGCGGCGGGCGCGCTGGCCTCTGCCCGTGGTGCGTGGCCGCCATGGTGCGAAGGGCCTGCGTCGTCGTGGAATTCGAAATCCTCGCGGAACATGTGCAATAGGTGCTCTTCCAGCCCCATGACCAGCGGATGCACCCATGTGTCAAACAGCACATTCGCGCCCTCGAACCCCATCTGGGGCGCGTAGCGGGCGGGGAAATCCTGCACATGCACAGGCGCGGAGATGACCGCGCAGGGAATGCCCAGACGCTTGCCGATATGGCGTTCCATCTGGGTGCCCAAGATCATCTCGGGCGCGGCGGCCTCGATCGCGGCTTCGACATCGAGATAATCATCGGTGATCAGCGCCTCTAGCCCGAATTCGCGGGCCAGCGCGCGCAGGGGCCGCGCCTGTTCGCGGTTGTAGCAGCCCATGCCGCAAACCTCGAAGCCCATTTCATCACGGGCGACCTTGGCGGCGGCCATGACATGCGTGCCATCGCCAAACAGGAACACGCGCTTGCCGGTCAGATAGGTGCTGTCCACGCTTGCTGCCCACCAAGGCTGGCGCAGGCGGGTTTCGTCCACCTGCAGGGTGCTGCCCGACAGCGCGCGCACTTCGTCGATAAAGGCGCGGGTGGCGTTTGCGCCGATGGGGATGGTTTTCGTAAACGGCTGGCCGTGTTCCTTTTCCAGCCAGCGCGCGGCGGATTCGGCGGTTTCCGGGTAAAGCAGCACGTTGAAATGCGCGGCCCCCATGCGCTTGATGTCCGCAGGCGACGCGCCCATAGGGGCCGCCACGTTCACCTCTATGCCCATTTCCGACAGCAGGCCGGTAATTTCGGCCAGATCATCGCGGTGACGGAAGCCCAAGGCGGTGGGTCCAAGGATGTTGCAGGTCACGCGGTCGGTGCGGGCCATGGGCGCGGCGAGGGCGCGGCAGATTTGCAAGAACGCCTCGTCGCAGCCGAAATTTTCCTTGCGCTGGTAGCTGGGCAATTCCAGCGCAATCGCGGGCACCGGCAGGCCCATGGTTTCGGCCAGACCGCCGGGATCATCCTGGATCAGTTCAGCGGTGCAGGACGCGGCGACGATCAGCGCTTCGGGCTGGAAGCGGTCATAGGCATCTTGGCAGGCGGATTTGAACAGACCTGCCGTATCGGCGCCCAGATCGCGCGCCTGAAAGGTGGTGTAGCTGACAGGCGGGCGGTGGTTGCGCCGTTCGATCATGGTGAACAAAAGATCGGCATAGGTGTCGCCCTGCGGGGCGTGCAGCACCATATGCATGTCGCGCATGCCGGTGGCGACGCGCATCGCGCCAACATGGGGCGGGCCTTCATATGTCCAGACGGCGAGCTTCATAGCTGATCTCCGGGGCGCTGCCCCGGACCCCGGGATATTTTTGCAAGGATGAAAGAGGCGGTCATTCAGCGGCCTCCAGACGGTTGGGATGCTGGCGCGCGAGAAGCGCGCGGCGGCGCAACGGGCGGGCGAAAAGCGACGCCAGATCGCCTGCCTGTTCGTAGAAATGCACCGGCGTGAAGACGAGTTCGATGGCCCATTTGGTGGCCAACCCCTCTGCCTCTAACGGGTTGGCAAGGCCCAGACCGCACACGGTCAGGTCCGGGCGCGCAGCGCGCACGCGGTCGAGTTGCAGGTCCACGTCTTGGCCTTCGGAAATGACCGGGCCTTGGGCGATCAGGTCCAGTTCCGGGCCGTGCAGATCGGCATGCAGATAGGGGGTGGAGATTTCCACCGCTTCCATGCCGCATTCGCGGGTCAGGAAACGCGCGAGTGGCAGTTCCAACTGGCTGTCTGGCATGAAGAAAACGCGTTTGCCGCGCAGCGTGGTCGCAGCCGCCGCGATGGCTTTTTCGGCGCGGGCACGGGGGGCGGCCACAACTTGGTCAACATGTTCGGGCGCGATGCCGAATTCGGCGGCGACAGCTTTCAGCCAAAGCGTGCTGCCTTCGGCGCCAAAAGGGAAGGGCGCGGCGATGCGCTTGGCACCCCGGCGCTGAAGGGCTGCGTGGGTTTCGCCCGCGAAAGGCTGGGTCAGCGCATAAACCGTGTTCGGGCCGATGCTGGGCATCGCTTCCGCGCGGCGGGCGGGCAGGCAGCGCACCGGCGAGATGCCGATCTGGGCCAGAAGGGCCAGCGCCTGATCTTCGACCACATCGGGCAGGGCGCCCACCAGCAGCAATTCACGCGCCTGCGTCTTGGGCAGCGAGGGCACGAGCGCTGCAAGGCAGGCATCCTCACCCTCGGTAAAGGTGGTTTCAATGCCCGAGCCCGAATAGTTCAGCACCCGGACCGAAGGCCCGTGCTGCGCGGTCAGACGTTCGGCGGCGCGGCTCAGGTCCAGCTTGATAACTTCGGACGGGCAAGATCCGACCAGGAACAACTGCTTGATGTCGGGGCGGCGCGCCAGCAGGCGGGCCACTTCGCGGTCAAGCTCTGCATTGGCATCGGCCATGCCCGCTAGGTCTTTTTCTTCCAGAATGGCGGTGCCGAAGCGGGGTTCGGCAAAGATCATCACCCCTGCTGCCGATTGCAGCAAATGGGCGCAGGTGCGCGACCCGACGACCAGAAAGAAGGCGTCCTGCATTTTGCGGTGTAGCCAGATAATGCCGGTCAGGCCGCAAAACACCTCGCGCTGGCCGCGTTCGCGCAGAACCGGGGTGTCGCGGCAGCCGGTATTCAGGGGGGCGTTCATGCGGGCACCTCTAACGTGCCGCCCATCCGCGCCATGCGCAATTTCCACAGAAACTGCCCGGCATTGATGAAATAGGCGATATAGGCCACGAGCGCGAGGATCATCAGGCTGGTCGGCCCCATGGAACCTGCGAACAGCGCGACAATGTAAATGGTATGCAGCGCGATCACGCCAAAGCTGACGACATCTTCCCAAAAGAAGCTTTCGGCGAACAGGTATTGGCCGAAGACCTCTTTCTCCCAGATCGCGCCGGTGACCATGATGGTGTAAAGGGCTGCGGTCTTGACCACGACCGAGATGGTCGCCGCGGTGTAGCCGTCGCCCGTCATCAAATAGCGGATCACCAGCGCGGCAGAGATAAGGCAAATCACCAGTTGCAGCGGGGCCAGAATGCCTTGCACCAGCGTCCAGCGCGAGGCGTCGCGGCGGGCGCGCTGCTCTGCGGTGTAAAGCGGTTTGTGGGTCCTCGTCCCGCCCATTTGGCGTTCCCTTCTCGATTCCTTGTCATGATGTTACTGCCCTGAATGGCAAAGTGTCAATTAAAACTTACAATCCTTAGGGCTGCTTGGCAGGCGTCCGAAATTCCAGCATATGGGGTTATATTCTAAGCAAAGCCCAAGTTTTACTGTAGCGAAGCTATGGATTTCCGATGGCTTTTGCGATGCTACCGAATTTGGTGTAAGTTTCTTTTGACATTCTTTTGGCCAACTGCGAAACTTGAAGCTGAAAATTGCTCTGGGCTGTTCGATGAGCGAACCCGCGCCCGGCGCAACCTGTGAGGGCGATGTGGAGTATCACGGCCAGACAGATCAGCGAGACAGAGGCGCATCGGGTGGTGCATTGACACAGTTCGCGCTGCGCGTCGTGTCGGAGTTGCAACGCAACACGCCCATCGCGACCGGTGTGCCGCAAGAGGACGTTCTGGCTTTGCTGCTGCGTCACGCCGTGAATGGCGATACCGAACCGCTGGGTCGCCTGTATACCGAGATGAAGCGCTTCGGCATCGCGGCCGAACAGATTATCGACATATACTTCCCCGCCGCCATCAGCCGGATCGGCAATGACTGGCACGAGGGCGATCTGGATATTCTGCAAGCCACGCTGCGCATGTCGCGCCTACAGGCGCTGTTGCGCGAATTGGGGCGGGCCTGGGTGTCGGACAGTATCGGCGATCCGCATGGCCCGCGTGTCCTGCTGCTGATGCCCGGCGGCGAGCAGCATACCCTTGGCGCCATGGTGGCCGCGAACCAGATGCGGCGTGTCGGGGTGTCCGTTCGCGTCTGTCTTGTGCCGACGCCGTCATTTTTAGAGCAACAATTGCAAAATAGCCGCTTCAATGCGGTTTTTGTCTCTGCGTCAAACCGTTCTTGCCTTGCGTCTTGTATCGAATTGGTGAAGAAAATTCGTAGGTTGCCGGTGAGTGATCTGCCGATAGTCTTAGGTGGCGGTATATTGAAAGAGTTGCAGAAAGACATGGATTTAAAGTCTTTGGCCAGCCATGTCGGGGCCGACTTGGCGACGTGTGATGTGACCAAGGCACTTGCGGTATGCGGCTTTAACAAAAGGGCGCAGGCCGCCGAGTAGGCGGGACGTCAAGCTTAGGTTTACCTCCGGTGAACCCTGTAAGGGAGCAAGTCGCACGTGTCGAATGATGGTGCCAATTTTCAGTCGGACGGCGCGGTCCCTATCCTAAGGGACCCGGTCGTCACCTCTGTGGTGGCAACACTGTCCGATGTGTCGATTGTGGTCGGGCATGACGGACGGGTGCGCGCCGCCGTTGCCAAGCCCGATTCCGGCTTTGCAGGGGTTGTGAAAGCTTGGGTCGGGCAAGAGTTTTCGGCATCTTTGGACGGCGATTCCGCCGACCGGTTCCGCGCGCGCTGCGCGGATCTGGCCGAGCGGGCCAAGACCGGAGAGGCGTCGCCTTTCCGCTGGGTCGAACTGGTGCATAAGGGCGTGGGCAGCGGCGGCGTGCCGGTGCGCTATGCCATGCATTGGGTCGCCCAAAGCGAAGAAGTGCTGCTGCTGGGACAAGACCAGCGCCCGGTCATGGAAATGCAGCAACAGCTTATGAATGCGCAAATCGCGCTGGAGCAGGATTACGAATCGCAACGCGAATTGGACACCCGCTACCGGCTGCTGATGGATTTCACATCTGACGCGGTGGCGCTGGTGTCGGCGACAACCGGGGCGATCGTGGACCTGAACCATAACGCGGCGTCGTTATTCGGTGCCTCGCGGGCCGATCTGCTGGATACCCCCTTTTCCGAACGGTTCAACGGGCGGCGGCGCGGAGAGTTGATGTCGGCGCTGACCTCGCCGCTGGCGATGGATGCGCCCAGCCCGATAGAGGTGGAACTGAAAATCTCGCAGCGCCAGCTTTTGCTGTCGTCCAAACTGTTCCGCGCGGCGGGCGAACAGCTTGTTCTTGTGCGGCTGAGCGACCCGGAATTGGGGTCGGTTGCCGATGGCAAGCTGGTGGCGAACCTGCGCCAGTTGTTCTATCGCGGCCCGGATGCCATTGTGTTCACCGACCGCGACGGCAATATTCTGGCCGCCAACGAAACCTTCCTGAACCTGACCGACGTGTCGAACCCCAGCGCGGTTCAGGGGCGTTCTGTCGCGGATTTCTTGGCGCGTGGCGTTGTGGACCTGAAAGTGCTGTTGGAGAACGCGCAGCGCGCGGGCCAGTTGCGCATGTATTCCACCAAGCTGAAGACCGATTTTGACGCCACCGTGGCCGCCGAAATTTCGGCCACATGGCTGGATGACCGCTTGACGCCGGTTCTGGCGCTGGTGATCCGCAATGCCTCTAACGCGGCGGCCCGGCGCGGCGATGCGGGCGCGCAAGATGCCGATATGCGCGGCGTGATGGAACTTGTCGGCTCCAGCACGCTGAAAGACATCGTGGCCGAAACCACCAACGTGATCGAGAGAATCTGCATCGAAACCGCCATCGAGCTGACGCGCAACAACCGCGTGGCCGCCGCCGAAATGCTGGGCCTGTCGCGCCAGTCGCTTTATCTGAAGCTGCGCAAATACGACATGCTGTCGCGCGATGAGGATTGAGGCGTTTTTTCCGCCCGAACCGCGCCTATCTTGATCTGTGTCAATTCATCTTGTCACCCTATGTGTAAACCTATGCTTACATATAGGGGAGTCGTCACATGCGGATCGTTTTCATCCACCCGAACTACCATTCCGGCGGCGCCGAGATTGCCGGGAACTGGCCGCCCGCTTGGGTGGCCTATCTGACCGGGGCGCTGAAGAATAACGGCTTTGACGACATCCATTTCATCGACGCGATGACCAACCATGTCGGCCCGGATGAATTGCGCGCCAAGCTGGCGGAACTCCAGCCCGATGTGGTGGGTGCCACCGCGATCACCCCCTCCATCTATGAAGCCGAAGAATGCCTGCGCATCGCGAAAGATGTGTGCCCTGATGCCCGCACCGTTCTGGGCGGCATTCATGCCACTTTCATGTTCCGGCAGGTTCTGTCGGAAGCGCCTTGGATCGACGTTATCGTGCGCGGCGAGGGTGAAGAGATCATCGTCGCCCTGATGCAGGCCATGGCAGAGGGGCGCTGGCCCGCAGACCGCCACAAGATCAAGGGTTTGGCCTTTGTCGATGACGGTGAAATCACCGCCACCCAAGCCGCCCCCACGGTCAAGGATCTGGACGGGATCAAACCCGACTGGTCCATTCTGGAATGGGATAAATACATCTATATCCCGCTGAACCGCAAAGTGGCCATTCCCAATATGGCGCGGGGCTGCCCCTTCACCTGTTCCTTCTGTAGCCAGTGGAAATTCTGGCGCGATTACCGCGTGCGCGACCCGAAAAAGGTCGTGGATGAGATTGAGGATCTGGTCGAAAACCACGGAGTGGGTTTCTTCATCCTCGCCGATGAAGAGCCATCCATCAACAAGAAGAAATTCGTCGAATTCTGCGAGGAATTGATCGCCCGCGGCCTGCCAGAGCGGATTCAATGGGGTATCAATACCCGCGTGACTGATATCATGCGCGACAAGGATTTGCTGGGCTTCTACCGCAAGGCGGGGCTGGTGCATGTGTCTTTGGGCACAGAGGCCGCCGCGCAGATGAAGCTGGATGTGTTCAACAAGGAAACCACCGTCGCCGAGAATAAAGAAGCCATTCGCCTGCTGCGCGAGGCCGATATTTTCGTGGAAGCGCAATTCATCGTGGGTTTGGACAATGAAACCCCCGAAACGCTGGAAGAAACCTACCAAATGGCGTGGGATTGGCAGCCAGACTTGGCCAATTGGGCGATGTATACGCCTTGGCCCTTCACGCCGCTGTTCCAAGAACTGCGCGATCAGGTCGAGGTGTTCGACTATTCCAAGTATAATTTCGTGACCCCCATCATGAAGCCCGCCGCCATGACGCGCGGCGCACTGCTGGAAGGGGTGCTGAAGAATTACCGCCGCTTCTACATGAAAAAGGCGCTGTTCCATTACCCGTGGCGCGGCACCGGCTACCGGCGCAAATATTTGCTGGGTTGTCTGAAAGCCTTTCTGAAAGCGGGCGTGCAGCGCCAGTTCTACGATCTGGGCAAGACCGATTATTTCACGATGAAATCGCGCGATGATATCGAGTTCGGCTTCGACATGACCCGCACCATTGCCGATGCGCAAATGGCCGATTGGGAAGATCACGCCGACAAGAAGCGCAAGGCGCAGGAACGCCGCGACGCGCTGCGCGCCCAAGGCAAAGCGCGGGCGGTCGAGCGCAACGCCGCCAAGGCCTGCGGCGGCGGGGCGCAGCAGATGGACGGGGCGCGCAGCTTCAAGATGCCCAATGGCGCAACCGCCACCCGCACAGAACCGGCAGAGTAATCGGCCATGTCTGCCCTTGCACCAGATAGGGCACGGATCGGGCCGAATGCGATCTTGCAGCATTTGCCTGTGTTGGATGCCGCCATCGGCGAAGCCCTGCGCGGCGCATTGTTGCACCGCGCGGGCGTCGCAGAACCGCCCCCGCATGCTGGCATGTTGCCAGAGGAAGATGTCGCGCGCCTGCACCATGCGGTGCGCCTGTTCCTGCCCGACCGCGCCCCCGCGATTCAGCGCGCGGCGGGGTTGGCGACGGGCGATTATATTTTGGCCCACCGCATTCCAAAGCTCGCGCAATGGCTGATCCGCGCCTTGCCAAGCGCATTTGGTGCGCGCTTGCTGGCCATGGCTATCACGAAACACGCCTGGACCTTTGCCGGGTCGGGCGTGTTCCGGGTGCTGGGCTATGGGCCGTTGCGGGTGGAAATCCGCAACAACCCCTTGGCGATTGGCCCGTCCGATCATCCCATCTGCGATTGGCACGCTGCGGTGTTCGAACGCCTGTTCGGCGCGTTGGTCTGGCCCGATGTGCAGGTTGTGGAAGAAGATTGCACCGCCATGGGCGCGCCTGCCTGCATTTTCAGGATCGCGCCCCGCTAAAAGCATCTGTCAATCCAACTTTACACTTGCGCGACTCAAGGTTGACAGGCAAGATTTACAGATGACCGTAAGCGATAGTATACAAGCGCGGCTGCCGCACCCCGCCGCCATGTTGGAGCTGATAAAGCCCATCACATGGTTTCCGCCCATGTGGGCCTATCTATGTGGCGTCATCTCTGTCGGCGTCTGGCCTGATAGCTGGGCCTTGGTGGTCTTGGGGGTGCTTCTGGCTGGTCCCATCGTGTGTGGCATGTCTCAGGCCGCCAATGATTGGTGTGACCGGCATGTCGATGCGATCAATGAACCCCATCGGCCCATCCCCTCGGGCCGTATTCCGGGCCGCTGGGGGCTGTATATCGCGCTGGCGATGAGTGTGCTGTCGCTGGGCGTTGGCTGGTTGCTGGGGCCGTGGGGTTTTGGCGCGACCGTGGTGGGCGTGCTGGCCGCTTGGGCCTATTCGGTCGAACCCATCCGCGCGAAACGCTCGGGCTGGTGGGGGCCGGGGCTTGTCGGCCTGAGCTACGAAGCCTTGCCATGGTTCACCGGCGCGGCCGTCATCGCCGCAGGCGCGCCGCGGTTCGAGATCGTGGCGATTGCCGTGCTCTATGGTCTGGGCGCGCATGGGATTATGACGATCAATGATTTCAAGGCAATCGAGGGCGACCGCCAAATGGGCCTGCGCTCTTTGCCGGTCACGCTTGGCCCGGTCAATGCCGCGACGGTCGCGGGCACGGTGATGGTGCTGGCGCAACTGGTTGTCGTCTGTCTGCTGGTGATCTGGGGCAAGCCATTGCACGCAGCCGCCATAGCCGTTGGCATCGGCGTGCAGATCTGGGCGCTGGGGCGCTGGCGGACGGACCCCGCAAAACTGGCCCCATGGTTCAACGGCACCGGCGTTGGCCCTTATGTTCTGGGCATGATGGTGGCCGCGTTCGCACTTCAAGGACTGCCTGCATGACATTGTCTTGGCTACAGATTTTCCGCCTTGGTCTGGTGCAGGCCGCGCTTGGGGCGATCGTCGTTCTGATGACCTCTACCCTCAACCGCTTGATGGTGGTCGAACTGGCGCTGCCCGTGGTTCTGCCCGGTGCGCTGGTTGCGTTGCATTACGGCGTGCAGATCACCCGCCCGCAATGGGGCCACTTGGCCGACCAGGGCGGCAACCGCACCCGCTGGATTATCGCGGGCATGGCGCTGCTGGCGTTGGGCGGTGTGGGTGCGACGCTGGCCATTCCGCTGCTGGAAAGCAACCTCGCCCTTGGTCTGGCTGTTTCGGTCGTGGCTTATATCGTGATCGGCCTTGGCGTTGGCGCGTCCGGCACCTCGCTTCTGGCGCTGTTGGCGACCGCGACCGCCGAACGCCGCCGCCCGGCGGCGGCAACGATCACATGGCTGATGATGATCGCGGGCATCGCGCTGACGGCGATCACGGCGGGCAGTTTTCTGGACCCCTATAGCCACGCGCGGCTGCTTATGGTTGTTTCGGTCATCTGCACCGGCGCGGTCGCCGTGACCATTCTGGCCGTCTGGGGCATAGAACGCCGCGTCATCGCGCGCCCGGCACCCCCCGCGCAAAGCTTTCGCGACGGGATGCGCGATATCTGGGCCGACCGCGCCGCGCGCAACTTCACCTTTTTCGTTTTCCTGTCCATGACTGCCTATTTCATGCAGGAACTTATCCTAGAGCCTTATGCGGGCCTTGTATTCAACTTCACGCCCGGCCAATCCACATCCATGTCGGGGGCGCAAAATGGTGGCGTGTTCCTTGGCATGGTGCTGGTGGGCGTGGCGGCCACGGGCTTTCGGCTTGGCAGCCTGCGGGCATGGGTTGTGGCGGGCTGTGGCGGCTCTGCCGTGGCGCTGGTCGCGATTGCCGGGGCCAGCACTTGGGCCTTGCCGCTTGTGCCGCTGGTTGTCACACTGGGGTTCTTCAACGGTATGTTCGCGGTCGCGGCCATCGGGTCGATGATGCAGCTTGCGGGCGAGGGCGCGGACAAGCGCGAAGGTGCGCGTGTGGGCCTGTGGGGCGCGTCCCAAGCCATCGCGGCGGGTTTTGGCGGGCTGACAGGTGCTGCGCTGGTGGATGTCGCCCGCGCGTTGATGCCCGTGGCAGATGCTTTTGCTGCCGTGTTTCTATTCCAAGCCATCCTATTCGTCGCGTCGGCCAGTCTGGCTGCGCGCATCATGACAGCGCGAGAGAACGCCGCGCTGGTTCCGGGGGAATAACCTATGACCTTTGATGTTTTCGTTGTGGGCGGTGGCCCTTCGGGCGCAACTGCCGCCGATGATCTGGCGCGCGCCGGGCACAAGGTCGCGCTGTTGGACCGGGCCGGGCGGATCAAGCCTTGCGGCGGGGCCATTCCGCCACGCGCGATTGCGGATTTCGACATTCCCATGTCTCAGGTCGTCGCCCAGATCACCACGGCGCGGATGATTTCGCCCACCGGGCGGGCGGTGGATATTCCCATCGAGAACGGTTTTGTGGGCATGGTTGACCGCGAGCATTTTGACGAATTCCTGCGCGCCCGCGCCGCCGAGCATGGGGCAGAGCGCCTGACCGGCACCTTTCTGCGGATTGAACGGGATGCGGCGGGCACCCATGTCGTCTGGCGCGACAAGGCCACAAAGGAAGAGCGCCGCAGCCTGACCAAGCTGGTCATCGGCGCGGATGGCGCGCGCTCCAACGTGGCCCGCGCCGAAGTGCCGGGGGGCGACAAGATCCCCTATGTGATTGCCTATCATGAGATCATAAAGGCACCGCCTGCCAATGACAGCTACAACCCCGACCGCTGCGACGTGATCTATGATGGCCGTATTTCACCCGATTTCTACGGCTGGGTTTTTCCGCATGGCAAAAGCTGCTCTGTCGGCATGGGCACCGAAAAGCCCGAAGCGGACCTGAAAGCCGCCACCGCCGATCTGCGTGCCATGTCGGGGCTGACGGGCTGCGAAACCATCCGCCGCGAAGGCGCACCCATTCCGCTGCACCCTATGGACCGTTGGGACAATGGCCGCGACGTGGTGCTGGCGGGCGATGCGGCGGGGGTGGTTGCACCCTCTTCGGGCGAGGGGATTTATTACGCCATGGTCGGCGGGCGCGTGGCCGCGACCGCGGCGCAAGCGGCGCTGGCATCCGGCAAGCCCAAGGATCTGGCCCTGGCGCGCAAGCTGTTCATGCGCGAGCATAAAACAGTGTTCAAGGTGTTGCGCTCCATGCAGGACGCTTATTACAAATCGGATGATCGGCGCGAGCGCTTCGTCAGCCTGTGCCACGATATCGATGTGCAGCGCCTGACATTCGAGGCTTATATGAACAAGAAACTTGTCGCGGCCCGACCGCTGGCCCATGTGAAAATCGGCATCAAGAACCTGCTGCACCTGACCGGGCTTGTGCGCCCCAATTTCACATGAGCTGGCTGATCCCCGCATGGGAAGACGGGGTTTTGCGCCCGCTCGACAAGCTGGACGTGCATCGCCGTGGGCTGAAACACAAGGCGATCAGCGTCTTTGTGACAGAAGGCGACAGGGTTCTGTTGCAACGCCGTGCCGTGCAGAAATACCACACGCCGGGGCTGTGGACGAATACATGCTGCACCCATCCGCATTGGGGCGAGTCCGATCTGGTCTGCGCCAACCGGCGACTGGACGAAGAAATGGGCATCACCGGGCTGCATCTGCGCCATGTGGCCGAAATTGAATACCGCGCCGATGTCGGTGGCGGGCTGGTCGAGCATGAACTGGTGCAGGTCTATACCGCGCGCGCCATGCCAGACCTGACCATTGCGCCCAACCCCGAAGAGGTGTGCGATATTGACTGGATCAACCTGTCATCTTTGAATGCCGTGATCGAACGGGTGCCAGAGCGGTTTACGCCTTGGCTGCGGATTTACCTACGCGACCATGCCGCGCAGATTTTCGGGGCAGACCGCGCGCAGGAAATGGCAGGGGCAACGCTGCACCACTAGCTTGGGCTGCCTGCGGCCTTGCGCAAGGCCGGTCCCAAGGGTTTCGCCAGATTGCCTTAGGCAAATTGCGGGTTGCGCTGCCAGACAGAGAAATTCAGCGCCCCCGCGATCGTGACCCAAAGCAGATAAGGCGCGATCAGGTAACCTGCAAGCGGGTCAAGCAGGTAGAAGCTGACAAGGGTCAGCGCCACTGCGACCCAAAGACAGCTTAGAATGACCATTGCCGCGCGCATCCGCCGCAGCCCGAAAAACACCGGCGACCACAGGGTGTTGAACGCGATCTGCATAGCCCAGAAAGCCAGCGCCTGTTGCGACCCATCGACCTGCGCCACGCGCATTGCGGCATAGGACATGGCGACATAGAGCGACAGCCAAACGATGGGAAATACCAATCCCGGCGGCGTCCAGACGGGTTTGTCAAGGTTCTCATACCATTTGCCCGGCTCGAACATTGCCCCGGTGGCCCCTGCGGCCCCGCAAGCCGCAAGAAAGGTCAGAAACAGCATCCAATCCATACGCGCACCTTTTCCGGCCAAGTGGGTTTGACCTAACTGCGCCCCCTTGCGGGGGCAAGACTTATCTTGGGCGCCCTTGCGGGCGCGCGCTCTTTGCTCGGTATTTGGGCGACATTTATGTCAGGCGCTGCGCTGGTCCAGACCGATTTGCGCATTGCGGCGTTGCAGGTCTTGCGCGCGCAGGCGGGTCAAGGCGTCGATCAGCGTGTCAGAGCGGCTGGCCGGTGCGTGCCCTGCTGCGGCATCGACCAGAAAGGCCACTTCGGGGGCGGGCACGGCATAAAGCGTCGCCATGCGCGGCTGGATGGTGCTAAGGCCCGCGCGCAGGCCCGACAGCGCCAGCCAGCCCAGTTTGCGCGCGCGGCCCGTATGCGCGCGACCCGTGACACTGTCGTATCCGCGCGCACGCACGGCCCTGCCAATGCCTGCATAGATATGGCGCGCGGCGAAAATGCCGGGGCGACAGGCCAGCGGCAGATCGGCAATTCCGGGCTCAGCGCGCAAATACAGGCGGTCGGCCTGCTGAAGCAGGCGCGCGGTCATGGCGCGGATTTCGGGCGTGGCCGTGGGGCGTTGCAGAAAGGTCTGCGCATTCACACCGGCTGCGGCAAACCAGTCGCGCGGCAGATAGATGCGGCCCAGTGCAGCATCTGCGCCCACATCGCGGGCGATATTGGTTAGTTGCATGGCCAGCCCCAGATCGCAGGCGCGGGCCAACCGGTGCCGGTCGCGCACCCCCATGAGCACGCACATCATGACGCCGACGACTGCGGCCACGCGGGCGGAATAGGCTAGCACGTCCGACAAACTATGATACTGGCGCTCTTGCGCATCCCATGCCAGCCCTTCCAGCAGCGCGTCAGGCAGGGCGCGGGGCAGGGCATGCGCTTCGATCATGCGGGTGAAACAGCGGTCGATCGGCGCGTTGAACGGCTGGCCCGCATAGGCGCGGTCCAGCCGCTCTTGCAAGTGCAGCACGGCTTGAACGGGGGCTTTTCCCTCATCCACCGCGTCATCGGCCAGCCGACAAAAGGCGTACAGCACCAGCGACGGGTCGCGCACCTTCGCGGGCAGCAGTTTCGACGCCGCATGAAACG
The DNA here is from genome assembly GCF_001517585.1 of Roseibaca calidilacus. Classification (NCBI taxonomy): domain Bacteria; kingdom Pseudomonadati; phylum Pseudomonadota; class Alphaproteobacteria; order Rhodobacterales; family Paracoccaceae; genus Roseinatronobacter; species Roseibaca calidilacus. The sequence continues at coordinate 1,295,693 of NZ_FBYC01000004.1, read as the reverse complement.
ACAGCGAGCCCGTGCGGATCGCCGCGCGGCATTCGGCCAGATCGCTTTCGGCGCTCATTCTGCGGCCATGGGCAAAGGCGGGGCCATCGGGCGCGGCGCGTCCGGCACAAGCTGGCCCATCACCTCTGCGGTGCCGATCACGCCGGGCACGCCCGCGCCGGGATGGGTGCCTGCACCCGCCAAGTAGAGGCCCGGCAGTTCTTCGGACACGTTATGCGGGCGGAAATAGGCGCTTTGCAGGATGCGCGGTTCGATGGAAAAGCCCGCGCCCAGCGGCGACAGATAGCGATCGCGAAAGGTTTCGGGCGTGAAGACAAGGCTCTCGGACACGCGGTCGGTCAGGCCGGGCAGCAGACGCTCTTCCAGCATGGCCAGCATTTTTTGGCGGTAGGGTTCCGCTTCGGTGGCCCAATCCACCCCGTTGTCATGGCCCAGATGCGGCACGGGGCTTAGCACATAGAACGTGTCATCCCCGTCCGGGGCAACCGACGGGTCGGTGACGGATGGGCGGTGGACATACAGGCTCATATCTTCGGCCAGCCTGCCGCGAATGAAGATATCCTTGATATGCTCGCGGTAGCGCGGCCCGACGACAATGGTGTGATGCCCCACATCGGGCCACATATCCGCTGTGCCCCGCGTGCCGAAATACCACACGAACAGGCCCATCGACCAGCGCTGGCGCTTGACCTTGGCATCGGTCCAGCGGCGGCGCGTGCGATTGCGCAGCAGGCGGGTATAGGTATGCCCGGCATCTGCGTTCGAGATGGTCACATCGGCGCGAAGCTGTGTGCCATCGGCCAAGCGAACGCCAGAGGCCCGCCCGTTTTCCACCGTTATTTCATCAACTTCCGTGTTCATCTTAATGTTGCCACCCTGGTCGCGAATGACCTGCGCCATGGCCTCGGCAATCGCCTGCACCCCGCCCATGGCGTAATGCACGCCGAATTGGCTCTCCAGATGGCTGACAAGGATATACATGGATGTCACGCGAAACGGGTCGCCCCCGATAAACAGCGGGTGAAACGACAGCGCGAAACGCAAGCGCGGGTCACGCACGCGGCGGGCGGCATGGGCATAGACGGAGCGATCCGCGCGCAGCCAAACAAAGCGCGGCAGCACCTTTATCAGCTCCCACAGCTCGTTCATGGGGCGGCGGCCAAGGTCTTCATAGCCGAACCAGTAGCGGTCCTCGGCATCTGACAGGAACTTGCGGAACCCCGGTAGGTCGCGGGGTGACAGCGCCGCGACCTCGGCCTCTGTCGCGGCCTTGTCGGCATGTAGCCGAAACGATGACCCATCCGGCCAGCGGATTTCGTAAAACGGTTTCATGGGCTTAAGCGTAACCTCGCGGTCAAAATCGCGCCCGCAGGCCGCCCATAGATCGCGCAGGCCCTGCGGCACGGTCACGATGGTTGGCCCAAGGTCAAACCGGTGCCCGCCCATGGTGATGGATGACCCGCGCCCGCCGACGCGGTCCAGCTTGTCAATGACCGTGACCTGATAGCCCTTGGCCCCAAGCCGCATGGCGCTGGCCAAACCGCCCAATCCTGCCCCGATCACGATTGCCTGCGAGGGCGCGATAGAATCACTCATCTTCGGTTCCCGTGCCTTTTCATTCAGGTCAGCCTACACCGCGCCGATGTGTCAATCAAGGTTTACATTTGTTCCTTTACTCTGTCTATCTGTTGTGACAGACTTCCGTAGAAGTCGCAGGATGGAATCGCCCATGCAGACGGTTACGCTCAGCTTGTTCCGCTTTGACAGCCCGCTTTCGCGCCTGTGGGTGCTGGGGCAAATGGGGGCGGCACGTTTCGTGCTGCCGCGGGTGCCCGGCCTTGCCTTCTGGAAGCTGTGCGGCTCTGGCACGGGTGAAGGCTTCACGCCGCGCCCGAATTGGGGTGTTTGGGCGATCCTTTCTGTCTGGGATAGCATGAAAGCCGCACGCGAAGGGTTTGAGAAAAAACCTTTTTCCAGTTGGACGGCGCGTGCGGATGAACGCTACACCATTTTTATGGAACCCGCATCTGCGCGCGGCCATTGGGGCGGCGTGCGCCCGTTTCAGCCGGCGGGCGAGGTAACCGGTCCCGTCGCGGCCATGACCCGCGCCACCGTCAAACCCGCCCGCGCGCTGCGCTTTTGGGGGCGGGTGCCGGATATTTCCGCCAAGGTGGGCGCCGATCCGAATGTCATGTTCAAGATCGGCATCGGAGAGGTGCCGCTGTTGCACCAAGTCACCTTCTCTGTCTGGCCCGACACGGCCACCATGGCCGCTTTCGCCCGCCGTGGTCCTCATGCAGATGCCATCCGCGCCGTGCGCGATGAAGGCTGGTTCAACGAAGAGCTTTACGCCCGGTTCCGCCTGACCGGCACAAGCGGCACATGGCAAGGGCATGACCCCTTGGCCCACAGTATTCAACAGGAGGCCGCATGACGCCGTTCCCCTTCGCTGCCATCGTCGGACAGGACGAGATGAAAACCGCGATGGTGCTGACCGCCATTGACCCGAAAATCGGCGGGGTTCTGGTCTTTGGCGACCGCGGCACCGGCAAATCCACCGCCGTGCGGGCACTGGCGGCGCTTTTGCCGCCGATTCAAGCGGTTGCGGGTTGTCCTTGCAACTCTGCCCGGCCAGAGGATTGCCCCGATTGGGCGCAGGTCAGCGACACCGCCTTGGTCCAACGCCCCACGCCGGTCGTGGACCTGCCCTTGGGCGTGTCCGAGGATCGGGTGACGGGCGCGCTTGATATTGAACGCGCGCTGACGCGCGGTGAAAAGGCGTTCGAGGCGGGGCTTCTGGCCCGCGCGAACCGGGGCTACCTGTATATTGATGAGGTCAACCTGCTGGAAGACCACATTGTCGATCTGCTGCTGGACGTGGCGCAATCGGGCGAGAACGTGGTCGAGCGCGAGGGGCTGTCCATCCGCCACGCCGCGCGTTTTGTGCTTGTGGGGTCCGGCAACCCGGAAGAAGGGGAACTCCGCCCGCAGCTTCTGGACCGTTTTGGCCTGTCTGTCGAAGTGACCAGCCCGAAAGAGATCGAGACCCGGATCGAGGTTATCCGCCGCCGCGATGCCTATGAAAACGACCATGCGGCCTTTATCGCCGAGTGGCAGCCAGAGGATGCCGCCCTGCGCGAGCGTATCCTTGCCGCCCGCGCCGCCTTGCCCGCGCTGCAAACCAGCAATGTCGTGCTGCATGACGTGGCCTCTGTTTGTCTGGCGCTTGGGTCTGACGGGTTGCGCGGAGAGTTGACGCTATTGCGCGCGGCGCGTGCGCTGGCTGCCTATGAAGGAGCGTCCGAGTTCACGCGCGACCATATTCGCCGCGCCGCGCCCATGGCGCTGCGCCACCGGCTGCGCCGCGACCCGCTGGATGATGCAGGGTCCACCGCGCGCGTGGCCCGGCAATTGGCCGAAGTGCTGCCATGATGCTGCGCTTCAACTGGCCCCAAATACGCGGTGGGGTGCCCCGCATATCGCAGCCCAGATGACCCCGTTCGACGATACCAGCGGATCGCGCCGCCCAGCCCCGCCGCCCGACCCTTGGGCGCAAGTGGGGCTGGCGCTAAGCTTGCTGGCCATTGACCCCAAGGGCCTGCGGGGGCTGTGGCTGCGTGGGCGCGCCGGGCCGGTGCGCGACCGCATTCTGGCCGCGATTACCCCGCTTGAGCCGCGCAAGCTGCACCCGTTCATGCCCGAAGATGCCCTGTCGGGCGGTTTGGACCTGTCGGCCACGCTGGCGCTGAACAGCGTGCAGCGCCATGCCGGGCTGTTGGAACGTGACGGGTTCCTGACCCTGACCATGGCCGAACGCTGCCCGCCGGGGCTGTCGGTGCGGCTGGGGCAGGCTTTGGATGCGCGGCCCGCGCTGACCCTGATCGCGCTGGACGAGGCCGCCGAAGAGGGCGAGGGCCTGCCGCAAGCCCTGGCCGACCGCTTGGCGCTGTTTCTGGATATTGACGCGTTCGGGTGGTCCGATAGCGCCGATCTGGCGCTGGACCGCGCCCGCATTGCCAAGGCGCAAGCGCGGCTGGCCCATATCCCCCTGACCCCCGACGCGTTGGAACAATTGACCCGCGTCGCGCATGGCCTTGCCATTGACAGCCTGCGCGCGCCGTGGCTGGCGCTGATGGCGGCACGCGCCCATGCCGCGTGGCGCGGCGGGCAGGCGTTGAGCGAGGATGATCTGAAAACCGGCGTGGCACTGGTACTGGCGCAGCGTGCGCGTGCGCTGCCCCCCGACGACGCCCCGCCGGATGACACGCCGTCCCCGCCAGAGCCACCGGAGAACGACCCCGAAGAGGGGCGCGACCGCGAGCAACAAGAGCCGCAACTCCCCGACGATCTGCTGATTGACGCGGCCTTTGCCGCGCTTCCGCCCGGCCTGCTGGCGCGGCTGCAAGCCGCGAAAGCGGCGCGCGTGGGGGCGGGCAATAGCGGCGCGGGGGCGGTGCGCAAGTCGCTCGCGCGCGGGCGGCCCATCCCGTCGCGCCCCGGCAAACCCGGATCGGGCGCGCGGGTTGATGTGATCGCCACCCTACGCCAAGCTGCGCCGTGGCAGGCCATGCGCCGCGCAGCCCGGCCCGATGCCCCGGCGGATCGGCTTTTGCTGATGCCCGATGACATCCGCATCAAACGCTACCGCGACCGCACCGACCGGGTGCTGATCTTCGTGGTCGATGCCTCCGGCTCTGCCGCCGTCGCCCGTCTGGCCGAAGCGAAGGGCGCGGTAGAGATCATGCTGGCCGAAGCCTATTCCGCGCGCGACCATGTGGCGCTTGTCACTTTTCGCGGCGACACGGCGGAACTGGCGTTGCCGCCCACGCGCTCGCTTGTGCAGGCCAAGCGGCGGCTGGCGGGCTTGCCGGGGGGCGGTGCCACGCCTTTGGCGGGCGCGATGCAGGTGGCCTTTGAAGCCGCCTTGCAGGCCCGCGCGCGTGGCATGGCGCCGACATTGGCCTTCCTGACCGACGGGCGCGGCAATATCGCGCTGGATGGCACGGCCAATCGCGCGCAAGCCGCCGAGGATGCGACCACGTTGGCCCGTGCCATTGCCGCGCGCGCCATTCCGGCGCTGGTTATCGACACCAGCCTGCGCCCCAAACCACAACTGTCGGACCTGGCCGCGACCATGAAGGCCACGCGGATTGCCTTGCCCCGTGCCGATGCACGCGCCATGGCGACGACGCTGGGCGCGGCTTTGGGGGACTAGGCCATGGACAACCTGCCCGCCGATTGGCCGCTGCGCGAGCGTTCGCGCATGATCCGCTGTCGCCCGCATGTCTGGCATGTGCAGACCATGGGGCAGGGACCGGATGTGCTGTTGTTGCATGGGGCGGCGGCCTCGGGGCACAGTTTTCACCGGCTGGGTCCGCATTTGCCCGGTTTTCGGCTGATCATGCCCGATTTGCCGGGGCATGGCTACACGCGCGCGGGCGGTCATCTGCGGCTGGGGCTGGATGCCATGGCCGATGATCTGACCAGCCTTTGCGCCGATCAGGATTGGCGGCCCATGGCGATCATCGGCCATTCGGCAGGGGCGGCGGTTGCCTTGCGCATGGCAGAGATCATGCCACGCCCGCCCTGTGCGGTGGTGGGGATCAACGCGGCCCTTGGCCCGTTTGACGGCTTTGCAGGCTGGCTGTTTCCAAAACTGGCGCGGGCCATGGCCACGGGGCCATTTGCGGCGGCGGTGGTGACGAAACTGTCGTCATCGCGCGCGCAGGTGGCACGGCTTTTGGCGGGGATGGGCTCGCCGCTGGATGCTGAGGGCGTCGAGATGTACCGCCGTCTTGTCAGCCGCACCCGGCATATCGAAGGCACTTTGGGCATGATGGCCCAGTGGCAGTTGGAACCGCTGCTGGAACGTTTGCCGCAGATCGCCGTGCCGACGCTTCTGATAACGGCGGCAGGCGACAAGGCCGTGCCGCCCCGCGTGTCGCAAGAGGCCGCAGCGCGGATGCCGCGCGCGCGCCATGTCGCGTTGCCGCGTTGGGGGCATTTGCTGCATGAGGAAGCGCCAGAGCAGGTCGCCGCGCAGATCCTGCCGTTTTTACAAGACAATCGCGGCGCGCTAAGCGCGGTCTAGCGCCTGCCGCCCATGTGCCGTCCGCGCGCCGTCTAGGCGCTGAGTCGCCATTCGCGCAGGCCGCTGGCCCAAGCGCGAGCGGCTTGGCCGAAAGCCTCGAACAGGGGGCGCGACACAGGGTCATCGCCCGCGCGCCATTCGGGGTGCCATTGCACCGACAGCGTAAAGCCCGGCGCACCGTCCACATACAGCGCCTCTGGCGTGCCATCGGGCGCGTGGCCGTCGATGACAATGCGCGCGCCTTCGCGTTTCACCCCTTGGCCGTGCAGCGTGTTGGTCATCACTTCCGGTGCGCCCATCAGGCGGTGGAACACGCCGCCGTCGGTAAAGCGCACGACATGGCGCAGGGCGAATTTCTCTTCCAGCGTGCCATCGGGGGGCATGCGGTGGTTCATCCGCCCCGGCAGGTCGCGGATTTCGGGGTAAAGCGTGCCGCCCATGGCGACATTCACTTCCTGAAAGCCCCGGCAGACGCCCAAGAAAGGCTGGCCGCGTTCGACACAGGCACGCACCAAGGGCAGGGTGATGGCGTCGCGTGCGCGGTCGAAGGCGCCATGGGCGGGGGTTTCCGCTTCGCCATATTCCTCTGGGTGCACGTTGGGGCGACCGCCGGTCAGCAAGAACCCATCGCAGACATCCAGCAATTCATTCACCGAGACGAGCGCCGGATCGGCAGGCACTAGCAGCGGAATGCCACCCGACACTTGCGAAATTGCTTCGGAATTCATCGTGCCGCCAGCATGGGCGGGGTATTCGTCGTTTATAAGATGTGAATTGCCGATAATGCCAATAACGGGCCTGCGCATGTCAAATCCTTGCGGTTATGTCCGTAACGTAACAATTTCCGCGCAAAGGTCGAGAGGTTGCGCGCCGCTTTGCCCATTTACACGCCACCGTGCCCGGCCATTGGGCGCAGCAATGCCACCATCCTTGTGAAGGTCGGCACCCTCCAGCTGCGCTTGCCCCGCACAGCCCGAACATGCGGGCGCGGGTAGCCGGCGTGGTCAGCCCGCGCCTTGGGCTAGGGGCGGCAGTTCTACCGAGGCGGGGCCAGAGGCGGCCAGCCGCCCGCCCGCCCGCACCATCTGGGCGCGCGTGGCGCGTCCGGTCGCGTCGTCGGTTTCGACATATAGACCGCAGAGCGTGGCCTCGCCCATGGCCGGCTCGAACCGGGTGCGCGCCATGCCGGTGATGAAGCGGCGCATGGGTTCGTCTTTCTTCATGCCAATGACCGAATCGTAGTCGCCACACATGCCAGCATCCGACTGATACGCCGTGCCGCCGGGCAGAATCTGCGCATCTGCCGTCGGGATATGGGTATGCGTGCCCACCACCACACTGGCGCGCCCGTCGCACCAATGGCCCATGGCGGTCTTCTCGGATGTGGCCTCGCAATGAATGTCGATCAGGCTGGCCTGCACCATGCCGCCGGGCGGGTGGGCGCGCAGAACCGGGTCCACCGCCGAAAACGGGTCGGAATAGGGTTGTTTCATGAACACCTGCCCCAAGGCCTGCGCCACCAGCACCCGCCGCCCGCGCGCATCGGTGAACACATGCGCGCCATGGCCGGGCGCTCCGGATTTGGCAATGTTCAGCGGCCGAATAATGCGCGGTTCCTGCGCGCAGTATTCGCGCATGGCGCGTTGGTCGAAAGCGTGGTCACCCAGTGTCAGGCAATCCGCGCCGGCGGCAAGCAGCGCCTTGGCGTGCTCGGGCGACAGGCCCGCGCCGCCCGTCGCATTCTCGCCATTGACCACCACGAAATCGAGCGCCCATGCCGTGCGCAGCACCGGCAGCCAGCCGGTGAGTGCAGCGCGGCCCGCCCGGCCCATCACATCGCCAAGAAAAAGCAGTTTCATGGCGCAAGGCTTAGGGCCGATAGCAGGGCAGGGCAAGAGCGAAGCCGCATGGCGCTGCCCAGCGCGCGTAAAGCGCGGCAACCTCTGCGCGTTCTGGCCTGCTTGCTACTCGGCAAAGACCTCTAGCGGCAGTAGCTGTGTCAACGGCACGTCCAATGCCCGGAATGCGGCCAGCGACAACTGACTGCCTGCGCCGGGGGGCGCGCCAGAGGGGCGCAATTCCACCCGCAGCGCGCCGCCGCCATCTGTCCGCACCACGCGGCCCGGTTCTACGCGTGTCACCAGCCCGGTGCGCAGCCATAGGCCCTGTTCGGTCGGGCTGCCAAGGCTGGCCAGCGTGGTCCCCAAAGCTGCCGCCCCTGCGTTGCCCGGTGTGTCAGGCATGTCGCGCGACCCGTCCGGGCGTGCTTCGGGGCGTGGCGTATCGCCATCGGGGCTTGCCACGGCGACGCGTGGCGCATCTGGCGGCGTGCCTGTGCCAAAGCCGCCCAAGGGCGAAAGTTCGCACCCGGCCATGATAGCACCCGCACAGCATAGAAGGACAACAAGTTTCATGCGCGCCAGTCTAATGCCAATGTGCAGTTGCGGCAATCACATATACTCTTGTCCGGGGGCGGGTCAGTGGCTAGTTTGCCCGCTATGACAGCCCCTTTGATCGACCCGTTCGCCCGTCCCATCTCTTATTTGCGCGTGTCCGTGACGGACCGCTGCGATTTTCGATGTGTCTATTGCATGGCCGAGAACATGACCTTTCTGCCCAAGAAGGAATTGTTGACGCTGGAAGAACTGGACCGGATGTGTTCGACCTTCATCCGGCTTGGGGTGAAAAAGCTGCGCATCACCGGGGGTGAACCGCTGGTGCGCAAGGGGATCATGACGTTTTTTCGCGATATGCGGCGGCATCTGGACAGTGGCGCGTTGAAAGAACTGACGCTGACCACCAATGGCAGCCAGCTGCGCAAATTCGCGGCTGAGCTTGCCGATTGCGGCGTGCGGCGTATCAACATCTCGCTTGACACGTTGGATGATCGCAAATTCGCCGAGGTTACGCGCTGGGGCAAGCTGGCACAGGTGATGGACGGGATCGACGCCGCGCAGGAAGCGGGGCTGCGTGTGAAGCTGAACGCGGTGGCACTGAAAGGCTTTAACGAAGCAGAGCTGTTCACCCTGACCGAATTTTGCGCGCGCCGCGACATGGACCTGACTTGGATAGAGGTCATGCCCATGGGCGATCTGGGCAACGAGGACCGGCTGGACCAGTATTGGCCGCTGTCGGACCTGCGCAAGCGGTTGGCCGAGCGCTACACGCTGAGCGATCTGGCAGAGCGCTCTGGCGGGCCTGCGCGCTATGTCCGGCTGGAGGAAACGGGCCAGAAAATCGGCTTTATCACGCCGCTTACGCATAATTTCTGCGAAAGCTGCAACCGCGTGCGGCTGACCTGCACCGGGGAATTGTATATGTGCCTTGGGCAAGAGGACATGGCCGACCTGCGTGCGCCCTTGCGGGCCAGCGCCAGTGACGCGCCCTTGGAAGCCGCCATCCGCGCCGCGATCAGCCGCAAACCCAAAGGCCATGATTTTGACTATTCGCGCCAAGCCGTGGACGGGCAAATGACCCGCCACATGAGCCATACGGGCGGTTGACGCCACGATCCGAGCGCGCGTCACGCCGAGAATAGGCAATCCGACAGCATGGACCCGAACCGTGCGGCATTGATACCCTGAGCGGCTATCATCTGCGCATGGGGTATGAAATGTGTTCTTTGCGCAAAGCCTTTTGCCCGCGCGATGGTGACGTAGTTTTGGTTCATGCGCTCTTCGGACCCGTAGGGCTCGGGGACGAACAGGTCCACCGGCAGACCTTCGGCATCGCGCATTAGAATTAGCGCATGAAAAGCCGAACCCACGGGACCGGCGATACGTTCGGACCGCGCATAAATCGCCAGTTGTTCGGAAACTGACAAGGTCTCGGGCGCGATTATAGTCCATCCCTCAGAGGCTAGCCGCTCCTCGAATTCCGCCATGCCGGGCAGGAATCGCCGTGACTGTATCCCGCGCGATAGCCACGTGCGACGTCCGGGTTCTGGACGCCATGGGACTTTCGCGAGGAAACTGCGCTGTGGCGCGGTGAACTCGTGCTGGATGACGTAGCCGGGCACCGAAAGCCGCAGGTCGCCCACGTGGCACGGCTCCACAACGAAGACATGCGGCCCTGCCACGCCGAGAATGCTTAGTAGCTCAGCCTGCCAAGGCAGAAACCCATGCGTCGCCTGATCGGCACGGGCCGACCAGATCAGCGGGTAGTCGGGGGCATGGTCGCGATCGTGCAGACGGCTCAGGCTTTCCAGCAGGAAATGGCCGAACCGATGATCGAGAATCCCAGCGTACAACCCGCGCGCGTGTGAATCGGCGACTTGGACGACCGGCGCAGGGTCGAGCGTGGCGTAGCGCGATCCGTCCTGGAATACGCGCGTCAGCCGCGTCTGCGGCAGGAACTGGCCGTCCGGCCCTTGGATACCCGCGCTCATAGTTTCCGGCGTCCAGCCGACAAGACGGGTCGGGTGCACGATGGCATCCGCAATGTGGATTGTCCCACATTCTGCTTGGAGTTCTTTTCCGTTTTCCATAGCTTGATGCATATGTCTCGCGCGCTCGTTTTATTCTTGCCGTTGACGGCCATGCCTATGCTGCACTATTGCTACTTTAAATTCAATTGTAATGCGAAATTCGGCATTACGAGTTTTGCTTTCGCCGCAAGCTTTGCGATATTATGCGATTGGCACTTACTGGGAAAGTCGATCCAGATATGCGCTTTACCGTTGCAATAGACGGCCCTGCAGCCGCAGGAAAAGGCACGATCTCTCGCGCTATCGCGCGCGAGTTCGGGTTTGCGCATCTCGACACGGGTTTGTTGTATCGGGCCGTCGGCATGAAAGGCGGCGACCCGGTTCTGGCAGCGCGCAGCCTGTCGCCTGACGATTTGGCGCGCGACGGGTTGCGCAGCCTTGCCGCAGGAGAGGCCGCAAGCCGCGTGGCGGTCTTGCCGGAAGTGCGCGCAGCACTTGTGGCCTTTCAGCGCGATTTCGCCCGGCGCGAGGGCGGCGCGGTGCTGGATGGGCGCGATATCGGCACGGTTATCTGCCCCGAAGCCGAAGTAAAGCTGTTTGTCACCGCCAGCGCCGAGACGCGCGCGCGGCGTCGTTGGCTGGAAGCGGGCGAAGATGGCAGCTACGCGGACGTGCTCGCGCAGGTTCGTGCCCGCGATGCCCGCGATATGGGACGGGCCGATGCGCCGTTACTTGCGGCGCCGGATGCGATCTTGCTGGACACGACCGAGATGACGGTCACGCAGGCAATCGAGGCGGCGAAAGCCGTGATCGCCACGCGCCTGGCAGAGAATGCATGATCTGGCGCCTGTTACCCTGCATGTTGGTTTTGGGCCGTTTGCAAATCCTTGATCCCGGGGCTTATGTCGGCCCCGACTCTCTGGATCGTTAGTCCCCATGTTGTCGTATCAACACCTGTTTCATGCGGGCAACCCGGCCGATGTGCACAAACACGCGCTGCTGGCGTGGTTGCTGGCCTATATGACCGCCAAGGACAAACCGCTCAGCTATATCGAAACCCATGCCGGGCGGGGGCTATACGACCTTGACGCGCCGCAAGCGGTCAAGACGGGCGAGGCAGCCGCGGGGATCACCCGTGCCCAAGCGCTGTTTGCACCAGCTCATCCCTATATCCGCGCGCTGGCGGCGACCCGCGCGGCGCATGGCGCCGCCGCCTATCCCGGCTCTCCGCTGATTGCCGCGCATGCTCTGCGCGCGATGGACAGAATCACATTGGCAGAACTGCACCCGCAGGAATACGACGCCCTGTCGCGTAACATGGCAGGGCAGGGCGCGCGGGTTTACAAGCGCGACGGGCTGGACATGGCAGTCGCCATCTGCCCGCCCACACCCCGGCGCGGCGTGCTGATGGTGGACCCGTCCTACGAGGTGAAATCGGATTACGCCACGCTGCCCCGCGTGTTGGGCCAGATCGCGCGCAAGTGGAACGTGGGCGTTCTGGTGCTGTGGTATCCCATTTTGCGTGATGGGCCGCATGATGCGCTGACCGCTGCCCTGCGGGCCGAAATGCCCGAGATTGCCTGTTTCGAAGCGCGTTTCCAGCCCGCGCGGCCCGGCCACCGCATGATCGGGTCTGGCATGGCGGTGCTGCGCGCGCCTTGGGGCATGGCCGAAGAAGCCACCCGCATCGCGGGATTTCTGCAAAACCTGTAGCAAAGCCCCGCCGATTACGCCGATTCCGCGCTCAAACCCTTGCCACGACGGCCCTGACCCCTTATGGACACGCGCAATCAGGGGGCTTTTCACGCCTTATGCGCAACTGGAACAGGGCCGGGCAGATGCCATGGCCTGTATGTGTGTTTTCATGTTCCGCGCGCGGCGTGGTAATCATGCCCCACTGGTGCCAACCCAAGACCGGCGGAGTCAACCGTCTGGCCAGCAACATGAACAAAGGAAACTGATCTGAATGTGCGCTAAAGCAACCATGGAAGACTTCGAGGCAATGCTCAACGAGAGCCTCGAAATGGACACGCCCGCTGAAGGCAGTGTCGTGACCGGCAAGGTCATCGCTATCGAGGCCGGACAGGCCATCATCGATGTCGGCTACAAGATGGAAGGCCGCGTCGAACTGAAAGAATTCGCAAATCCGGGTGAAGCCCCCAATGTCGCCGTTGGTGACGAGGTTGAGGTGTTCCTGGAGCGTGTCGAGAATGCCCGCGGCGAAGCCGTGGTCAGCCGCGACAAGGCCCGCCGCGAAGCCGCGTGGGACAAGCTGGAAAAAGCCTATGCCGACGAATCCCGCGTCGAAGGCGCGATCTTCGGGCGCGTCAAGGGTGGCTTCACCGTCGATCTGGGCGGTGCCGTGGCCTTCCTGCCCGGCTCTCAGGTCGATGTGCGCCCCGTGCGCGACGCAGGCCCGCTGATGGGTCTGAAGCAGCCTTTCCAGATTTTGAAAATGGACCGTCGCCGCGGCAATATCGTCGTGTCGCGCCGCGCCATCCTGGAAGAAAGCCGCGCCGAACAGCGCGCCGAAGTCATTGCCAAGCTGGCCGAAGGTCAGACCGTGGACGGTGTGGTCAAGAACATCACCGAATATGGCGCATTCGTGGATCTGGGCGGCGTTGACGGTCTGCTGCACGTCACCGACATGGCATGGCGCCGCGTCAACCACCCGTCCGAGGTTGTCACCATCGGCGAATCGATCAAGGTGCAGGTCATCAAGATCAACAAGGACACGCACCGCATTTCGCTGGGCATCAAGCAGTTGCAGGCCGATCCGTGGGATTCGGTCGAGCGCGATTACCCGCTGGAATCCGTCCATATGGGCCGCGTGACCAACATCACCGATTACGGCGCATTCGTCGAACTGGAAGCCGGTGTCGAAGGTCTGGTCCATGTCTCGGAAATGAGCTGGACCAAGAAGAACGTGCATCCCGGCAAGATCGTTTCCACCTCTCAGGAAGTGGAAGTCATGGTGCTTGAAATCGACAGCGCCAAGCGCCGCGTGTCGCTGGGCCTAAAGCAGACTCTGCGCAACCCGTGGGAGCAGTTCGCCGAAAGCAACCCGACCGGCACCCAGATCGAGGGCGAGGTCAAGAACATCACCGAATTCGGTCTGTTCGTGGGGCTGGAGGGCGATATCGACGGCATGGTGCACCTGTCCGACCTAAGCTGGGACCAGCGCGGCGAGGATGCGATCCAGAACTACCGCAAGGGCGATATCGTTCAGGCGGTCGTGTCCGAGGTCGATGTCGAGAAAGAGCGCATTTCGCTCTCCATCAAGGCACTGGCCAATGACAACTTCTCGGAAGCTGTCGAAGGCGTGAAGCGCGGCTCGATCGTGACCTGCGAAGTCACCTCTATCGAGGATGGCGGCATCGAGGTCATCTATAACGATATGAAAGCCTTCATCCGCCGCTCCGACCTGGCCCGCGACCGTGCCGACCAGCGCCCGGAACGCTTCCAGGTGGGTGACAAGGTTGATGCGCGTGTGACCTCGGTCGACGCCAAGACCCGCCGTCTGGGCCTGTCGATCAAGGCGCGCGAGATCGCGGAAGAGAAAGAGGCCGTGGAACAGTTCGGATCGTCCGACGCAGGCGCAAGCCTGGGCGATATCCTGGGCGCCGCGCTCAAGGACCGCGACTGATCTTAGCGGATCGAAGGAACAAGAACGGCCGCAGCGAAAGCTGCGGCCTTTTTGGTTTTGAGAGCAACCATTGAGGAGACGCGCGGTTTGCCGCCGAGTTTAAGTTATCCGGCAAGAGGTTACTTGCCAGTGATATATCGTTTGGTATTCCCGGCGATATTGCGCGGTAAAGTTCGTCAAAGGCGAAACAAACCTGCGCAAGTTAAAACGCGCTATTTTGGCTATTTGCCAGATTTCTAGCAGTTACTCGGAAGGACAAGATCATGGGCATCGGGATCGGAACCGGATTGGCAGTCGGCGTCGCAGTCGGATATGCTATAGATAACATCACCTTAGGCATCGTCGTGGGGATAGCGATGGGTGCGTCTTTGGGCGCTGTCCTGTCGAGAACCAGTCGCGATCACGACGATGACGGTAAATCCTGACACACTTTTGGGTTTCGATTTTTTCGCAGAATCCCTGTGAAAAACTCATATTGTGAATTAGCAAGGATCAGTGATCAGGCCGATGAATAAGCGCTGAGTGTGGATATTATCGCGCTCGCGAAACAGTATGCTCGCTATGGCTGCCGCCGGATTGCGGCTTTGCTAACTGGACAGTGACCGCGCCGCTTGCGGCAGAGTGAGAAATCCTTCGCGAAGCCAACAGAGGTCGTTCATGCTTGACACAGCGAAGGTCTAGCAAGAGCATTTGAAGCTGCGTGGTGCGGAAGCTTTCAACGTTGGGTTTGTGTTCAAAGTTGCCTGTGAGCTATTGGCGCTCAACCAAAGCGGACTTTCCGAAATTGAGACCAGCGTCCGTGCCGTCTCGTGAAGCGGACTATTGGCCGCGTGTCAGATTAAGGAAATCCGCCCTCACGCCGCCTTCGTCACGCCTTCGCTCGACAAGATCTCGATGAATTTCGCAGGCTCGTCATTAGCGCGCAGTTTTTCGCACACCGCTGGGTTGCGCAGGGTGCGCGACACAAACGCCAGCGCTTTCAGGTGGTCCACCCCGGCATCGCGCGGGGCAAGCAGTGCAAAGACCAGATCGACCGGGCTTTTGTCGACCGAACCGTAATCCAGCGGGCGGTCCAGCTTCAGAAACACGCCCAGCACCCGGTCCAGCCCGTCCAGCCGGGCATGGGGCAGCGCCACGCCATGGCCGACACCCGTGGGGCCAAGGCTTTCGCGTTCCTGCAAGGCCTCGACCACGGCGCTTGCGTTCAGACCATAGACCGTGTGCGCCATCTCTCCCAAGGTTTGGAACAGGCGTTTTTTGCTGGTGGCCGATCCGATCACGCGCAGGGCCTCTGCATCCAGAAGCTGTGACATCTGCATAGGCTGTCTCCGTTCGGCGAAATGCAAAGCCGCGCCGAAGCCCGAAGGCCATGGCGCGGCGGGTCATTCGGGGTAGGTTATTGTTGCTGCGGGTCAACCCAGCCGACATTGCCGTCATCCCGACGGTAGACCACGTTCAGGCCGCCATGGCGTTCGTTGCGAAACACCAGAACGGGCGCATGGGCAAGTTCCATCTGCATCACGGCTTCCCCGGCAGAGAGGGAGGGAATCTTGGTCTCCATCTCGGCAATAATGATCGGTTGCAACGTGTCAGGCTCATCCGCCGATTCGTCATCGCTTGAGGCCAGCACATACGATGACGCGCCGCCAAACTCAACCGGGGTCGTGCGCTCGCGGTGGTGGTCTTTCAGGCGGCGCTTGTAGCGGCGCAGCTGCTTGTCCAGCTTTTCGCGGCATGATTCGAAGGCGGCGTAAATCTCGCCGGACTGCCCGCGCGCCTGCGCTGTCAGCCCGGTCGACAGATGCAGCGTGGCTTCGCAGACCATGTTATGCGCATCGCGGGAAAACACCACCACGGCTTCGGTCGGGCGCTGCTGGTATTTTTCAACCAATTCGCCGAATTCCGCTTTCACATGGGTTTGCAGCGCATCTCCGATGTCGATTTGCTTGCCGCTGATCTGGTAGCGCATGGGCCACTCCTTCTTGTTATCGGGGCGCGCGGACGCGACCCCGCTTGGGTCATTCTGCTCTGTCGCGCAACTTGGGGCGGTCGACAGTGCCCCCGAAGCGTCGGACCTTTTTGTGTATTTGGTGACAGATCGGGGGGCTTTGTCAACGGATGGCTGGGGACAGGATGAAAATCTCAGTCAAAGCCATCGGGACTGTCCAACCGGAAATCTTGGCCCAGATAGACGCGGCGCACGTCTTCATCGGCCACAACTTCGGCGGGTGTGCCGGCGCGCAGCACGCGACCGTCGTGCAGAATATAGGCGCGGTCCACGATGGCGAGGGTTTCGCGCACATTGTGGTCGGTAATCAGCACCCCCAGCCCGCGCGTTTTCAGATCGGCGACCAGCGCGCGGATTTCACCCACCGCGATCGGGTCAACGCCTGCGAATGGCTCGTCCAGCAGAACATAGCGCGGATTGGCGGCCAGCGCGCGGGCGATCTCGACCCGACGCCGCTCGCCGCCTGACAAGGCAAGGGCGGGCGCATCGCGCAGATGCGTGATCGAGAATTCGGTCAGCAAATGGTCCAGCGCATCCGCGCGCGCGGCTTTGTCACGCAGCCGGATTTCCAGCACTGACAGGATGTTTTGCGCCACGCTCAGGCCGCGAAAGATGCTCATTTCCTGCGGCAGGTAGCCCAGCCCCATCCGCGCGCGGCGAAACAGCGGCAGCCCGGTCGCATCTGCGCCGTTCAGGTGCACAGAGCCGCCTTCGTGTTTCACGATCCCGGCAATGCAATAGAAACAGGTGGTCTTGCCGCTGCCATTGGGGCCAAGCAGGGCGACCACCTCTCCGGGGTGAACATGCAACGAGATATCGCGCAGGATCAGCCGTTTGCCATAGCTTTTCTGAAGCTGAGACACTTCCAGCGCGTCATGCCCGTATTGCCCGTCCATACCGGGTTAACGGTCTGTCTGGATGATGGTGCGCACGCGGCCATCAAGCTGGCCCTGTCCGCTGCGCAGATTGACCGTCAGACGGTCGCCCGACAGCACATTGGGGCCTTGCGTCAGGATCACCGACCCGGTCATCCGCACGGTGCCTGCGTCTATGTCATAAACGGCTTCAAGCGCCTCTGCCGCTTCGACCGCAGTGACAAGGGTCACCCCGCCCGATGCTTCCAGCCGCGAAATGCGCGTGTCGTCGCCGCGAATATAGACCACCGTAATGGTCTGCGCCGCCAGCCGCATGTCGCCCTGTCCCAGCACGGCATTGCCGGAAAACGTGGTTGTGCCGCTGCTGTTATCGACCGTCAGCTTGTCCGAGCGCACCTCGACCGGTTTGCCGCGCACCGCGTTCAGCCCTTCAAAAGACAGGCTTGTGCCCTGCGCCACGGCCATCGGGGCAAGGCTTGTCATAAAGGCCGCCACGAGGGTGATATGTGCCAATGTGCGCAAGGTCGGTCCTCCGGTCAGTCTGGGCTGTATAACAGCCTGACATTACCCGTAAAGGCAAGTCTGTATCCACCGTCCGGGCCACCGCTGCGCGTCAGTTCCAGCGCATCGGCGCGAATTCTGCCCGCCGGGGCTGTTCCGTTTATGCCATCGGTGCCGGTCAGGCGGGTCTGGTCCAGTTGCGCCGTCAAGGCGCCCAGTTCCAGATCATAGCCATCGGAATTTTCCAGCATCACCGGCCCTTGCGCGGTCAGAACGCCTTCGGTCTGGTCCAAAAGCGCGCGGCTGGCGTCAAAGCGCAGGCTGCTGCTATCGGGAAAGCGCATCACGCCCTCGGGGTCGAGGAAGGTCAGCATCAAAGGGCCGGCCTCTATGGTCTGCGTGCCCGAGCGCACCGACCCTGCCGAGATGGTCAGCGCGGTGCCGTCGCGCGTGACACCTGCAAAGCGCGCCGTGGCAATGCGCGGCTCTCGGGTCAGGTCCGCAGGGTCCATGTCGGCAATGCCGGGGGCGCTGCTGGGGTCAATCGCGCGCGATACCAGAAATACGGTCATCAGCAGCAGCACCGCGCTTAGCGGCAGCCCAAGACGCAAGGCTCGCGTCAGGGTTTCGCGCAGCGGCGCGGTCATCAATGCGCGAAAATGTCGATGTCGGGCCAGCCGGCAATATCCAGCGTGGCACGGGTTGGCAGAAAGTCGAAACAAGCCTGTGCCAGATCGCGGCGGCCCTCTCGCACCAGCATGGCATCCAGCGCCTCGCGCAGCCGGTGCAAATGCAGCACATCAGACGCCGCATATGTCTGTTGCGCGTCGCTCAGCACTTCTGCCCCCCAGTCAGAGCTTTGCTGCTGCTTGGAGATATCGACGCCCAGCAATTCGGACAGAAGGTATTTCAGCCCGTGCCGGTCGGTATAGGTGCGCACCAATTTCGATGCGATCTTGGTGCAATAGACCGGCGCGCAGGTCACGCCATAGCTATGCGCCAGCAGCGCAATGTCGAACCGCCCGAAATGAAACAGTTTCAGCACGTCCGGATCGGCCAGCAAGCGGCACAGGTTTGGCGCGGGCTTGATGGGCAGCGACACCTGCACCAGATGCGCATCGCCATCCCCGCCCGACAATTGCACCACGCAAAGCCGGTCACGATGCGGATGCAGCCCCATGGCCTCGCAATCAATGGCCACGACCGCGCCCATGTCCAGCCCATCGGGCAGATCGTCCTTGTGAAGATGTATCGTCATTGACCCTGCGTATCCTTTGCGTGCGCCTTATTAACCCGGCTAAGAGGAATTGCGGCCAAAATCAAGGCAGCCGCACAACTGGCCTGCCATGGTCTGGTCATGTTTCCGGGCTAGGCTGTCGCCAGAAAGGACCGTTTATGGCTTGGATGCTTGCCCATCGTGACAGTTATTCGCCCGCCGAAACCCGGCTGGATGCCGGCATTCATGTTGCGGGGCTTGTGCTGGTGGGGTTGGGCGTGCCGGTGCTGTTGGCGATTGCCTTCGTGGTTGCGCGGCAAGATGGCGATGTGCGCCCGCTATGGGCCTGCGGTGTTTACGGGCTGGCGCTGGTAGCGATGATCGGGGCTTCGGCGCTGTTCAACCTGCTGCGCGAGGCGCGGCTGGCTTGGCTGTATCAACGGTTGGACCACAGCGCGATTTTCCTGAAAATTGCAGGCAGCTACACGCCGCTGACCTTCATTCCCGGCCACGGCATTGGCCTTGCGACGGCGCTTTGGCTGACGGCTTGCGCCGGTGTGGCGCTCAAGCTCTACTCTCCGGTGCGGTTCCGCGCGCTGGGGCTGGCGCTGTATCTGGGCATGGGCTGGGCCGGGGTCATGATCCTGCCGCAGCTTTGGGGCAGTCTGCCGCCTGCCAGCCTTGCGCTGATCCTTGCAGGCGGGGCGGTCTATACCTTGGGCGTTGTGTTCTATCTGGCCACGCGGCTGCGCTACCATTACGCGATCTGGCATGTCTGCGTTCTGGTGGCCAGCCTGATGATCTATGCCGCCATTCTGGGGCTGCTGGTCGCGCGTTGGGGGCAGTTGGCAGAAATTTGATCCAGATCACCCACAAAAGGTGATTCTCGTGTTAGGCTGGTCGTCAGGTTCTCTTCAAGAGGGCGACCCATGTTCGACGACACCAATCTGAACGGGCTTTATGGCGACCCCACAGTCGCGCATAACGCGATGATCGCGGCCTTGGCTGCGAAGGCGCTGGGGAAGATCTGCAACGACTCGGCCAAATGTTGCGAGCGGGAACGCGTGACGCGTTCTGCCGCGCGCAAGGCGAACCGGATCGTGCAACGCTGCAAGATCACCCGCAGCTAGCGCCGATCGCGTTGGATCGCAGCCACGCGCCCCGCGCTGGCGTTCCGCTTTTGCATGTCATTGCGCAAATCCACCCGTTTGGCCCGATATGGTCTAGGGCCTTTGTCCTACTGGCGTGCGGCGCGACATTCGGCCAACCTGCGGCAAAGCCGAGGGGGCCATGGCCATGACAGATCACGACAGCATTCCCGAAATCGCGCTGGCATGGGCGCAGGCGGGCGCGCGTGCGGCGCTTGCGACCGTGGTGCAGACATGGGGGTCCGCGCCGCGCCAACCCGGTGCGCAACTGGCCATCCACGAAGATGGGACGATGATGGGCTCTGTCTCTGGTGGCTGTGTCGAAGGCGCGGTGGTGCTAGAGGCGATAGAGGCGCTGGCCGATGGCCGCCCGCGCGTGCTGACCTATGGCGTGGCCGATGATACCGCTTTCGAGGTTGGGCTGGCCTGCGGTGGCACCATCCGCATTATGGTAGAACCGATTGGCCCGGACGCGCCCGCGCTGCACCCGGGCATGCTGGCCGATCTGGTCGCCGCCCGCGCCGCGCGCCGACCCATGGCGCTGCTGACCGATCTGGACACATTCGACCGCCAGTTGGTTGGCCCCGACGCGCCGGGGTTGGCCGCGCGGTTCCGCGCCGATCAATCCGGCCCTGATGCGGCGGGGCAGATGGTCACGCTGCACAACCCGCCCTTGCGGCTGGTGATCGTGGGTGCTGTGCATATTGCCCAAGCCTTGGTGCCCATGGCGCGGCTGGCGGGCTATGACCCGGTCGTGGTGGACCCGCGCGATGCCTTCGCCTCGGACGCGCGCTTTCCCGGTGTCACGCTGGCGCGCGATTGGCCGGATGAGGCGCTTGCGGCCATTGGCCTTGATGGTCGCACAGCGGTGGTAACGCTGACCCATGACAGCAAGCTTGATGACCCCGCGATCATTGCGGCGTTGCGCTCGGACGTATTCTATCTGGGCTGTCTGGGGTCCAGCCGCACCCATGCCAAACGGGTGGACCGTTTGCGCGCGGCGGGGCTGGGTGATGCCGATCTTGCGCGCATCCATGCGCCCGTGGGCCTGAATATCGGCGCGCGCAGCCCGTCCGAGATTGCCGTGGCGGTCATGGCGCAGATCACGCTAGCGCTGCGGGGCGCGACGTGAGGTTCGGCCCGGTTTCCTTGGACGAAGCCCTAGGCGCGGTGCTGGCCCATTCGCTGGCGCTGCCCGATGGGCGCTTGCGCAAGGGGTGCCGTCTTGACCTGCCAGAGATTGCCCGCCTGCGGGCCGCGGGCGTGACAGACCTGGTCGTGGCCCGGCCCGACCCCGGCGATATGCCCGAAGATGACGCGGCGCTGGCTGTCGCGCATGCCGTGGTGCGGGACGGTGCAGGCCTAAGCCTGCGCGCGGTCGGCACCGGGCGGGTGAATATTGTGGCGGATGTGCCGGGGCTTGTCGGCCTGGATGCAGATGCCATCCATGCGGTCAATGCCGTGGATGCGGCGATCACGCTCGCCACCTTGCCGCCGCTGATGCGGGTCGAGGCGGGGACCATGGTCGCCACTGTCAAGATCATTCCCTATGCCGTTGCAGGGGCGGCGGTCGCGCATGCGGCGCGGGCCGCGACGGATGCGCTGTCGCTGCACCGGCCCACCATTTCGCGCGCGGCGCTAATTCTGACCCGCGCGGGCGGGGCAGAACCGGGCGAAAAGGGCGCACGCGTGACCGCTGACCGGTTGGCCCGCTTGGGCGTAGCCATGGACCCCGCCCGCGTGGTGGATCATGACGCCAATGCGCTGGCCCAAGCCTTGCAAGACGCCCATGCGCCACTTGTGCTGATCCTGACCGGATCGGCCACATCCGACCTGCACGACACAGCACCCGAAGCCTTGCGCCGTGCGGGGGGCCATGTGCATCATTTCGGAATGCCCGTGGACCCCGGCAACCTGCTTTTCCTTGGCAATCTGCGGGGCCGCTCGGTGATCGGCCTGCCCGGATGCGCCAAAAGCCCCGCGTTGAACGGGGCCGATTGGGTGCTGGAGCGGGTTCTCTGCGGAATAACGGTCACCGCGTCCGATATTATGCGTATGGGGGTGGGCGGGCTGCTGACGGAAATCCCCTCGCGCCCGCGCCCGCGCAGGCAAGGGGAGAGGGGCGCAGAGTAACCCATGCGCCCCGGTGCTGGGCACGTTTCTAAGCATCCTTGCACCGCCTGTTGCCCCCAAAAGCGCGCAGCATGGTGCCGAAACACCCCCGCGTTCGGTGCAGCTGCCATGTTTGCAGGCAGGCCAGCCGCCGCACCGCCGATGCCAAGGAACTGCCGCGCGCCCCTACAAGCAGGTCGGGCGACATCTTGCCGCAAATGGCCCCGGCGCGGTTCCGGGCCTTGCTTTTATGGGGGAAAGGCGTATGTCCATAAACAGCAAAGGAGGCGCGACAATGCCCAAACTTGTGAAGGTTTATCTTCAGCAAATCGCCATCGGGTTTGGTTTGTCCGCCGTGTTTACCGCGATTTTGCTGTATATGAATGTCGGCAATCTGGGGCATCTGGTGTTCAACTCCAGCGACGGGCTGTTGGGCCTGTTCCTGATTTTCTTCTTCAACGGGCTTGTTTTCGCGGGTGTGCAATTTGCCATTCGCATTATGCGCATGGGCTATGACGATGACGATGACGACGATGATGATCGCGGCACGTCCATTCGCAGCTTTGACCCTGTGCCGGTGCGTGTCTCTGCGCAGGACGGGCGCAGATAAACGGGTGGCAGGCCCGCAGCGACCGTGGCGGCGTGAATTTCCGAGAACCTGAAGTTCAGGTGGGCGCCAGATAACACGGCCAGGACCGTGCCAGAGCCAGCCCCCTCGGACATGCGTATAGGCCACTGGAAAAGGGCCACGCACGCGAAGAGCAGAACCTGCCTGTATCACATCTAATGCGCCGCCCTGCGGCATTCAAGCGCCATCGCAGACTTGACCAATGTTCCCGATGTGTTCATGCTTGGCCCTATGGAAGAACAGGGCGTCGCACAGGGCATTTTGTTGGCGCGCGGCGTGTGCCGCGCCTTGGATGCTTTGGGCTTTGTCCCGATCTGCGAATATCCGGTGACGCGCAGCTTAAGGGTCGATGTGCTGGCGCTTGGCCCAAAAGGAGAGGTCTGGATCATCGAGTGCAAATCCAGCTTGGCCGATTTTCGGGCAGATCAGAAATGGCAGGGCTATCTGCCATGGTGTGACCGGTTTTTCTGGGCGGTTGGCCCGGATTTTCCCTGCACCATTTTGCCAGAGGGGCATGGCCTGTTCCTGGCCGATGCTTATGGCGGTGAAATGATGCGTATCGGGCCGGAAACACGGCTGGCCCCGGCGCGGCGCAAGGCGCTGTTGCTGGGGGTGGCGCAGGCGGCAGGGCGGCGCCTGCACCGAATGACAGATCCGCAAGGGCGCGGCTAGGCGCGCCCTTGCATGCGTTTATTCAAGGTCTTCAGACAGGTCGTTGAACGCGGCGGTAAAGCCGGTCAGCGACATGTTCAAGGTCACGGTCTGGTCAGGGGCCGCCACGGGGACAAGCTGCCATGTCGCTTCGGCACCGCCGCGGAATGCGTCCACTTCCTCGGCGGTAAAGCCTACGCGCGCGATGCAGCCGATCGCAGTGCAGAAGGTGAAAGGGTAGCGCTTGGCTGCGCCATCATCGACCTGCATGACAAGCTGCGCGGTCAAAAGCGTTTCCAAGGGCGTCAGCACGGTTGCACCTGCCACGGCCTCTTGCCCCTCGGGCAAGGGGAACAGCGTGATCTCTGCGGTGGCATTGCCATCTGCATCGCGCAGAAGCTGATACATCTGGCAGGGGTCTTCACCCTCTTCGGCGCGCATGCACACCAGTTCCCAATCGCCATGGGTCGCACCGGTATAGCTGGCATCGTCATCCGTGGCGCCGATCACCTCTCCCGTTGACAAATCCAACTCCGGCGTCTGCGCCTCTTCCTGGGCATGGGCGGGCAGCCCCAGCATGACAGCAATGGCGATGGCGGCGGGCCCGAAAGCACCTGCGGTTTTATTGGTCATGTTCGTCCTCGAATTCCAGCGAATTTCCTTGCGCCATAACATGGGGCTGGGGGCATGTCAGGCAAAAAAACCCGTATTCCTGTTGCTGAAATGGGGATTGGCGGTCCCTTGCCACCATGTCGGCCCGGCACCTGATAGGGCACAGCGCACATATGCAAACAGGGGCCCGAAGACCCCTGTTTATTTTATTTTTCGTTCTCTCCCTGTCGGACCGGCCGACTATTGAAGCAGAGCCTATGGTGAAAAAAATGTACCGTCAACACCTAAGATCACGGTTTTTTCACATCCTGTTTAGGGGGCTTGACCGAATTTTACCACGCGCCGCGTACTTGAAAAAAAGGCCGCACCCAAGGGCGCGGCCAGTCTGACAGGGAGGAAAACACATGCCCGGCAGGATGGTTGCAGCAAACACTGCCGGACAGATTTTTTGACCATGCCATGAAAAGGTAAACATCCCCTTTCCAAGATCGTGCGCGCTGGCCATACTTCGCACGATTTTGGGTAACTGCGACAAGGGTCGGGCAGAATGCATGTGCAAGTTCAAGGGGTTTTCGTGGGCGGTGGCGGGGCGGATCAGCGCGCGCCGCAAACACTGGCCCACAAGTTTGGCAACCGTCACGGGTTGATTGCCGGGGCGACCGGCACGGGCAAGACCATCACCATGCAGGTCTTGGCAGAGGAATTCGCCCGCGCAGGCGTGCCGGTCTTCCTAACCGACATCAAGGGCGATGTCAGCGGCATCGCCGTGGCCGGGCAGCCGAAGGATGTGCTGTTCAAGCGCGCCGACACGATCGGGCTGGAAGGCTACCATTTCGCTGGCAACCCAACCATCCTGTGGGATTTCTTCGGCGAGCATGGCCACCCGGTGCGCGCCACCATTGCCGAACTTGGCCCGCTTTTGCTGTCGCGGATGCTGGACCTGACAGAAGCGCAGGAAGGGGTTATTAACGTCGCCTTTCGCATTGCCGATGACGAAGGATTGCCGATCCTTGATCTGGACGACCTGCGCGCCGTGCTGATCCATCTGGGCGAACACCGCGCCGAGGTTTCGGCGCGCTACGGCAATGTGACAACCGCCAGCATTGGCGCGATCCAGCGCAAGCTTTTGGTGCTGGAAAACCAAGGTGCGGCGCATTTCTTTTCCGAACCCGCGTTGGAATTGTCGGATCTGATGCGCACAACCCCCGAGGGGCGCGGGGTTATCAGCATTCTGCACGCAGAGCGCCTTATGCGCAGCCCGCGGCTTTATGCGACCTTCTTGCTGTGGCTGCTGTCGGAATTGTTCGAGGAACTGCCAGAGGTCGGCAACCCCGACAAACCCAAGCTGGTTTTCTTCTTCGATGAAGCGCATTTGCTGTTCGACGGCGCGCCCAAAGCCCTGATCGACAAGGTCGAACAAGTGGCGCGGCTGATCCGGTCCAAGGGGGTGGGGGTGTATTTCGTAACCCAGAACCCCGATGACGTGCCCGATGACGTGCTGGGCCAGTTGGGCAACCGGGTGCAACACGCGCTGCGCGCCTTTACCGCCCGCGACCAGCAGGCGCTGCGGCGGGCGGCGGAAACCTACCGCCCCAACCCACGGTTCGACATTGCCGATGCGATCCGCGATGTCGGTGTGGGCGAGGCGGTGACATCCTTTCTGGAAGGCAAGGGCGTGCCCGGAATGGCCGAGCGTACGCTGATCCGCCCGCCCAGCAGCCAGATGGGGCCAATCGATGCCGCAACACGCGCGCAGGTTATGGCGTCCTCGCCGGTGTCGGGGAAATATGACCGCACCCTGAACCGCGAGTCCGCGCATGAAATACTGGCGCGACGGGCAGAGGCAGCGGCAGCGCAGGCCGAACAGACGCAAGAGGACCGCGAATTTACCGCCGCGCGGCGCTATGATCCGACCATGCCCAAAACCCGTGCCAAGCGGGTATCGCGCCGCGACACCCCGGTCGATGCTTTCGCCAAGTCCTTGGCGCGCCAGTTGGGCACGCGCACGGGCCGCGCGATCATGCGGGGTGTCTTGGGCGGGTTGTTCAAAGGGCGCTAGGCGCGGGGGGTATACGGGCACGCGCGGTGCGCGCGGCCCCTTTCGCTTTAGCCGATCCTGCGCTAAAGGCTGCGACTTACGGTTACGGAGCACGCGCCATGAAATTCCTCGATCTAGCACGAGTCACGATCCGCTCTGGCGGCGGCGGCTCTGGCTGCGTGTCGTTCCGGCGCGAGAAATTCATCGAATATGGCGGCCCCGATGGCGGCGATGGTGGGCGCGGCGGCGATGTCTGGGCGGAATGCGTGGACGGCCTGAACACGCTGATCGACTTTCGCTATCTGCAGCACTTCTTTGCCAAATCCGGCCAGCCCGGCATGGGCAAGGGCCGCACCGGGCGCGATGGGGACAGCATTGTCTTGCGCGTGCCCGAAGGCACAGAGATTTTGGACGAGGACCAAGAAACCGTCATCGCCGATCTGACAGAGGTCGGCCAGCGCGTGCTTTTGGCCAAGGGCGGCAATGGCGGCTGGGGCAATTTGCAGTTCAAATCCTCGACCAACCAATCGCCGCGCCGCGCCAATTCCGGCCAGCCGGGGGTGGAGCGCGAAATTTGGCTGCGCTTGAAGCTGATCGCAGATGCCGGGCTTGCGGGCCTGCCCAATGCGGGCAAATCGACCTTTCTGGCCGCGACCTCGAACGCGAGGCCCAAGATTGCGGATTATCCGTTTACCACGCTGCATCCCAACCTTGGGGTTGTGGGGGTTGATGCGCGCGAATTCGTCATGGCCGATATTCCCGGCCTGATTGAGGGCGCCTCTGAAGGGCGCGGGCTTGGCGACCAGTTTCTGGGCCATGTCGAGCGTTGCGCCGTGCTGTTGCAACTTGTCGATGGCACGGCGGAAGATGTGGCCGAGGATTGGCGCATTATCGACACCGAGCTGCACGCCTATTCGCCCGATGTGGCGCTGAAGCCGCGCATCGTGGCGATGAACAAGATCGACGCGCTGGATGACGAGGAACGCACCGAGAAACTGGCGGCCTTGGAAGCGGCCAGCCGCCGCAAGGTGATGATGTTGTCGGCCGTGTCGGGCGAAGGGGTGCAGGACGTGTTGCGCGCCGTGATCCGCCAGATCGACAAGGGCCGCGAGGCGCCCGAGGATGAGGGCGCATGGCAACCCTGACCCCCGCTTCTGTGCTGACCTCTGCGCGCCGCGTGGTGGTCAAGATCGGCTCTGCGCTGCTGGTCGAACAGGGCCAGTTGCGGGCCGCGTGGCTGGCCGCTTTGGCCGGTGATGTGGCAGCTTTGCGCGCGGCAGGGGCAGAGGTGGTGATCGTGTCGTCCGGCTCGATTGCGCTGGGTCGCGCGGTGCTGGGCCTGCCCCAAGGCGCGCTGGCGCTGGAACAAAGCCAGGCGGCCGCCGCCGTGGGGCAGATTCAATTGGCCCGCGCCTATGAAGAAGTGCTTGCCCCTCATGGCATCAGCGCAGGGCAAGTGCTGCTGACGTTGGACGACACTCATGACCGCCGCCGCTACCTGAACAGTCGCGCCACGCTGGCCACGCTTTTGGGGCTGGGTGTGCTGCCGATTGTGAATGAAAACGACACCATCGCCACCGATGAAATTCGTTATGGCGACAATGACCGCTTGGCCGCGCAAGTGGCCGTGACCATTGGCGCGGACCTGTTGGTGCTGCTGTCGGATGTGGACGGGCTATATACCGGCAACCCGCAATCGGACCCTAACGCGCGGCACCTGCCTGTGATAGAGGCGATCACGCCCGAGGTCGAGGGCATGGCGGGCGATCCGCTCTCGCCCTTTTCCAAGGGCGGGATGAAGACCAAGATCATGGCCGCGCGCACTGCCACATCGGGCGGTTGCGCCATGCTGATCGGGGCAGGGCAGGCGCTGAACCCCTTAGGCGCGCTGGCAAATGGCGCGCGTGCTACGCTGTTTCTGGCGCAAGGCGACCCGCGCTCTGCCCGCAAGGGCTGGATTGCCGCGATGAAGCCCAAAGGTGCTGTGCATGTCGATGCGGGTGCGGCACGCGCGTTGGCATCGGGCAAATCGCTGCTGCCTGCGGGCGTGGTGCGCGTGGAAGGACAGTTTCACCGGGGCGACCCGGTCAGCATCGTGGGGCCAGAGGGGCCGCTGGGCCTTGGGCTGGCAGGCTATGACGCCGCTGAGGCGCGCGCCATCGCGGGCCACCATTCGACCGAGATAGAGACAATCCTGAACCATCCGGGCCGCGTGGCCCTGATTCACAGAGACGAGATGGCGCTATGACCGAGATCAGCCAAGAGATGTTGCAAATGGGTGCCCGCGCCCGCGCTGCTGCAAGCGTGTTGGCAAGTGCCGCGCCACAGGCCAAGACACAGGCGCTGATGGCCGCTGCCGACGCGCTGGACGCCACGCGCGCCGATGTGCTGGCGGCGAATGCGCTGGATATGGCCGCAGGGCAAAAGAAGGGGCTGTCGCCCGCCATGCTGGACCGGCTGTTGCTGGACAGTGCGCGGATAGACGGTATCTGCGCCGCGCTGCGCGCGATTGCTGCCCAAGACGACCCGGTCGGGCAAGTCATGGCCGAATGGGACCGCCCCACCGGTCTGCATATTCAGCGCGTGCGCACGCCTTTGGGCGTGATCGGGGTGATCTATGAATCGCGCCCCAATGTGACCGCCGATGCCGGGGCCTTGTGCCTGAAGGCTGGGAATGCCGTTATTCTGCGTGGTGGGTCCGAAAGCGCGCAGTCCTCGCGCGCCATTCACGCGGCGCTTGTTGCGGGGCTGCGCGCGGGCGGGCTGCCAGAGGATGCGATCCAGCTTGTTCAGACCACCGACCGCGCCGCCGTGGCGGATATGCTGCGCATGGTCGAGCATATTGACGTGATCGTGCCGCGTGGCGGCAAGGGGTTGGTCGGGCTGGTGCAGCGCGAAGCGCGGGTGCCGGTTTTCGCGCATCTGGAAGGTATCTGCCATGTCTATGTCGATTCCGCCGCTGACGCCGCCAAAGCGCGTGCCGTGGTGCTGAACGCGAAAACACGCCGCACCGGCATTTGCGGGTCGGCGGAATGCTTGCTGTTGCACCGCGATATTGTCGATGGGCTGGGTGCCGATATTCTGGCCGATCTTGCCGCTGCGGGTGTGGAACTGCGCGTGGGCGACGGCTTGCAGCACCTGCCCGGCACTATCCCTGCCAAGCCCGATGATTTCGGGCGCGAGTTCCTTGATATGATCCTTGCCGTCGCCGTGGTCGATGACGTGGCGGGCGCGATTGCGCATATCCGGCGCTACGGGTCCAGCCATACAGAGGCGATTATCACCGAGGATGACAGCGCCGCCGCCGAGTTCTTCGCCCGGCTGGACAGCGCCATCCTGATGCACAATGCCTCGACCCAATTCGCGGATGGGGGCGAGTTTGGCTTGGGCGGCGAGATCGGCATCGCCACGGGCAAGATGCATGCGCGCGGCCCGGTGGGGGCAGAACAACTGACCAGCTTCAAATACCTGGTCACGGGCGACGGGACGGTGCGGGCGTAACTACGCCCGCAGCACCGCCATCGCTTCGGCCAAGTCCAGTTTGCCGTCATACAGCGCGCGGCCCGAAATCGCGCCATCAAGCGCGGCGCCGCAATCGCGCAGCGCGATCAGATCCTCCAACCGCGATACACCGCCCGAGGCGATGACGGGAATGCTGACCGCCCGCGCCAGTGCCGCCGTGGCGTCGACATTCGGGCCTTGCATGGCCCCGTCGCGGTTGATGTCGGTATAGATGATCGCGGCCACGCCCGCATCCTCGAACTGGCGGGCAAGCTCTGTCACCTCGACATTGGTTTCCTCGGCCCAGCCCTTGGTCGCGACCATTCCGTTGCGCGCGTCAATCCCCACGGCCACCTTGCCCGGAAACGCGCGCGCGGCCTGCCACACCAGATCGGGGTTTTCCACCGCGACCGTGCCAAGGATGACGCGGGCCAACCCCTTGGCCAGCCACCCTTCGATTGTGACCATGTCGCGGATGCCGCCGCCCAGTTGGCACGGCACATCCACCCCGGCCAGGATCGCCTCCACCGCCGCGCCATTCACCGGTGCGCCTGCGAATGCGCCGTTCAGATCAACCAAGTGCAACCATTCGGCACCCTGATCGACAAAGGCGCGCGCCTGTGCAGCCGGATCGTCGCCGAACACCGTCGCCTTCTCCATATCGCCTTTATACAGGCGCACGCATTGCCCGTCCTTCAGGTCAATCGCGGGATAGAGAATCATGACACAGCCCTTTCACGTTGCTTGCGGCGTTCCATACAAAGGCGCGGGGCAGGGGAAAACCCTTGCTCGCTTCATCTTGCCCCAAATACTCAAAATGCACCGCGGGCCACAGGCGTTATCCGCCGCCGGATTGCGCTTTCTTGGCCCAGGCGCCCCCGTCCTGCGACCAGTATTCGGCCTGCACGCCAGCCGCTGTCATCGCCTTCCATTGACCGCGCGCATGCGCGAGCGACGCCTCATCCTGCCCGTCGAACAGGATCCACATGCGTTCCAGCCCAGCGACCTCTGCCGGGTCCACGTCGGCGCGGTCCACGGCCATCACGCAGGCGGGGCGGTTGGGCGCGTCGGGCGCGGTGGTCAGCAAGATGGGCTGGTCGGCATCATGCGGGCCGCCCGCCAGCCCATGTGGCAGAAAGCTGTCTGTTGCGCCCAGCCAAAGCTGCGCGTCCAGCCATTCCAACCGCGCCATGTCGCCCCCCCGCAGGGCCACGCGCCAGCCCGCGCCAAGCGCGCGGGTCAGCAGCGTTGCGGCGGTCACCTCTACGGGATCGCGCGTCAGGTGGTAGAACATGGCCTTGCCCATGGCACTAACCTTCGAAGCGCGCGCGGATCAGCGCGTCCAGCGTCAGCACGCCCCAGCCGGATGCCCCTTTGGGCGCGTGTGCGCTGTCGCCCTTGGTCAGCGCCACGCCTGCAATGTCCAGATGCGCCCATGGCATGCCTTCGGGCACGAAGCGCTCTAGAAACGCCGCTGCGGTGCAAGACCCGGCAGGCCGCCCGCCGGTGTTCTTGACATCGGCAAGGCGCGAATCGATCTGGCGCTGGTATTCCGCGCCCAAGGGCATGCGCCATGCGCCTTCGCCCACGGCGCTGGCCGCGCCCAGAATGTCGCTGGCCAAGCCATCATCATTGCAGAACAGGCCCGCGCGGTCATGCCCAAGCGCGATGATGATCGCGCCGGTCAGCGTGGCAAGGTCGATCATCGCGCGCGGCGCAAATCGGTCGGCGGCGTAATGCAGCATATCGCACAGCACCAAGCGCCCTTCGGCATCGGTATTGATAACTTCTATCATGTCGCCCTTCATGGACCGCACAATGTCGCCCGGTCGCTGCGCGCGCGCATCGGGCATGTTTTCGACCAGCCCGACCAGCCCGATGACATGCGCGGGCGCTTTGCGCAGTGCCAAAGCCTGCATCAGCCCGACGGTCACCGCCGCGCCGCCCATGTCCATCGTCATCTCTTCCATGCCCGCACCGGGTTTCAGAGAGATGCCGCCGGTGTCGAACATCACCCCCTTGCCCAGCACGCACAGGGGCGGCCCTTCGGCCCCTTTCCAGTGCAGGATTGCCAGTTTCGGCGGGTTGTCTGACCCTTGGGCGACGGCCAGCAGCGCGCGCATCCCCAGCGCTTCCATCTTGTCGCGGTCAAGGATTTCGACGGTCAGCCCCAGATCGGCCAGCCCGGCAATTTGCGCCGCGAAGCTTTCAGTATTCAGCACATTGGCCGGGGCATGGACCAGATCGCGCGTCAGGTGCACCGAACTTGCCAATGCACTGGCATCTTCCAGCGCGGCGGCGGCACTGTCCGGGTCTTTGACCGCCATCAAGACGCTGCCAAGCGGGCCTTTGGGCGCGGCTTTCATGGCCTGATAGCGATAGGCGCGCAAGGCGGCGTGCAGCGCGATATCGCGCGCGGGCAGGGTGTCTAGCGCGACCAGCGCGGCATCCTCATCCTGTGCGCGGCCTATGCTGTTGCCAGCCTTGCGCAACTGCTCTGGTGTGGCGCGGCGCGGCAGGCGGATGATCTGCAACGCCCGCGCCTTCATGCCCACGGGGTAGGCCAATGTCAGGTCTTTGCCGGGGGCCAGCGCGCCGAATTCGGCGCTGCCCACCGCCCGCGCCAGGGCGCCCTTGGTCAGCCGGTCGCAGCGCTTGGTGGCGCGTGGCAAGGGCGCGTCGGGATCGGCAAAAACGACCACGCGGCCCGGATGGGTGGCAAGCTGGTCAAGGTCTAGCAGCAGGGCAGAGAGATGGGTCATGGCGGCTCCGGCGTTGTTCTGCGGCAAAGCTAGTCCAGCGCGCGGGGGATGACCACCGCTCTTGCGAAAAGGCACACGAAGCGTTAGACCTGTTAACGCTAACGGCCCAGACAAGGAGCACGTCCCATGACCCCCAACCAGCAAAGCGATGCCGCCCTTGCGCTATGCCGCATGGCTCCGGTGATTCCGGTTATCGTGGTTGATGATCTGTCCCATGCCCGCCCCTTGGCCGAGGCGCTTGTGGCTGGCGGCCTGCCGGTGCTGGAAGTGACCTTGCGAACCGATTGCGCGCTGGATGCGATTGCCGCCATGGCAGAGGTGCCGGGGGCGGTTGTCGGCGCGGGCACGGTGCTGACTGCGGCGCAGATGAAAGCGGTCAAGGATGCGGGCGCGCGGTTCGCTGTTTCGCCCGGAGCGACGGCGGCGCTGCTGGACGCCGCGCGCGTCGAGGAACTGGCGCTACTGCCCGGCGCGCAAACCTGTTCCGAGGTGATGGCGCTTCTGGAACAGGGCTATCATGTGCAAAAATTCTTTCCGGCGGAATCCATCGGCGGGGCGGGGGCGCTGAAATCCATCGGCGGACCGTTGCCACAGGTCACGTTCTGCCCCACGGGCGGGATCACGCCGGAACTGGCGCCGGGCTATCTGGCGCTACCCAACGTTGCCTGTGTGGGTGGGTCTTGGGTGGCCCCCAAAGCCTTGATGCAGGCGGGCGACTGGGCGCAGATTACCGATCTGGCGCGCGGGGCGGCAGGGCTGGCGCGCTAGCCGTCACCCGCCGCGATAGCGCGCCAGCGAATGCTGCAATTCCAGCACTGGCAGCACCTCTGGCAGGGTCAGTGCGGGCTCTGACATCAGCAGGATGTTGAACTGGTGCTTACGTTCGAAATCGCGGGCAATGGGCACCAGCCCGCGCCCCATCAGATGCGCCAGCACATCATGAACCAGCCATTGCCCTTGCCAGAAGGGCGCGCTTTCGACCTCGATCATCATCAGTGCGGTCTTGTCCAGCAGCGCGCCTGCGCCCGCCAGCACCTTTTCGCTTGCGCCCTCAACATCGACCCACAGGGCGGCACGCGTCACATCCTTGGCCAGACCGTCCAGCCGCAGCCCCGGCACGGTGACGGTCTCATATTCTGCCTTCGGGTCCTCGCGCAGCAGCAGCGAAGAGCGGCCCGAATGAACCCCTTGCGCCGAATGCCGGTCAGCGGTCAGCACCTTGAAGGTCTGCGGCGTATCCGTGTCCGACAGGGCCGACAGCACATATTCCACCCCAAGCGCTGCGAAATCGTGGTTTTTGGAGAACCGCGCGTGGTTATGCGGGTTGCCCTCATAGGCGACAACGCGGGCTTTGGGCAGCAAGCGCCGCGCGCGCCGTGCGCCCGCCCCGTCATGCGCGCCAGCTTCGACAAACAGATCGGGATCGACCACCGGCAGCAACGCGAAAAACATCTTGCGCAGATCGGCGGCAGAGCGTGCGCGCGCCGCGCGGTCGCGCAGGTCATAAAGCGATGCGCGCGCGCAAAGCTGCGCAAGGGCCTGTGCGGGGGTCATGGATCGTCCTTCACTGCTCGGGCACCAGATTGAGCAGGCTCAAGGGCGCGGTCAAGCCCTCTTGCGCCCTGTGCGCAAACCGTCTAAGGGACACGCACTTCACAGGTGGGGGTCGGGCCGCGCGGGCAGAAAAATCCGCAACGGTCCACCGGTTGAGGCATTTGCCTTGAAACCCCCCACTCAGGCGCAAACCGGAAAGGAACACGTTATGGCGCTTCCCGATTTCTCCATGCGTCAGCTTTTGGAAGCTGGCGTTCACTTTGGCCACCAGACGCAGCGCTGGAACCCGCGCATGGCGCCGTATATCTACGGCGAGCGTAACGGCATCCACATCATGGATCTGACGCAAACCGTGCCCATGCTGGACGCGGCGCTGAATGTCATCCGCGAAACCGTCGCCAAGGGTGGCCGCGTGCTGTTCGTCGGCACCAAGCGTCAGGCTTCCAAGGCCGTGGCCGAAGCGGCCGATCGTTCGGCCCAGTTCTACATGAACCACCGCTGGCTGGGCGGCACGCTGACCAACTGGAAAACCGTGTCGCAGTCGATCCAGCGCTTGAAAGCTCTGGACGAGAAGCTGGAAAGCGGTGCCGAAGGCCTGACCAAAAAAGAGCGTCTGGGCATGGAACGCGAACAGGCCAAGCTGCAAGCCTCGCTGGGCGGTATCCGCGAAATGGGCGGCCTGCCGAACTTGCTGTTCGTCATTGACGTGAACAAGGAAGACCTTGCCATTCAGGAAGCCAAGAAGCTGGGCATCCCGGTTGTGGCGGTGGTCGATACCAACTGCTCGCCCGATGGCGTCGATTACATCATCCCCGGCAATGACGACGCGGCGCGCGCGATTGCGCTGTATTGCGATCTGGTCAGCCGCGCGGCGCTAGACGGCATGAGCGCGCAGATGGGTGCCGCTGGCATCGACCTTGGCGCGCTGGAAGACGCCCCAGTCGAAGAGGCGCTGGCCGAAGAGGCCCCGGCAGAGACACCCGCCGAAGGCTGATCGCTTTTTGTCAGGATTTGACATGAAACTGTGACAGGGGCGCGTCATGCCCCCTGTCATATCCTCGATATTCAGGAGTGAGAGACATGGCAATCACCGCAGCAATGGTGAAAGAACTGCGCGAATCCACCGGCGCAGGCATGATGGACGCGAAAAAGGCCCTGACCGAAACGAATGGCGACATGGAAGCCGCCACCGATTGGCTGCGCACCAAGGGTCTGGCGAAAGCCGCCAAAAAATCGGGCCGCACGGCAGCCGAAGGTCTGGTCGCCGTGGCCGTGGATGGCGGCAAGGGCGTGGCAGTTGAAGTGAACTCGGAAACCGATTTCGTCGCCAAGAATGCCGAATTCCAGTCGATGGTGGCAGGCATTGCCGCGACCGCGCTGACCGTATCGGACGTGGACGCGCTGGCAGCGGCAGAGCTGAACGGCAAGCCCGTCTCGACCGTGCTGACCGACGCGATTGCCAAAATCGGCGAGAACATGACCCTGCGCCGCATGGCGGTTGTGGAAGGCGACACGGTTGTGTCCTATGTCCACAATGCCGCGACCGATGGCATGGGCAAGATCGGCGTTCTGGTCGCCATGACCGGCGGGGATGAGGCGTTTGGCAAGCAGGTTGCGATGCATATCGCCGCGACCAACCCGGCGTCCTTGGACGAAGCCTCGCTCGACCCGGCGATTGTCGAGAAGGAAAAGCAAATCCAGATCGAGATCGCGCGCGAATCCGGCAAGCCAGAAGCGATCATCGAGAACATGATCGTTGGCCGCATGAAGAAATTCATGGCCGAGGTCACGCTGATGGGCCAAGCCTTTGTCATCAACCCCGACCTGACCGTGGCGCAAGCCGCGAAAGAGGCGGGCGCGACGATCACCGGCTTCATCCGCATGGAAGTCGGCGAAGGGATCGAGAAGAAAGAAGAAAACTTCGCCGAGGAAGTGGCGAAGATGCAGGGCTAAAAGCAATTTCAGAAAAAGTTGACAGACTTTTTCGGTTCGAAATTGCGTAAATGATACCCTTCTCTGAGTTTTCTGGAAGATTGGCGGCGCTCCGAGGGATCGGGGCGCCGTTTTTTGTGGGCCTATTCTTACGCTTGGCGTCGGACGATAGCTGTCTTGACAAGAAAGCCTCAATCTCAACTGAGCGCATTGCAGATGAAGCGGTTGTTCAGTAATATGCTATTTATACTAAATACCAGTCACGCCGCGATCGGAATAATGAACAAAATACTATTGAACGACTTTAGCTTCGACCTCTCGGAAAATCAAAAGTGGAGTAACGCCGAACGCGCTTTCTGGTCTACCAAATAACTGCCGAACAAGCGGGGCCATTGCTCTAAAGATACCAGCAACCATATCATTAGGTCCAAGCTCATCAGAAATCGAATTATGATCCTCGTGATCCGGGGCTGCGTCCAAAATACCCAAAACGGCCCATGTCCCAGGTACATTCATCCCGTGTTTCAGTAATATATCAGAAGTTGTCATGTTTAGGCCGTCTCGCGCTAGCGTGCACCAGATTTCGTCGTGCGAGCCGTTTCTGACGATTGCCTGAACTGTATGAGGAAGGTGGGGGGCCAATTCTGAAAAGAGCTCAAGTCCCTGCTCTGCCTGAGACTTTGCCCTATGGGCAGACACGAGCATTTGTTTCACTTGTGGGTTGTTCTTTTGCGATTTGCTTACGCTCGGAATTTGTGGAAGTGATGCGTTCATCATTCTTTTTACGGATTTCAAATTCCACATTTTCCCGACTAAATCTAAATCATAAACTGAAAGGGTGCCTTGTAATAGAACGAATTGCCCAAGTTCTGCTGATCCAAGATTTCTCTCAATCAGCCCGTTTGATTGTAGAAGATTTAGGAACTCCCGAGCGTTTGCCCAAGTGGGATCATACACTCTTGAAATCTCCTGTTCCACAGACTTACTAACCGCGAGCGAATCTGATCCTTCGATACGAGCTACACCAGGGATCCCGCCTGCCGTCTGAAAATCGTTCGTTTCGCTACTTGAGCGGTGCGCAGATTTTCCTTGAGTGAGTTGAGTCAGTAGACCAGAAGGATCAAACTGAGCAAGAAACGATGCAATTCTTCTGCCATCATGATAAATAAAATCATAAGCGGAACTTATCGTCTGTTCTTCGTGCTCCCCTTGCGATTTCATCTTCGGCCTTGTTGACGTCATGCTCGACCCCTTCTGCTTTTATAATCAATGCTTTTTTGCGTTTCTGCTGCTCAAGAGAAGCCGTCCTCAAGCGACGAAAAAATGACAACTTCTTGCTCTTTGAGGCTTCGCGACTTGACATGTGATCAACCTCGGTGATCAGCTGAATGTGGTATTCTTGTAGCAGAACTAAGCCTTAAAAGTCGAGGCCGCCATTTTAAGATATCCGAACGTGTAGTTCAGTTTCGATGTGTAAACCGAGCATCTTGAATCAGGTGAATGACACTAATGCGCCTCCGCCCAACTCTCCCCCACGCCTGCATCCACCACCAGCGGCACGTCCAACTCCACCACCGGCGCTGCGGCCCCTTCCATCACCTCGCGCACCACGGCGATCACCTCGTCCACCGCGCCCTCTTCCACCTCGAACACCAGTTCGTCATGCACCTGTAGCAGCATCTGCGCGGGCAGGTGCGCAATCGCGTCCGGCACCCGCACCATGGCGCGGCGGATGATGTCGGCGGCGGTGCCTTGGATGGGCGCGTTGATCGCCGCGCGTTTGGCAAAGCCCGCAGCGGGGCCTTTGGTGTTGATCTCTGGTGTGTGAATACGCCGCCCGAACAGCGTTTCCACCCGGCCATGTTTTTTGGCGAATTCCACCGTGTCATCCATATAGGCGCGGATGCCGGGGAAACGCTCGAAATAGCGGTCGATGAAGCCCTGCGCATCGGCGCGCGGAATGCGCAGATTGCGGGCAAGGCCAAAGCCCGAAATGCCGTAGATCACCCCGAAATTGATCGCCTTGGCCTGACGGCGGATTTCGGGTGTCATCTGGTCCATCGGCACATCGAACATTTCCGACGCGGTCATAGCGTGGATATCTTGCCCCTCGCGGAAGGCTTGCTTCAACGCGTCAATGCCAGCGATATGGGCAAGGATGCGCAACTCGATCTGGCTATAGTCCAGCGCCACCAGTTTATGCCCTTCGGCGGCAACAAAGGCGGTGCGGATGCGGCGGCCTTCTTCCGACCGGATGGGAATGTTTTGCAGGTTCGGATCGGTCGAGGACAGCCGCCCCGTAACCGCACCCGTAATCACATAAGACGTGTGCACGCGGCCCGTATCGGGGTGGATATGGTCTTGCAGCGCGTCGGTATAGGTGGATTTCAGCTTGGACAGTTGCCGCCAATCCAGCACGCGGGCGGGCAGGTCGTGGCCTTCGGCGGCCAAGTCTTCCAGAATATCCGCGCCGGTGGCATAAGCCCCGGTCTTGCCCTTTTTACCGCCGTCCAGCGACATCTTGTCGAACAGGATTTCGCCCAATTGCTTTGGGGAGCCCACGTTGAACCGCTCGCCCGCCAGTTCGTGGATTTCCGCTTCCAGCCCGGCCATTTTCTGCGCAAAGGCGTTCGACATGCGCGACAGGATATCGCGGTCCACCTTTATGCCCCGCCGCTCCATCGCGGCCAGAACCGGCACCAGCGGGCGTTCCAGCGTCTCATAGACGCGCGTGACCTGCGCCGCGTGTAGGCGCGGTTTGAACATCTGCCACAGGCGCAGGGTGATGTCGGCGTCTTCTGCGGCGTATTTTGTTGCATCCTCTATCGGCACACGGTCGAAGGTGATGGCGGATTTACCGCTGCCCAGCAGCGTTTTGATGGCGATGGGCGCGTGGTTCAGATAGCGGTCCGAGAGCGCATCCATCCCATGCCCGTGCAGGCCGCCATGCAATGCGTAGCTCATCAGCATGGTGTCATCTATCGGGGCAACGCTTATGCCATAGCCTTTGAGGATCTTGGCGTCATACTTCATGTTCTGCCCGATTTTCAGAATGCTCGGGTCTTCCAGAAGGGGTTGTAGCGCCTTTAACGCCTCGGCCATGGGGATTTGCCCGTCGCTGAGGGCGGGGTCATCGAACAATCCGTCGCCGCCCGCGCGGTGCGCCAGCGGGACATAGGCGGCGTGACCGGCTTCAATACACAGCGAGACGCCGACCAGGTCGGCGCGCATTTCGTCCAAAGCCGTGGTTTCGGTATCGACCGCGACATAGCCGCGTTCGCGCGCCGCTGCGATCCATGTGTGCAGCGTGTCCAGATCGCGGATGCAGTCATATTTTGCGTCGGCAAATGCGGGCGCTTCGGGCGTGTCTGCCTGCGGGGTAGGGGCAGCTTCGGGCAGGGCGGGCGTGTCCGCCCCCAAGCTGTCGGCAATGCGGCGGGTGAGGGTGCGAAATTCCATCTGGTTCAGGAAGGCCAGCAGGGCGTCCGCATCGGGCTTGCGCACCGCCAGATCGTCCAAGCCGAAGGTGATCGGTGTCTGGTCGTCCAGCCGCACAAGGCTTTTTGACAGCAGCACCGCCTCTTTCGCCTCTGCCACTTTGGGCGCGACGTTGCGCAGCACTTTCAGCCGTTCGCGCATGGTGACAAGTTGTTTCGCGGCGTCATTGCCGCCCATTGCGAGATCGCTCAATTCCTTGGGCGAAAGTTCCGCACCCACCTCTGCCCCGGATAGCGCGACGATGGCGGCGGCATCGGCCTTTGACCCCAGCTTGACCTTGCGTTCCAGCCGGGTTTCCAGATCCAACACATAGGCGTCAATCTGCGCGGCCAGTTCGGATAGCGCCGCCTCGCGCGTGCCTTCGTCGAACAGCCGGTCCACCGGGCCAATCGCTTGCAGCAGGATCGACGCGGTCGCCGCGCCCACGCCCCGCACGCCGGGAATATTGTCGACCGAATCGCCTGCGATGGCTTGCAGGTCGATCATCAGTTCCGGCCCCACGCCGAACCATTCCACCACGCCGCCTCGGTCCACAAGCTGATCGGGCTTGCCCTGCATGCCGGGGCGGATCATCGACACCCGGTCATTGACCAGTTGCGCCAGATCCTTGTCGCCGCTGATGATGGTCACGCGCCCGCCCGCCTCTGTCGCTTGCCGCGCTAGCGTGGCGATGATGTCGTCGGCCTCATAGCCTTCCAGCTCTTCGCAGGCGATGTTGAAGGCGCGCGTGGCCTCCCGGGTCAGCGGTATCTGCGGGCGCAGGTCTTCGGGCATGTCGGGGCGGTGGCCCTTGTAATCCGAATACAGATCATTGCGGAAGGTGTGGCTGCCTTTGTCGAAAATCACCGCGACATGGGTTGGCGCGTCCGGTCCGTCATTGCCCTGCACATAGCGCCACAGCATGTTGCAGAACCCCGCAACCGCCCCGACCGGCGCGCCATCGGATTTGCGCGCAAGCGGCGGCAGCGCGTGATAGGCCCGGAAGATATAGGCCGAGCCGTCGATCAAATGCAGGTGGCTATCCTTGCCGAATGTCATCTTGCGCGGTTCCTGTGGGTTGGGCAGATTGGCCCTGATTATATTTGGTCAAAGGTATTTCACATGCGACTTCTCTGTTCAATCGCCACTCTCTGCGCGCTGGCGGGCGCCGCCCCGGCGATGGAGTTGCCCGATTGCGCGCTGATCCCCGGCAGCCCCGATTCGTGCAGTCCGATCGTGGCCTGTATGCCGGGCGAGGATAGCTATTTCGTGGGCCGCGCAATTGGGTGGGACGAGGGCACGCTGTCGGGTGTCACGAATACCGGCATCATTTGCATCGGCACATGGCGCGTCACCGGCCTTGGGGTGGGGCTGGCGCGCTTTGCCTGTGATGACGGGTTGGAAGGGCGGTTGGTCTATTACTATCAAGACGGCGAAACCGGCACCACGCATGGGCGCGGGCTGATTAGCGGCTTTGGCTTTGTCGAAGCTTGGTCAGGCCACAATATAGAACAGTTTCTGGACCAGACAGGTCGCCGCGTCGATGGCGAGTTGATGTGCGGCGCCGCGCCAATGCTGATGAGCTAGCGTCAGGCCGCATCATCCGCGAAATCGGCATGGATGAAACGCTTGTCGCAATAGGGACATTCGACCATGCCGGTGTCATGGCTGATCGACAGCCAAACGCGCGGATGCCCCAAGGCACCTTCGCCGCCATCGCAGGCCACGCGCATGGTGGTCACGATCTGGGTCTCTGGGGCGTCATGGGGCAGGGGAGCGGTCATGAGGGCTGTCCTTGTCGCTGGCGGCGCGCTGGCCTAGGTATGGTCGGGACAATACCAAATCCGGCGCGCGCGACAAGACATGTTGCCCCCGGCAGGAGCAAACATGAGCAGACAGGCAATCGAGATCACGGGCCTTCGCAAGACCTATGCGGGCCAAAAGGGCGAACCGCCCAAGGACGCGCTGAAAGGCATCGATCTGAGCATTCCCGCAGGCAGCATCTTCGGGCTGTTGGGGCCGAACGGGGCGGGGAAATCGACACTCATCAATATCCTTGCCGGTTTGGTGAACAAGACCGCAGGGCAGGTCAGTATCTGGGGGTTTGACCAAGATGTGAACCCGCGCCAATCGCGCGCTGCCATTGGCGTCATGCCGCAAGAGTTGAATATTGACCCGTTTTTCACCCCGCGCGGCGCGCTCGAAGTGCAGGCGGGCCTGTATGGCGTGCCCAAATCCGAGCGCCGGACCGACGATATTCTGGAACTGATCGGCCTGTCGGACAAGGCCGAAGCCTATGCGCGCACGCTATCGGGCGGGATGCGGCGGCGCTTGCTGCTGGGCAAGGCGCTGGTGCACAGCCCGGCGGTGCTGGTGCTGGACGAACCCACTGCGGGCGTCGATATCGAATTGCGCCAAATGCTGTGGGACAATGTGCGCGCGCTGAACAAGCAGGGCATGACCATTATCCTGACCACCCATTACCTGGAAGAGGCCGAGGAGATGTGCGACGAGATCGCCATCATCAACCACGGTGAAGTCGTGGTGCGGGACAGGACCGCAACGCTGTTGGGCCAGTTGGACGCGAAAACACTGGTGCTGACGCTAGAGCACGAGACCGCGCTGACCTTGCCCGAAGGCGTGACCCAAGAGCGCAAGGCAGATGGGCGGGTGTCGCTGACCTATCGGCGCAGCCAGATCAGCGCCGGGCAGATCTTGGCGGCGGTTGCGGATGCGGGCGGCGTCGTTGTCGATGTCACCTCAGAGGAACCCGACCTTCAGGATGTGTTCCTGTCGCTGACCCGTTCTGCCGCGTAAGCGCTCAGCGAGGGGCGCAGGTCCATCCAACCGCAGGCCCGCGCATAATCGCGCGGATCGCGCGCATCGGGCGCGGCCTGCGCGCGGCGCTGTTTGCGCGACCGCCACAGGTTCCAGCGCCATTTATACAGGTCGCGCGCGCTGCGGGTGATCTTCACCACCGGTGTTTTCAGCGGCAGCATGTTGGACCATTTCCGCGCCATGTAGCGAAAGGCGGCTTCGAAATTGGCGTCCAGCGTTTCCTTGTAGCCATCATTATGGATCAGCGGCAGCGCCACCGAATAGGCCCCCAGACCCTTGGCGCGGGCTTGGCAAACAATATCGGTTCCATACATGTGCCAGCCCGTCAGCCCCGCGTCAAAACGCAGGCCGGACGCGCGGCGCAGCACGAACAGCAATTCGTCGAAGGATTGCACCGGTACCGGGGCCAAGGGCATCAGCCCGGCAATGAAGTCGATGGAGCTGGACCAAACCGGGCCGTAGGCGCGGCTGTCCATGGCAATGCCGAACGCCCCTAGCAGCGCCCAGTTCGGATCGACTGCCTCGACCTCTGCAATGCGTTGGCGCAGCAGGTCGTCCCAGCCCAGCGGCAAGTAGACATCATGGTGCAGGAACACGATGATATCCGCCTTGGTGCGGTCCAGCCCCAAATTATAGGCTTGGGTGGCCGAAGCTGCGTTCTCGATCACCTCTAGCGGGTAGGCACCTGACGCGATGGCGGGCGAGCGCAGAAGGTTCTCGGCCAGAATGCGCGGATTGTTTGACGCGCAGACAAAAGCAATGCTGGGGCTGGACATTGGTCAGTCAACTGCCTCAAGTTTTTGCTTGCGAATGCTCAGCTTGGTCACACGGTTGTCAACCCGTTCCAGAACCGTAAAGCGGAACCCATGGAACAGGAAACTTTGGCCTTCTTCGGGGATGGTCTGCGCTTCGTGAATGACAAGGCCCGCCACGGTCACCGCTTCGTCATCGGGCAATGACCAATCTGCGGCGCGGTTCAGGTCGCGGATCGTCATCGCCCCATCGACCACCACTTCGCCATTGTCCAGCCGAACCAGATCGGGGTCTGTCGGCACGTCATACTCATCCTCGATATCGCCCACGATCTCTTCCAGAATGTCTTCCAGCGTTATCAGCCCGTGCAGCGCGCCGTATTCATCCACCACCAGCGCAAAATGCCGTTTTTGGCGCAGGAATTCGCGCATTTGTTCATCCAGCGGCGTGGTTTCTGGCACGAAATAGGGCTCGCGCAGCAGCTTGGACAGGTCCAGCTTGGCGACCGCGTCGTAATCGCCGCCCGCTTCTGTCACAAGGCTATGCATCTCTCGGACAAGGTCGCGGATATACAGAATGCCGATAATATTCTCGGGGTCTTCGCGGTAGACCGGCAGGCGCGAATGCGGCGCGTTGATGCAA
This sequence comes from Roseibaca calidilacus, assembly GCF_001517585.1. NCBI lineage: Bacteria > Pseudomonadati > Pseudomonadota > Alphaproteobacteria > Rhodobacterales > Paracoccaceae > Roseinatronobacter > Roseibaca calidilacus. The sequence continues at coordinate 1,252,282 of NZ_FBYC01000004.1, read as the reverse complement.
TAGGCGATGATCTCTCGGATGGGCAGATCGGCATCCAGAACGTCAATCTGACTGCGGTGCAGCATGATCTCTTCGACCGTGCGCGCCGACAGGTCCAGCGCGCCCAGCACCCGGTAGCGGTCCTCTTTCTCGACCGACCCGGTGGAATGCCCCAGCGCCAGCGTGCCCGCGATTTCCTCATGGACCGACAATACCTTGCTGTCCGGGTCAATATTGACCCCGAACAAGGCCAGCACTCGGCGCACGATAAAGCGCACCACCGCCACCACGGGCGAGAAAATCGCCACCACCACGCGCAGCGGCGGCGCCACTTTCAGCGCGGTGCGCTCGGGGTTGGAAATAGCATAGGTCTTTGGCAACACCTCGGAGAAGATGAGCACCAGAACCGTCATGACCAGCGTCGCAAAGGCCACGCCGCTATCGCCGAACAACCGGGTGAACAAAGCCGTTGCCAAAGACGCGGCCAAGATATTGACCATGTTATTGCCCAGCAAGATCGCGCCGATCATGCGCTCGCTGTCCTCGGTCAGGGTCAGTGCGCTTTGCGCGCCACGTTCGCCCTTGTCGGCCTGTGACTTCAACTTGCCCCGGCTAGAGGCCGTCAGCGCAGTTTCCGAACCAGAAAATAGGGCAGACATAATCAGCAGACACAGGATAGCGCCTACGGTCAGCCAAAAGGCCATATCCAAAACGACGGCCGTGTTTTCCATGTAACTCACGAATGTTGCTATACTCTCCTACTATCTACGCGCAACGGCGGCGCGCGTAAAGTAGAGCCGCGGACTTGACCACGGCGCGGCAAGCCGTCATTTGCCTAATTCATGTTCGCCAAAGACGCACTTGACCAAATTCTGCAACGATTCGAATTCCTAGAGGCGCGGCTTATGGCCGGGGCGTCGGGGGCCGATATGGTGCAACTGTCGCGCGATTATGCCGAACTCAAACCCGTCGCGGCCCGGATCAATGCCTATTATCAGGCGCTGCGCGACCGCGAAGAGGCTGTGGCGCTGCGCGATGACCCGGATATGCGCGCGCTGGCCGAGGAAGAACTTGCGCGCCTAGAGGCCGAATTGCCGGAACTGGAACAAGGCTTGCGCATTGCGCTGTTGCCGCGCGACAGTGCCGATGCGCGCCCTGCGTTGATCGAATTGCGCCCCGGCACTGGCGGGGATGAGGCCGGGTTGTTCGCCGCCGACCTGTTGCGCATGTATCAGCGTTATGCCGATGCGCGCGGCTGGCAGGTGCAAACCATCAGCTATTCCGAAACCGAACTTGGCGGTCTGCGAGAGGCCGTGATCCGCGTGGCGGGGGAAGGGGTGTTCGCGCGGCTGAAATTCGAATCCGGCGTGCACCGTGTGCAGCGCGTGCCGGTCACGGAATCGGGCGGGCGCATTCACACCTCTGCGGCAACCGTCGCCGTGCTGCCCGAAGCCGAAGAGGTCGAGATCGACATCCCCGCAGGGGATATCCGCATCGACACGATGCGCGCATCGGGCGCGGGCGGGCAGCATGTGAACACCACCGATTCGGCAGTGCGGATCACACATATTCCGACCGGGTTGGTCGTTACCTCGTCCGAGAAATCGCAGCACCAGAACCGCGCGATTGCCATGCAGGTTCTGCGCGCAAAGCTCTACGACATGGAACGCCAGCGCGCCGACACTGAGCGCGCCGATGCGCGGCGGGCGCAAGTGGGCAGCGGCGACCGTTCTGAGCGGATTCGGACCTATAATTTCCCACAAGGGCGGATGACCGACCATCGCATAAACCTGACGCTCTATAAGCTGGATGCGGTCATGGCCGGTGATCTGGATGAAATGATCGACGCGCTGATAGAGGCCGACCAGGCCGCGAAGCTGGCGGCGATGGATGCGTGATGCGTGCCGCTGAGCTGCTGGCCGACGGCATCGCCCGCCTGCGCGCGGCTGGGCTGGACGGGGCCGCGGGCGATGCGCGTGTGCTTTTGGCCTATGCGCTGGACATCCCACGCGATCGGCTGACATTGGCGATGGGCGATGACGTATCTACCCCGGCGCAACACCGCTTCCAGACCGCGATCACAGCGCGCGCGGCCTACCGGCCCGTGGCGCAGATTATTGGGCGGCGCGCCTTTTTCGGGCGTGACTTCGCCGTCACCCCCGATGTGCTGGACCCCCGCCCCGATACCGAAACCCTGATAGAGGCCGCGTTGGAGCAGCCGTTTTCGCGCCTTCTGGACCTTGGCACAGGGTCCGGGGCCATTGCGCTGACGCTGCTGGCCGAACGCCCCGATGCGCAGGCGGTTGCGGTGGACCTGTCACAACCCGCGTTGAAGGTCGCAGCCCGCAACGCAAAAGCCCTTGGGCTATCAAGCCGGGTCACGTTTCTGCGCTCGGACTGGTTTGGCGCGGTTGGCGGCGTCTTTGATCTGATCGTGTCGAACCCGCCCTATATCGGGGTGCCCGAATTGGCCGATCTGTCCCGCGATGTGCGCGACTACGAACCGCGCATGGCCTTGGTTCCCACGGATGATGATGGCTCTGGGCTGGCCGCTTACCGCGTCATTTGCGCACAGGCGCAGAATTACCTGCGGCCCGGCGGCTGGCTGCGCGTTGAAATCGGCTATCGGCAGGGCGCTGCCGTTCAGGCGCTTTTCACAGAGGCTGGTTTTGACCATGTCAGCCTGCGCAAGGACCTGTCGGGCCATGCCCGTGTCGTGTCAGGGCAGGCCCCGCTGGGCCAGTCGCCCTCAGAACTATGACAAATAAGCCATAACTTGCCATATCCCCTGATTTTATGCCCCTTTGGGCTTGCCATACGCGGCGCGGCATGGCACCAACGTGTGGCAGGTTTGTTCGGCACCGTTTCGCTGCACCTGTCATCCCGATCAGCGGCTTGTTTGCGTGGCCTTAGCCGGCCCGCCAAGACGCGCGAGATTAGTCCCTACATGGCTGGACATTTTACGATATGAGATCACCCAACAAACGTTCGCGTTCAAAGTCGAACCGCCCCAAAACGCTTGGAAACATCGTCAACCGCGTGTTCGACAGTTCCGGGCCCGAAGGCAAAGTGCGCGGCACGCCGCAGCAGATCATCGAGAAATACCAGTTCCTTGCGCGCGACGCGCAATTGGGCAATGACCGTGTTGCGGCGGAAAACTTTCAGCAACACGCTGAGCACTATACCCGCATGTTGGCGCAGGCCCAGAAAGAACAGGCCGCCGAGCAAGAGGCACGCCGCCAACAGCAGGAAGACCAGCGCGCCCGTAACGAGGATCGCAATCGTCACCAGCACGGCCAGCAAGGCGGGCAGGGTGGCCATCACGCCCAGACCCAGCCCGATCAGCCGACCGAGGCGCATGCGGCAGAGCAGCCATCCACGGGCACGGGTTTTGATCTGGCCCCGGCAGAAAGCAGCGATGACAGCGCCTTGGTGGTCGATACGCCCGAAGGCAACGCGCGCTTTGATGCCCCGGCGGGCGATGATACGCCCCGCAAGCCGCGCAACACCCGCAAACCGCGCGCGCCCAAGGCAGAGGGCGAAGATGCCCCTGCCAAGCCTCGCCGCGCGCCCCGCAAGCCGCGCGCACCCAAGGCAGAGGGCGACACGGCCCCCGCCCCCGAGATGAAATCTTCGGCGGCGGAATAAGCTACATCGGCACGGCGCTTGGCAAGATACCAAGCGCTGTTGCGCCATTCAGCACGAATTGCACCGATAGCGCCGACAGAAGCAGCCCGAACAGCCGCGTCAGCACCATGGTTCCGGTGCGGCGCAACATGCGTTCCAAGGGCGCGGCGGCCAAGAACGCCAGCAATACCAGCGCGATCACGGCCAGCATGACGCCCGAAATCAGTGCCGTGCCTTCCCATGTGCCGCCGGTGTCGTTTATCAGCAGCACCATTGTTGCCATCGCCCCCGGCCCAGCGATCAGGGGCATGGCCAGCGGAAAGACCGACGGGTCATCGGCCAGATTGCCCGTCCCCTCATCCGCGTGGTTCTGACGCCGTTCCGAGCGGCGGTCGAACAGCATGTCCAGCGCCGTCAGAAACAGCAAAAGCCCGCCCGCGATCTGGAAGGCCGGCATCGAAATGCCGATGAAATTCAGGAAATCCTCGCCCGCCACGGCAAAAGCCATCAGCAGCAGTGCTGCAATGAAACAGGCGCGCAGGCCCACCGTGCGGCGCTGCTTGGCGGTCATGCCTTGGGTCAGCGCCAGAAACAAGGGCGCGGTGCCGATGGGGTCAATGACCACGAACAGCGTAACGAAGGCCGAGATCAGGAAAGGGATTTCCAGCATCATGCCGCCTTGAAATGCTTGGCCAGTTTCAAACCCTGCCCTTGGTAGTTCGAGGCCAGATCCGCGCCATACAGGCGTTCTGGCCGCGCGGCCATGCGTTCGTATATCAGCCGCCCGACGATCTGGCCATGTTCCAGCGCGAAAGGCGCTTCGTGACAGCGCACTTCCAGAACACCGCGCGCGCCGCTGCCCCCGGCGGCGGCATGGCCGAAACCGGGGTCGAAGAATCCGGCATAATGCACCCGGAATTCGCCCACCATGGCCAGGTAAGGGGCCATTTCGGCGGCGTAATCGGGGGGAATATGCACCGCCTCGCGGCTGACCAGAATGTAGAACGCACCGGGGTCAAGGATGATCTGCCCGGTATCACTGTGCAGCTCTTCCCAGTAGTCGCGCGGCGCATAAGCGCCGATGCGGTCAAGGTCTATCACCCCGGTATGGGGTTTTGCGCGGTAGCCTACCAGCGTGCCTTGCGCCGGTTTCAGATCGACCGAAAAGCCCAGCCCGTCAGAGATGACCGGCTCGCCCGGCACCAGCGTATCGGTGCTGTGCAGCGCGTGCAAAGCGGTGTCATCCAGCACCGCATGGCCGCGCCGAAAGCGGATCTGGTTCAGCCTTTGGCCGGGGCGCACCAGCACCGAAAAGGACCGCGGGCAGATTTCGGCATAAAGCGGGCCTTGGTAGCCATCGGGCACACGGTCGAATTCGGTGCCGTTATCGGCAATCACGCGGGTCAGCAAATCCAGCCGCCCGGTCGAACTTTTGGCATTGGCCACCGCTTGCAGGGCCGGGGGCAGGGCCAGCCGTTCCATCAGTTCCACGACATAAACGCAGCCCTTTTCCAGAACCGTGCCGCCCTCAAGGCGCATTTCGTGCATTTCGAAATCGGCCAGACGGTCGGCCACTCGCCGCCCCTTGCCCGCCAGAAACGATGCGCGCACCCGCCATGCCCGGTGGCCCAGACGCAGGTCAAGGCTGGCAGGTTGCACCTGTTGTGCCGTGACCGGGGTGTCGGCCGTGATTTCGGCGCGCGCAATCATCTCGCGCAGGGTCTGGGATGGCAAAACGCCTTGCATATCGGTCATCTGTCCTTCGCGCCGGTTTCCCGAACTGTCTTAGCGAAGGCCGCAAGGCTTGGGAAGGGTGGCCAGCCCCGGGTTGCATGACGCGGAACGGGTTCCTACGTTCTAGGTATTCGCTTGTAATGAAAGGAGGGTCCCATGGACCGTGACGCATTCATAGAGAAAACCAAAGCCAAGATCGACGAGTGGAATGCAGAGATTGCCAAGCAGGAAGCGCAGATACGCGGCGCGCAGGCGGATATGAAGGTAAAATACGAAGCCCAGTTGGCCGAAATGAAAGAGCAGCGCAACAAGGTCGAGAAGAAACTGCACGAGGCGCGCGACGCCAGCGAACAGGCGTGGTCCGACATGCAGAGCGGTTTCGTCTCTGCATGGAACGATATTTCCAGCGCCTTCGAGAAGGCCGCAAATCGCTACTGAAGTAGATGAATGGTCGGGCTAGCAGGACTTGAACCTGCGACCTTCCGTCCCCCAGACGGACGCGCTACCAGACTGCGCTATAGCCCGACAGGCTATGCCCGGCCTTCTAACCGATTCAGCGCCGAGGGCAAGGGGCAATCCGCCGCTTTGTGCTAATCGCTGCGTTCCGCGAGCGTTCGGGCAAGCTGTTCCAGCCGGGACAGCGCCGGGGCAAAGCGGGAAACATCGCGCGGCGGGTTGACACGCAGCGCATGGGCGATGCGCGCAAAGCGGGCGGGTTCTGGCGGCGCAGGATCGGTGTCTGGGACTGGTGCCATAACCGGGGCCGGTGCCTTGGTCGGTGTTGGGGGGACTGCTTCTTCGGCTTGCTCTGACGCTGACTGAACGGCATCCGGCGTCAATTCGGCACCTGCGTCTTGCTCTGGCGCTGCTGCGGTTGCGTCTGGCGCGGGTGCTGCGGCATCGGGCAGGTCTGGTTCCGGCGCCGTGTCGCGCGGCGACCTTGGCTCTGCGATATTTCCTGCGCTGTCGCCTATTGGCCCAGTCTGGTCATCCTGTGGCGGCAGTGCGGGTTCTTCTGGCACCTCTTCTGGTGTGTCGCTGCTTTCGGGCAGCGGCTGCGCGCCTTGCTCTGCAACGGGCCTGACGCTTTCGACCTTCGTGGTGTCCACCGCGGGCGGCAGATCCGGGGCGATGTCAGGCTTGGGCACCATCACCGTGCCCATGTCCGCAGGCGGGTCTAGCGGCAGTTCCAGCACATCGGCGCTGATCGGGGCCAGCCCGGCGACATGGCGCGCGCCTTTTTCCTGCAACAGCTTTTGCACGCCGCGAATCGTCATGCCCTGATCGTGCAGCAGCAGCTTTATGCCCGACAGAAGGTCAATATCGGCGGGGCGGTAATAGCGCCGCCCGCCCGCGCGTTTCACAGGTTTGACATGGGTGAATTTGCTTTCCCAAAAGCGCAACACATGCGCCGGGGTGTCCAAGGCTTCCGCCGCTTCGCTGATGGTGCGGAACGCCTCTGGTGCCTTGCGCATGAACTTGCCTTACTGGTTATTGCCCGGCATTGCCTTGTGCCACGCGGTCTTTCATCAGGTGCGACGGGCGGAAACTAAGCACGCGGCGTGGTGAAATCGGCACTTCTTCGCCGGTTTTGGGGTTGCGCCCCATGCGGGCATTCTTGTCGCGCGTGGAAAATGTGCCGAAAGAAGAGATCTTGACCTGTTCACCGGCCACCAGCGCATCAGAGATGTGCTGCAACACGCTATCCACCAAGGACGACGATTCGTTGCGCGACAAGCCCACTTCGCGGAATACCGCTTCGGTCAGGTCCATTCGTGTAAGTGTTTTTTCCGACATCATGCCCTCCGGCGTTTCACACCATCCTGAGCGAAAGCAATTTCCGAGTCAATATCAGGGGGTTGCGCCGCCGCCTTAAAGCGCTACCAGCGCAGCACAACCGCGCCCCAGCTTAGCCCGCCGCCGATGGCTTCGGTCACGATGCAATCGCCGGGTTGAAACTGCCCGCGCGCAGCCGCAACCGACAAGGCCAGCGGGATGGATGCGGCAGAGGTATTGCCATGGTCCTGCACGGTCACAACGACCTTTTCCATCGGCACGCCCAGTTTCTGCGCCGTGCCACGGATAATGCGCAAATTGGCCTGATGCGGCACAACCCAATCAACATCGCCCGCGCCAAGCCCTGCGCGGTCCAGCGCGGTGGTGGCGGTTTGCGCCAGTTTCTCGACCGCGTGCCGGAACACCTCGCGGCCCTGCATTTTCAACACGCCCGCCGTGCCGGAACGCGACACACCACCATCAACATAAAGCAGCTCGCGGTATTGGCCGTCGGAATTCAGGTCCACGCCAAGGATGCCGCGATCATCGGACGTGCCGTCGCTTTCGACCGCTTCCAGCACCACGGCACCGGCACCGTCGCCGAACAGCACACAGGTGCCCCGGTCGGTCCAATCCATGATGCGCGAGAAGGTTTCGGCCCCAATGACCAAGACGCGCTTGGCCTGCCCCCCAAGGATCAACCCGTTGGCATTGGCCAGCGCAAAGACAAACCCCGCGCACACTGCCTGAATGTCAAAGGCGAACCCCTGCCGGATGCCCAATGCGGCCTGAACTTGCGTGGCAACGGCGGGAAATGTGAAATCGGGGGTCGATGTTGCGACCACGACGGCATCAATCTGGTCGGGCGTTATGCCGGACGAGTCCAGCGCGCGGCGCGCGGCATGGGTCGCAAGGTCGGAGGTATACTCACCCTCGGCCGCGAAATGCCGCCGTTCGATCCCAGAGCGCGAAACGATCCAGTCATCCGAAGTGTCAAGCGTGGCTGCGAATTCCGCATTCGGCACGACCCGCTCTGGCAGGTAATGGCCGCACCCGCGAATGACCGCCCGGATCGTGCTCATTCTGTGCCCCCCGCGCTTTCGGTATTGGTGTCCTGCCGGCCCGACACCGATTCCATGACCGCGCTCAGCCGGTCCGACATCCGCTCTTGAAAGCCCGACCGCGCCAGCGTGAAAGCCAGCTTGATCGCAGAGGACACGCCCGTCGCATCGGCAGAGCCGTGTGATTTGACCACGGTGCCGTTCAGGCCAAGGAACACGCCGCCATTCACGCGGCTGGGGTCTGTGCGTTTCTTGGCGCGGCGCATGGGGCGCAGCGCCAAAAGCCCGGCAATCTTGGCCCAAGGCGTGGCGGTCAATTCGCGGCGCAGCAGGTCGGAAATCAGCCGGGCCGTGCCTTCGCCGGTTTTCAGCGCAACATTGCCGGTGAAACCGTCGGTGACGATCACGTCAACACGTTCTGACGGGATGTCGCTGCCTTCCACGAAGCCCACGAATTCGAACTGGCCGATCTGCGCGGCCTGCGCGATCAAAAGCGCGGCTTCTTTTATTTCAGCGCGGCCCTTGTGGTCTTCTGTGCCTACGTTCAGCAAGCCCACGCGCGGGCGCGGCATATTGAACGCGTTGCGATAATAGGCAGCCCCCATCATCGCGTATTGCAACAGCGATTCCTCGTCGGCGCGCACATCTGCGCCAACATCCAGCATGGTGTTGAAGCCGGTCTTGCCGCGCGACGGCCACAGGCAGGCAATGGCCGGGCGGTGCACGCCGGGCAGTTTGCGCAACTGCAACATAGACACGGCCATCAGCGCGCCGGTATTGCCGCAAGACACGGTCGCTTGCGCGTCGCCCTTGCGCTGTGCGCCAAGGGCGTTCCACATAGAGGTGCCACGCCCATGGCGCATGACCTGCGCGGGCTTGTCGTCCATCTTGACGGTGTCGGGGCTATGTTGCAGCGTCAGCCGCTTGGCCAGACCCGGCTTGCGCGCAACCAGCGGCGCAAGAACGGCCTCGTCACCATGCAGCAGAATGTGCAGTTGCGGATTCTTTGCCAAAGACAAGGCGCAGCCGTCAATGACAGCTGCGGGCCCTTGATCGCCGCCCATAGCATCCACCGACACGGTTATCATGTCGGAGAAGCCTGTGGCGCTGGTGTCGCGCGCGTCTGACATTATAGACCCTGACGCGTGACAGCGGCCACGATCAGGCCGCGTCGTCTTCCAGGTCGATCTCAGTTGCCTGAGCAACCACTTCGCGGTCGGCGTAATGTCCGCAGGACGGGCAAACGTGATGCGGGCGCTTCAGCTCACCGCAATTGCTGCACTCGTTGGGGTTCGCGGCAACCAGCGCGTCATGCGAGCGGCGCATGTTACGGCGAGAGCGGGTAACGCGATTCTGTTGAACGGCCATGTCAAACCTCGGATGTCAGTGGCGCTTTGGCGGCCCAGATGCAAAGGGCCGGTGCGGCGCAGGTGTCAGTGATTGCGAATTTTTGGCCGGATACACGGAATATGGCGCAGTTCCAAGCCCTGTTCGTATGAACCGGCGAAAATACAGGCGATTTTTTAACCTGCAAGCCCGAATAGGGGGGGCACCTTAGCTCCGGTCAAGCTTGTCGCGCAATGCCGCCAGCCCGGCAAACGGCTTGACGGCGTCGTCATCCAGCGGCGTTTCGCCCTCCGGTGCGGTGCGCAAAACCCCCTCGGGGTTCAGCGCGGCACCCTCGGCACGGGGAAATTCCGGCAAAGCCAGCGCCAGCGCTTCCACGACGATGGCCGACAGGTCAATCCGGCCGCCCAGTGGTTCTTGCCGGTCATCGAGTGTCATCTCGACCTCTTCGCCCTCTGGTTCGGACCAGTCGGCGATGAAATGGCGCTGAATGCGCTCATCGATTCGCGTGGTGACGGGGGCCAGCGTGACGGCGCAAGGCTGCACAACCGTTGCCCCCAGACTGCCAGACACTTCCCAATCGCGTGCGCCCAAAGGCGCAAGCTGGCCATGAAAGCGCATTTTGCGCACGGCGCTCAGGCCCAGATACTGCGCGATTGCGGCGCAGGTGGCGGCATCGGGTTCGATCAGGATCTCTCTGGGTTTGCGCCCGTTCAGCGTGCCCACGGCGACGGACGGGGCCAGATGGGGCAATTCGGGTAGGTCATGGGTCATGGTCTGAACCCCTTTCATAGGTTTGCCTGCCGCATTGCGGTGCCGCAAAGATATAGGCCCATGGTTTCCATTCTTGAAGTGCCGGGCGTCCTTATGTATCCCTTTGGCGAATGATGCGCCCCTTTTGCCGGGGTGCCGCGTGTGACAAGGGGCGGGTTGGCTGATGAAACAGGGTGTTTTTGCGCTTTTCGCTGTGGTGGCGCTGGCCCTGAGCGCCTGCTCGCCGGTGCAACGCTATCATGGCTATGCCCCCGATGACACGCAACTGGCCGAAATTGAAGTTGGTCAGGACACCCGCGAAACAGTGGCCGAGAAGATCGGCCGCCCCGGCGTGTCGGGCGTGATGGAAGGTGGCGATTGGTATTATGTGCAAAGCGACTGGATCGAGCAAGGCTGGCGCGCCCCGGTCGAACAGCGCCGAGAGGTCGTTGCGATCAGCTTCGACAGCCGTGACCGCGTCAGCAATGTCGAACGCTTCGGGTTGGAAGACGGGCAGGTCGTGGCGCTGTCGCGCCGTGTAACCGAAAGCGGACCGCGCGGGCAGTCGGTCTTGCGTCAGATCCTTGGCAACCTTGGCCAGTTCAACCCTGCCCAAATGCTGGGGAACTGAGCGAAGGGCAGGGCGGGGCAAGGCGATGAGTGCACCGCGATACGGTCAGGCACAGGTTGGGTTCGGGCATGGCTTATGCGCGCAGGGGGCGGCGTGATGGCAATGGCAAGCCGCTTTCCCGACCACAAATTCGGCCGCCTGACATTGCGCATTGCCCGCGATGACGCCGATTTGGCGCAGGTCGCGCAGCTGCGCCGGGTGCGCTTTCGCGACAATCGCGGTGCCGACATGGACCAATTCGACCCGCTTTGCGCGCATCTGCTGGTGGTCGAAGGGGATGACCCGGCCGCGCTGGCCTGCGCGCGATTGCGCCTGCTGGACGGGCCAGAGCTGGATGACTGCTACAGCGCGCAATTCTATGATCTGTCGCCATTGGCGCGCGCGGGGCTGCGCGGGCTGGAATTGGGGCGTGTCTGCATAGCCAGCGACCGGCGGCAAGACCCGGATATTCTACGCGCGCTGCTGGCCGGGATCGCGCTGCATTCCGATGCCGAGAAGGTCGATCTGCTTTTGGGCTGCGCGTCTTTCAAGGGCGATGACCCGGCCCGACATGCGGCGGCACTGGGCTGGCTGAAGGCGCGGCATACCGGCCCCTCTGGCCTGTGTCCGCTCAAGCGTGCGCCCTTGGCCTTTGATCTGCCCATGCCCGGTGATCTGGCCGACCAGAAGGCCGCGATGCAATCCATCCCGCCGCTGTTGCGGCTGTATCTGGGGCTGGGGGGCTGGGTGTCTGACCATGCCGTGCGCGATCCCAATCTGGACACGCTGCATGTGTTCACGGCGGTTGAAGTGGCACGCATTCCGACCGCGCGCAAAAAGCTGCTGATGGGCATGACCCAGCCGCGTTAACGCGCGCGCGCGAAAGTCCTGCATGGCAATTGTTTTTAGCGCCTTTGCGGTTATATGCTATCCCAGATTGTTCCGAAAGGAGGGCGGATCATGGCCCAATCACCGAAACCCAACCTGCACAGGCTTGACCCGGTCTGGGAACGTATCCGCCGCGAAGCCGAACAGGCGCTGGACGCAGAGCCGCTGCTGGGGGGGATGTTTCACGCATCGGTCCTGCACCACAAGACGCTGGAACAGGCGCTGGCATTTCGGCTAAGCCAGAAGCTCAGCACGGCGGAACTGTCCGAGCAGATCCTGCGCGAGATCATGGATGCCGCCCATGCCGATGACCCATCCTTGGGCGAGGCGGCGCGCGCCGATATCGTCGCCACCTATGAACGTGACCCGGCCTGCAACCGGTTCCTGAAACCGCTGATGTATTTCAAGGGGTTTCAGGCGGTTCAGGCCTATCGCATCTCGCATTGGCTGTGCCGTCAGGGGCGCAGTGACTTCGCAAGCCTGATCCAGATGCGGGTGTCGGAATGCTTCGGGGTTGATATTCACCCCGGCGCGAAAATCGGCAAAGGCATTATGATCGATCACGCCCATTCCATCGTGATCGGGGAAACGGCGGTGGTGGGCGACAATGTGTCGATGCTGCATTCGGTCACGCTTGGCGGCACCGGCAAGGAAGATGGCGACCGCCACCCCAAGATCGGCAATGGTGTGCTGATCGGGGCCGGGGCCAAGGTGTTGGGCAATATCCGCGTGGGCGACTGCGCGCGCATCGCTGCCGGGTCTGTGGTGCTGGAAGAAGTGCCGCCGCGCAAGACCGTCGCGGGCGTGCCCGCGCGCATCGTGGGCGAGGCGGGCTGCGCGCAGCCTTCGCTGACCATGGACCAGTTGTTCCGCGGCGAAATCTGAACGCGCCATCGCCGGAAAAGACATGGGGCGCGCAAGGTCACTGCCTTGCGCCCTTTTTGTATCAGCTTGCACGGCGCGGCGTGATGGTCAGGGAACCGCGCGTTGCGTCTGAATAGGGGCAGACATGATGCCCGCCTGCGATCAGGTCATCGGCCACGTCATCGGGTAGACCGGGCAGCGATACATCAATCTCGACCGCGATGCCGAAGCCGTTATCATCGCGCGGGCCAATGCCAACCGTCGCGGTGACAGCCGCATCGCTGGGCACATCAATTTTCTTGCCACGCGCATAGGCGCGCATGGCCCCCAGAAAACAGGCGGCATAGCCTGCGGCGAACAACTGTTCAGGGTTCACGCCATCGCCAGAGCCGCCCATTTCCGTGGGCGGGGCCATCTTCAGGTCCAGCGCCCCGTCATGGGTTTTGCTCGTCCCGTCGCGGCCGCCGCCAGTTGCTGTGGCCTTGGTGCTGTAGACGATTTTCGATGCGGGCATGGAAGCCTCCTTTCTTCGACTGCTCCACCCTACCTATGGGCGCTTGGCTGTAATTCAACCGGGTCAGGTTGCGGAGCGCGCAACGCAAAACCCCGCCCGGGCGTGCCGGACGGGGCTATTTTTCTTGGCGCGCGACCTTGGATCAGGCCAGCATCGTAACCGGGCTTTCCAGATAGGCCACCACCTCGCGCAGGAATTCGGCCCCCAGCGCGCCGTCGATCACGCGGTGATCGACCGACAGGGTCATGGACATGACGGTGGCGACTTTCAGCTCGCCATCGGCGCCGACCACCGGCTTTTTCACGCCCGCGCCCACGGCCAGAATGGACCCGTGCGGAGGGTTGATGACGGCATCGAAATTCTCGATCCCGAACATGCCAAGGTTGGAAATCGCCATCGACCCGCCGACATATTCATGCGGGGCCAGCTTTTTCGAGCGCGCGCGGGTGGCAAGGTCTTTCATCTCTGCCGACAGCGCCGAGAGCGATTTCAGATGCGCGTCTTTCAGCACCGGTGTGAACAAGCCGCCCTCTATGGCGACAGCCACGGCCACATCAGAGGGTTTCAGCCGCAAGATACGGTCGCCCGCCCAAACCGCGTTGCAATCCGGCACGGCTTGCAGCGCCATGGCGCTGGCCTTGATGATGAAATCGTTGACCGACAGTTTCACACCGCGCGGTTCCAACTGTTTGTTCAGATCGGCGCGGAACTTCATCAGCGCGTCCAGCTGCACTTCGCGGCGCAGGTAGAAATGCGGGATGGTCTGCTTGGCTTCGGTCAGGCGGCTGGCCACCGTCTTGCGCATGCCGTCCAGCGCGACTTCGTCATAGTCGCGCCCTTCATACATGCGCGCAACCATATCGGCGCTGGGGCCGCTGGGCATGGCGGTGGCGGCTTTTGCGGGCGCGGCCTTGGTGTCGGGCGCAGCGGCGGCCTGCGGGGCCGTGGCAGCACCCGGCTTGGCATCGACCACATCGGCTTTGACGATGCGGCCATGCGGGCCAGAGCCTGCGATCTGCGCAAGGTCCAGCCCCTTTTCGGCAGCGATGCGCCGCGCGAGCGGCGAGGCGAAGACCCGCCCACCATCCTTGACCGGGGAAGGGGGGGCGGCCACGGCGGAGCTCCCTTCGGGAGCCGCCTTCGTGGCCGCGTCAGCCGCGGGCGCGGCTTCCGGCGCTTTTGCCTGTGAGGGGGCTGCGATGTCATCCGCGCTTTCGCCATCGTCAAGCAGCACGGCGATGGGGGTGTTGACCTTCACCCCTTCGCTGCCAGCAGGCACCATGATCTTGCCGATCACGCCTTCATCGACGGCCTCGAATTCCATCGTGGCCTTGTCGGTTTCAATCTCGGCCAGAATATCGCCCGAGGACACGGTATCGCCCTCTTTGACCAGCCATTTGGCCAGCGTCCCTTCCTCCATCGTGGGGGAGAGCGCGGGCATCAGGATTTCCGTTGGCATCTGTGCCCCTCCTTAGCGATAGGTGACTTTGCGCACGGCTTCGACCACTTCATCGGTCGTGACCAGCGCCAGTTTTTCAAGGTTGGCCGCATAGGGCATGGGCACATCTTTGCCGCATAGATTCAGAACCGGCGCATCCAGATGGTCGAAAGCCTGTTCCATCACGACAGAGGTGATGTAATTGCCCACCGAGCTTTGCGGGAAACCTTCTTCCACGGTCACAAGCCGGTTTGTCTTGCGCACAGAGGCAAGGATCGTGTCGGTATCCATGGGCCGGATGGTGCGCAGGTTGATGACCTCTGCCCGGATACCGTCCTTGGCCAGCCGCTCGGCGGCTTCCAAGGCATAGGTCATGCCAATGCCGAAGCTGACAATGGTCACATCCTCGCCCGCGCGCTCAACCTTGGCCTTGCCGAAGGGGATGGTGAAATCATCCAGCACCGGCACGTCAAAGCTTTTGCCGTAGAGGATTTCATTTTCCAGAAAGATCACCGGGTTCGGATCGCGGATGGCCTGTTTCAACAAACCTTTCGCGTCTGCCGCCGAATAGGGCATGACCACCTTCAGACCGGGGATAGAGCTATACCACGCGGCATAACACTGGCTGTGCTGCGCGCCGACGCGCGCCGCCGCCCCGTTCGGGCCACGGAACACGATGGGACAGCCCATCTGCCCGCCCGACATATACAGCGTTTTCGCGGCAGAGTTGATGATCTGGTCAATCGCCTGCATGGCGAAGTTGAAGGTCATGAATTCGACAATCGGGCGCAGCCCGCCAAAGGCGGCACCCACCCCGATCCCGGCAAAGCCATGTTCGGTGATGGGCGTGTCGATCACGCGCTTGGCGCCGAATTCGTCCAGCAGCCCTTGGGTGATCTTATAGGCACCCTGATATTCGGCCACTTCTTCGCCCATGACGAAAACTTCTTCGGTGGCGCGCATTTCCTCGGCCATGGCGTCGCGCAGGGCTTCGCGCACGGTCTGTTTCTTCATCTCTGTGCCCTCTGGCCAGTCGGGGCTGGCATCGGGGGCAGGGGCTTCGGGCGCGGGTGCGGGTGCGGCCGGGGCCGCAGGGGTGGCGGCCGGGGCTGGTGCGGGCGCAGAGGTATCGGCAGGAACCGCCTCGCCATCTTCGACCAGAACCGCGATGGGGGTGTTTACCTTCACGCCCTCTGTCCCGGCTTCGACCAGAATTTTGCCGATCACGCCTTCATCGACCGCCTCGAATTCCATCGTGGCCTTGTCGGTTTCGATTTCCGCCAGAATATCGCCCGCGGACACGGTGTCGCCTTCTTTCACCAGCCATTTCGCCAGTGTGCCTTCTTCCATGGTCGGAGAGAGGGCGGGCATGAGAATTTCGGTTGCCATATGTTTAACCCTCCACTCAGGCGGTCTGCGGCACTTCGGCCGCGTAAATATCTGTCCAAAGCTCGTCCAACGCAGGCTCCGGGCTTTCCTTGGCGAAATCGGCGGCCTCGTTGACGACGCCCTTGATCTCTTTGTCGATGGCTTTCAGGTCATCCTCTGACGCGTGTTTGCCTTGCAGCAGCAATTCGCGGACATGTTCGATGGCGTCACGTTCCTCGCGCATTTTCTGCACTTCGTCGCGGGTGCGATATTTCGCGGGGTCGGACATGGAATGGCCGCGATACCGGTAGGTCATCACTTCCAGAATATACGGGCCCTTGCCCGCGCGGCAGTGGGCGACGGCCTTTTCGCCTGCGGCTTTCACCGCCAACACATCCATGCCGTCCACCTCTTCCCCGGCAATGCCGTAAGCGGCGCCGCGCTGCCACAGGTTGGGGCTTTTTGACGCGCGCTTGGTCGAGGTGCCCATGGCGTATTGGTTGTTTTCGATAACGAAGATGACCGGCAAATCCCACAGCTCGGCCATGTTGTAGGTTTCGGCAACCTGGCCCTGGTTGGCCGCGCCATCGCCGAAATAGGCGAAGGTCACATTGTCATTGCCGCGATACTTGTCTGAAAACGCCAGCCCTGCGCCCAGCGGCACTTGCGCGCCGACAATGCCGTGGCCGCCATAAAAATGCTTGTCGCGGCTGAACATGTGCATGGAGCCGCCCTTGCCCTTGGAATAACCGCCCTCGCGCCCGGTCAGTTCGGCCATCACGCCCTTGGGGTCCATGCCGCAGGCCAGCATATGGCCGTGATCGCGGTAAGAGGTGATGCGCTTGTCGCCGTCTTTCGCGGTCGCTTCCAACCCGACAACGACCGCTTCTTGCCCGATATACAGGTGACAGAAGCCACCGATCAGGCCCATCCCGTAAAGCTGGCCCGCTTTTTCCTCGAACCGGCGGATCAGCAGCATGTCGCGATAATAACTCAGCAATTCCTCTGCCGAGACATTGGATTTCGGTGTCGTCTTGCGTGTCGCCATGCCCGGACATTCCTCCCGTAATGAGAATAGTTCAACGTTAAACAACTCTTTATCGCATATTTATATGCGTTGCGAGGGTTTTATGGCAAGGCTGCCATGCGCCATATGCAAGGCCAGCCTGCTGGTCAGAAAAACACAAGCGCTTAGGGCAGTGTTAAGCAATTTCTGTGCAGTCTTGGCTGTCGGGAACGCAACGGTTTGGGTCCGGGTGTCAAAGCCGTTGCCGCGTCAGCGCAAGATAAGGCAGAGAATTTCATGAATCATAACGGCAACGCCATGGCATTGGCAAAGACAAGGCAGCCTTTCGGAAATGTCGTGGTCTATCCGGGGCGTGCGGGGACAGATCCAAGCATGACGCGCCCGAAAACAGAGTTGAACATCTGGCAGATGGCGGCGGCGTTGCAGATCGATCTGGTCGCGGCGATCAGAACCAGCGCGCTGAGCCGCGACAAACCGCTTGACCTGTTGCAGTCTATGGCGCGGCGTTGCGGGGCGTGCGAACAGGCCGAGGCGTGTAGCCGCAGGCTGTGCTCTGACATGGGGCGGCGTCAATCGCCGCCGGAATTTTGCGCCATCAAGTCGTGCCTGACGGATCTGGCGGCACAGCATGCTCCAGCCCGGCATATGGCTTCGTAACCAGTATATCGGTGGGCGGGGCGCGCATCAGGTCGCGCGCGTAATTGCCCAAGCGTGACGGGTCGCGCCCGGATTGGCTTGCGATGACCAGCAGATCGGTCTGCCCTTCGGCCATACGGTAGCGCAGCACCTCGTGCACGCCCCCGCGCACGATTTCGGGGGGCGTCATTTTCGGCGGCAGGCCGGGGTCGGACATGAAGCGGTCCCGCAACTGTTCCGCCGCGCGCCGTGTTTGGTCGCGCCGCGCCGGCGTGTCGGGCAACGGCATGGGCAAGGCATGAATGGCGTGAAATCGGGCGTCCGGTGCGACGCGGGCCGCCAGCGCCACGCCGCCGGTGCAGACCGGGTCGAAGCTGAGCGCGGCAAGAACCCGCGCATAGGGCCGCGGTGGCATGGTTTTGGCAATCAGCACCGGGCAGGTCACAGCAAGGGTGATCCGCTCCATCGTGGTCATGCGCAGCACGTCCAGCACGCGCCGTTCGCGGTGCAGTCCCATGACCAGAAGCGCGGGCTGAAGCCGTGCCACCAATGCTGCGATGCGTTCCGCGGGTGCGCCTTCCAACATATGCAAAGCGGCCGCGTCGCCGCCATGTGCCGCAAGCTCTTGCGCCAGTTCGTGCCGCGATGTGCGCGCAAGGCGCAGCCGAAACCGCGCCGCGCCCGCTTTGCGCACATGGACCAGCGCCAGCCGCGCGCCCCAATCCCGCGCGATCAGCGCCGCGCGTCCCAGCACCGCTTGCGACCGTTCCGTTCCGTCCGTTGCGGCAAGGATGACCGGTGCTCTTGTCATGTGCCGGATGAGCACTTGGCCTTGGTCAGCGCCGCCATGTCGATGGTCTGCGCGAAATGCGCGCGATGGTTCAGATGCGGGTAGCGTTCCGACAGATCGCGCGCGAAGGCTTCGGGCAGGCGGGCGACAGTGGCGCGCGACACCAGCAGGCTTTCGACGGGTATCCCTTCGGCATAGATGATCTGATGATCCTCGAACACCAAGGCGTGATAGGTCACAAAGCCGCCTTCGCGCTGATTCACGCGATTACCATCGACAAGGTGGCGGGCCTGAATAAGCGCCTCGGAGCGGCCATTGGCCGTCAGGCCCCCGCGCTGATACAGGAAAATCCGTTGCAGCGGCGCGACGACAAGCGGGCCAAGGTTGCCCATATATCCGGCAGGCAGGCATACCGGCGCGAACAAGCCCACCGCGCGCACCGTTGTCTTGCCCACCCACAGCAAGGGTTGCGCGCCGTTGTCGCGCGTCAGCACATAATCACCGGCGCTAAGCGCTTCGATCGGGGTCAGATGGCCATCGCCCGACATGATGCGGGTGCCTGCACAAAAGCAGCCATAGACCAATTGCGACAGGCGCAGCCGGGTCTGGCCGGGCTCAATGCCGATCAGCGTATAATGCGCATCATGGCGCAGCGGCGACAGCGGCAAAAGGCTAAGCGCCCCTTGCACATCCAAAAGCACTGAATCGACCACATCATTGTCCTGCGCCATCCAGCGCAGTTCGGCCAGCACCGTCACCGATCCTTCGGATGTGCGATACGCATCCTGCGCGATCTCGACAGAAATTGTACGGGCCTGTGCGCCCGGACAGAGCTGATACATGTCGCCCAAATACAGCGACTCTGCCGGCCCGAGCGGTTCGCCTTCGTTTATACCCCATAGCCCACGCAGCGCCGCTGCGTCGAATATCTCGCAATCATAATGCGTCATTTCGGATTATCCATGCGTTCCGCTTGGCCCCCCTCCTGCGCGAGGGGCCAGTGTAATCCGATCTACGCTGCCGTCAAACAGCTTCGCTGCGGCAAGCGACAGGTTCAGCGCGCGCGCGTCCAGACGGATTCGCGGCAGATGCCAAACACGCATCCTGATACGCCAAGACGGTCGCCGCGCAGGTCCATTTTCGCGGAATAGGTTTTGTCACGGTCCGGGGCATAGACCTTGCCGTCCGCGTAGCGGCCATTGGTGCCGGGCACCATGTCCCAGACAATCGCGCGGCCAATATTGTCGGACGGCACGGGCTGCCCATTCGGCCCGAAGGCCGCGACCAGCCCGCCGCAGATGCGGCCATTGGAACAGGTCTGCATCTGGACATGGCCGAAATTGCCATTGTCATCGGGTTGGGTTTTCCACAGCCCGTGGCTGGGGTCGGCCAGTGCGGGTGCGGCGGTCAGGGCCAGGGCGGCCAGTGTCAAAGCAGTGCGGCGCATGATGTCTCTCCTCCCATCAAAGCAGGGTGTATGACAGCGCGGGGCAGAGGCGTCGAGCAAGTGCGACCTTGGGTCAGGTAACGCAACGTCACATGCAAAACGGGGCCCGCTTGGGGCCCCGTTCCATGTGTTGTGTCTTGTGTTAGCGCGGTTCGGACATCAGCCCGCGGATCAGCGCGTAACAGGCAAGAAGCAGCACGATCGCAAAGGGCAGACCTGTCGAAACAGAAGCCGCTTGCAACGCCACCAAGCCGCCGCCCAGCAGCAAGGATGCCGCGACCAGCCCTTCGAAGATCACCCAGAACACGCGCTGGCTGACCGGCGCATTGATCTTGCCGCCCGCTGTGATCGTGTCGATCACCAGCGACCCGGAATCGGACGAGGTCACGAAGAACACGATCACAAGGATGATCGCCAGCACCGATGTGATGCCCGCCAGCGGCAGTTCCGACAGCATCCCGAACAGCGACAGTTCCGGCACATAGGAATCGATCACGTAGCCAAAGACCGCCGCGTCCGAGGCGTTCTCGATCAGTTGCTGGATCGCGGTGCCGCCGAAAGTGGTCATCCAGATTGCAGAGGCAAGCGTCGGGATCAGCAACACGCAGGTGATGAATTCGCGCACCGTTCGGCCCCGGCTGACGCGGGCGATGAACATGCCGACGAAGGGCGACCAGCTGATCCACCACGCCCAGTAGAACGCGGTCCAGCCTTGGCGGAAGCCGTCATCCTCGCGGCCCACCGGGTTCGACAGCGCCACGACTTCGCTGAAATAGGCACCGATATTGCCAAACAGATTGCCAAGCAGCACCAGCGTCGGGCCGACCAGCAGCACGAATAACATCAGCAGCAGCGCAAGGCCCATGTTGATTTCGGACAGCACCTTCACGCCGCCATCCAGACCGCGCAGCACCGAGATAAGCGCCATCCCGGTGATGACCGCAATCAGCACAAGGGACGTGGTGATGCTGGTGCCAAGATCGGGCATGTTCAGCACGAAGCCCAGACCGGCCGAGGCTTGTTGTGCCCCAAGACCCAAAGAGGTGGACAGGCCGAAGATGGTCGCAAACACTGCCAGAATGTCGATGATATGGCCCGGCCAGCCCCAGATCCGTTCGCCAAAGATCGGGTAGAAGATTGAGCGCACGGTCAATGGCAGACCCTTGTTATAGGCGAACAAGGCCAGCGACAGCGCCACGATGGCATAGATCGCCCAAGGGTGCAGGCCCCAGTGGTAGATGGTCGAGGCCATGGCCAGACGGCGCGCGGCTTCGACCGTTTCGGGGTCTGCCAATTGCCCGTCGACAATGCCAAGGCTGCCGCCCAGCGGGTTGTCGCCCCAAGGGGTGCCGAAATAGTAAACCGGTTCCAGCACGCCAAAGAACATCAGGCCAATGCCCATACCCGCGGCGAACAGCATCGCGAACCAGCCCAGATAGCTGTAATCGGGTGTCGCATCGACCCCGCCAATGCGCACCTTGCCCAAGGGCGAAACAAGGATACCAAGGCAAACGATGACAAAGACATTCGCCGCTGACAGGAAAAACCAGTCAAAGGTCGAGGTCAGGAAACCCCGCATCGCGCCAAAAGCAGGCCCGACCGAATCCTGAAACATCAACGTCAGGATGACGAAGGCCACCACGACAATGCCGGAAATGGCAAAGACGGGGTTGTGAATATCCAGCCCGAACGGGCCGATCTTGGGGGTAATGTTGTCTTGGCCGATCTCGTAATCGGTTTCGATGACCTCGGATGCCCCTTCGGGCTGCGGGATTGCTTCGATGTCAGTGTCTTCTTGTGACATTCAATGTCTCCATTCTTGGCCGCATGGGGCGGCAGCACGGTGCAGGGGCGTTCAGCGCACGAGGAATACGGATACGTCGCTATGGGCCGCGATTGTGTCGCCATGCCCGGCCCAGATGTAATCCAGCGCGCTGGGCGCATGGGTCTGCATCACGACCAGATCGCCGCCAAGCTCGGTGATGGCCGCAAGCAGGGTCTTGTCGGTGTCAATGCTTGGGTCAGGGCTGATGCACGCCTTTGAGGACACGCTTACACCATGTGCCGCAGCCTGTTCGGCGGCGAAATTCGCCAGTTTCTTGGCATATTCTTCGGGGTTGTGCGCGCCGGGCGCGGGGGCGGCGCCGGTCACGCCGACATAGCAGATCTCTGCGCCGTAGTGCTTTGCAAGGTCCGCAGCGGTTGCAAGCGCCTTGGTCAGTTGGTCGATATGTGACAGATCGACCGGAAAGATGACTTTCCGATACATGGTCCCTCCATGCTTGTTTCTTATGTTAAGCTTGTTTGACAACGCTAACATGCCGCATGGGGGGACATGCAACCCCAGCGACACGAATTTGTCTGCCAGCGACAGGCGCGGGCCCCTTCGCAGCTTTTCCCCGCCGCGTGCGAGTGTTACTTCTGCACAGGTGAAGAAACGGGAGTATCGGAATGGATCTGGGAATCGCCGGCAAACGCGCCTTGGTATGCGCAAGCTCGAAGGGCCTCGGGCGCGGCTGTGCCGAGGCGCTGGCCGCCGAAGGCGTGCATCTGGTGATGAATGCGCGCGGGGCAGAGGCGCTGGAAGAAACCGCCGCCGCCATTCGCGCGGCCTACGGGGTGGATGTTGTGACCGTTGCGGCCGATATAACCTCGGAAGCGGGCCGCGCCGATGTGCTGAAAGCAGCGGGCGAGGTCGACATTCTTGTCAACAATGCGGGCGGCCCGCCGCCGGGTCTGTGGACTGACTGGGAGCGCGAGGATTTCATCAAGGCGCTTGACGCCAACATGCTGACCCCCATCGCGCTGATAAAGGCGCTGGTGCCGGGCATGATGGCGCGGGGCTGGGGGCGGGTGGTCAACATCACTTCGCAATCTGTGAAATCGCCGATCCCGGTTCTGGGCCTGTCGAATTCCGCGCGCGCCGGCCTGACCGGCTATGTTGCGGGCACCTCGCGGCAGGTGGCGGGAAAGGGTGTTGTCATCAACAACCTGCTGCCCGGCATTCATGACACCGACCGCGCGACCGCGCTGGACGGCGGGGTGGCCAAAGCCGAAGGCATCAGCGTGGCCGAGGCCCGCACCAAGCGCGAAGCGACCATTCCCGCCGGACGCTATGGCACCGCCGCCGAATTCGGCGCTGCCTGCGCGTTCCTGTGTTCGCAGCACGCAGGCTTCATCGTGGGGCAGAACCTGCTGCTCGATGGCGGGGCGGTGAATGCAACGCTCTGAACTTCAGGGAACAGCCCTATTGGTGCTGACGGCGGCGTCCTTCGGGGCGGCGCCGTTTCTGATTGCGCTGGCGGTGCAGCATTTCCCGCCACTGACGCTGGGCGCGTTGCGCGCGGCTTTCGGGTTGCCCTTGCTGCTGATCGTGGCGGGGCTGATCGGCAAACCCGGCTGGAATGGGGGCGAAGCGGTGGTGACCGCGCTGGTCGGCGGTATTCTGGTGATCGCCACGCCGTTCGTGACGCTGGCGGTGGGGTTGCAATATATCCCGTCCGGCATGGGCGGGCTGCTTTACGCGACCATGCCCATTTTCACGTTGGCGCTGGCCGCCGTCTTTCTGCGCGACGAGCCGGTGACGCTAGAGCAAACCTTGCGCATTGTGCTTGGGTTGGGTGGTGTGGCGCTGATCGCGGGGCCGTCATTTCTGGGCAATTCGCTGTCACAAGCGGGCATCGGCACGCTGTTCACGCTGCTGGCCCCGCTTAGCTACGCGGCGGGGAATGTGTGGTTCCGGCGGCGCAAGCCGGTATCGCCCCTGTTGCTGAATGCTGCGATGTTCGCGGTGGGCGCTGTGGCGACTTGGCCGCTGGCGTTATTGGTCGATGGACGCGTCAGCGTGGAACCTTCTGGCAGCGTGATCGGCATTCTGGCTGCATTGATCGTGCTGGCAACGGTGGCACCCGCGATCCTGAATTACATGTTGGTGCGGCAGGTCGGCGCTAATCGCGCGTCGCTGGTCATGTTCGTGATGCCCGGCTTCTCGGTGCTTTTGGGCATGGTGTTCCTGAATGAACGCTTGCCGCTTTTGGCCTTTGGCGGGCTGGCACTTGTCATTCTTGCCGCGCGCGGGCCGATGCCGCGTTTGCGGCGCCCCGCGATGGCGGCAGAGTAAGGGGGGCGCGCGCCCCCCGTCAATCTCAGGCCTTGCCCTTGTAAATCTCGACCAGATTGGCCAGCATTTCCAAAGCATCCTCGCGCGAGCGCTGGAAGCTGTTGCGCCCGATGATCGACCCGTTACCGCCACCGTCGCGGATGGCGCGCGCATCGTCGAACACCGCATCGGCACCCTTGGCTGCGCCGCCCGAGAATACGATCAAGCGGCGACCGTTCAGGGACGATTGCACGCAATGCTTCACGCGCGCGGCTTGGGTGGCGATGTCGATCTGTTGCTCTTCGTAGACCTGTCTGGCCTCTGGCAGCATCAGGTGGTCGGTGCCCAGCTTGATCTTGATGATATGCGCGCCCAGAAGCGCTGCGATATGCGCGGCATAGGCGGCCACATCAATGGCGGTTTCGCCGTCTTTGGTGACAGCTTCGCCGCGCGGATAGGACCAGATTACGCTGGCAATCCCCTTGGCGGCAGCTTCGCGGCGCATCTCGACGATTTCCTCGAACATCTCCAGCGCGCAATCGCTGCCCGGATAAATGGTGAACCCGATGGCCGAGCAACCCAGCCGCAGCGCATCATCCACAGATGCCGTGATCGCTTGGTTCTTGCCCGCCGTGCCCGACATCAGCGAGTTGGCGCTGTTGACCTTCAGAATGGTCGGGATCTGGCCTGCGAAAGTGTCGGCACCGGCCTCTAGCGGGCCAAGGGGGGCCGCGTAGGCGGACAGCCCTGCGTCGATAGCCAGTTGGTAATGGTAATGCGGATCATAGCCTGCCGGGTTGGGCGCAAAGCTGCGCGCGGGGCCGTGTTCGAACCCTTGGTCCACGGGCAAGATGATCATCTTGCCGGTGCCGCCCAGTTTGCCATTCATCAGCATGCGGCACAGGTTGGCTTTCACGCCGGGGGTTTCCCCCTCGTAATTGGCAAGGATTTTCTGAACGATGCGGGTTGCGCGCATATGGGCTGCTCCTGTCCGGTTTGTTTCTGAAACGGGGTTAATCCGCCGTTTGTGGCAAAACAATGAAGTTCGCGCGCGAGGTCGTGAAGTTAGCGCAACCATGCGCCGTCGCACCGCCTGTCCGCCGATTTGCGCACCATTGCAGCAAAAAGCCCGCGCGTGGCGGGCTTTCGGTTAGAAGGGAATTTCGTCATCCATATCGGACGGGCCAGAGGGGCCGCCATAGCCCGCACTACCGCCAGCATCGCCGCGGCTGTCGCCATAGCCGGAATCGCGGTTATAGCTGCCGCCACCCGACGCGCCGCCCCCATCGCCGCGCCCGCCCAGAAGCGTCATCTCGCCTCTGTAGGGGCGCAGCACCACTTCGGTCGTGTAGCGATCGGCACCCGATTGGTCCTGCCATTTGCGGGTTTCCAACTGGCCTTCGATATAAACGGTCGAGCCCTTGCGCAGATATTGCTCTGCAATGCGCACCAGACCTTCGTTGAAAATGGCGACCGAGTGCCATTCGGTCCGTTCGCGCTTTTCACCCGTGGCCTTGTCACGCCACTGTTCCGACGTGGCAATGCGCAGGTTGCACACCTTGCCGCCATTCTGGAAGCTGCGCACTTCCGGGTCGCGCCCCAGATTGCCCACCAGAATGACCTTGTTGACCGAGCCTGCCATGTGATTTCGTCCTCATCTGTTTGCGCCATGTCTGGCACCATGTTTGGGCCATATCGTAAAGATAGGGTGCACAGGCGCAAGCGGTTTTCTTGCCCGCGCTTTGTTGCTATATACGTGCAGTGCCAACCGGGGTGGATGATGCGGGTTTTGACGATTTGGTCACTGGCGCTTTGGGCGATGTGCTCTGGGGCCTATGCGCAAGGGCTTAGCCTGTCCTCCAGCGGCAACATGGCGGCCTCGCCCCTCGACCGGGTCAAGCGGGCCAGCCGTGTCATCGACGGGCGTTTGTCTGAACAGTATTCGACCTCTGTTCGGTTGCTGCCCAACCACAAGGATAAAGACGCCGCCGAAGCCGCGATCCCGCGCTATGACGGGCCGCAGGCGGGTGAATATGTGCAACTGGCGCGCGCGGCGGCCCGTGCTCAGAACGTGCCCGAAGACCTGTTCTTGCGCCTTGTGCACCAAGAAAGCCGCTGGAACCCGGCGGCCCTGTCGCACAAAGGGGCGATTGGTCTGGCGCAGCTTATGCCAGACACCGCGCGCCTGCTGGGGGTGGACCCGAATGATCCCGCGCAAAACCTGCAAGGCGGCGCGCGCTACCTGCGCATGATGTATGAGCGTTTCGGATCGTGGCGGCTGGCGCTTGCGGCCTATAATGCCGGCCCCGGCGCGGTGGATGACCATGGCGGCATCCCGCCCTTTGATGAGACGCGCAGCTATGTTGCGATCATCTTGGGGACCAGCTAGCGGCGCTTGTCTTTTCCCATGCCCCCGTTGCACTGTTCCCAAAAACCGGAGGGGACATGACCCAGCTTGATACCGATTTCGTGCGCGCGCAATTCCCGGCCTTGGCCGATCCAGAATTGCAAGGGCAGGTGTTCTTTGAAAATGCGGGCGGGTCTTATACTTGCCAGCCCGTCGTTGACCGGCTGACGCGGTTTTATAATAGCCGCAAGGTGCAGCCCTATGGCGCTTACCGCGCGTCACAGCTAGCGGGCGCAGAGATGGACGAGGCCCGCGCGCGTCTGGCAGCACTCATGGGCGTGGCGACAGAGCAACTAAGCTTCGGCCCATCGACCGGCGCGAATACCTATGTTCTGGCGCAAGCGTTCGGTGAAAGGCTGGGGCAGGGCGATGCGATCATCGTCACCAACCAAGACCACGAAGCCAATACCGGCCCATGGCGGCGGCTGGCCGCGCGCGGGGTTGAAATCCGCGAATGGCAGATCGACCGTGACACCGGGCATCTGGACCCCGCGGCACTTTGGGCGCTGGTGGATGACCGGGTGAAGCTGGTGGCTTTCCCGCATTGCTCTAACGTGGTGGGAGAGGTGAACCCCGTGGCCGAGATCTGCGCCGATCTGCGTGCGCATGGTATCTGGTCGGCAGTGGATGGCGTGTCTTATGCGCCGCATGGCTTGCCCGATCTGGGCGCGCTGGGCGCCGATATCTACCTGTTTTCGGCTTATAAAACCTATGGCCCGCATCAGGGGCTGATGGTGCTGTCGCCCGAATTGGCCGAGTGGCTGCCCAATCAGGCGCATTATTTCAACGCCGATACGCCCTATAAGCGCTTCACCCCCGCTGGCCCCGACCATGCGCAGATCGCGGCTTGCGCGGGCATGGCGGATTATATTGATGCGCTGCATGCCCATCATTTCGGCCCGTCCCAAGCCGCGCCCGCCGCGCGCATGGCCGCCGTGCATGACCTGATGCGCGCGCATGAAACCGCCTTGTTGCAACCGCTGCTGGATGATCTGCGCGCGCGCAATGATCTGCGCTTGCTGGGGCCTGCCCATGCCGACCGCCGCGCGCCGACCGTCGCATTGGTCCATGCGCGCCCCGGTACCGATCTGGCGCGCGCGCTGGCGGGGCATGGCATTATGGCCGGTGGCGGCAGCTTTTATGCCAACCGCGCGTTGCAGGGCCAAGGGGTTGATCCCGCCCATGGGGTGTTGCGGCTGTCTTTCGTGCATTACACATGCGTCTCGGACCTTGACCGCCTGCGCGCGGCCCTAGATGAGGTGTTGTAAGGCTGCGACAGGGACAGATGTGAACGAAACGCCCCCGATTATCCTATGGTTGCGCCGCGATTTGCGGCTAAGCGATCATCCTGCACTGTTTGCTGCGTGCCAATCGGGCCGCCCGGTCATCCCCGTCTTCATCCATGATGACGAGGTGGCAGGGCTTGGCGCGGCACCCAAATGGCGGCTGGGCCTGGCGCTGAAGCATTTTGCGCAAGAGCTGACCGAAAAAGGGTCGCGGCTGATCTTGCGCCGCGGCGCGGCCTTGGATGTGTTGCGCGCGCTGGTTGTAGAAACCGGCGCGCGTTCGGTTTTGTGGACGCGCGGCTACGCGCCCGGCCAGATTGCTCGGGACACAGCGGTGAAAGCGGCGCTGAAGGCCGATGGGCTAGAGGTGCAAAGCCATCCCGGTCATCTGCTGTTCGAACCATGGGACGTGGCCACCAAGGATGGCGGGTTCTACAAGGTCTATACGCCAATGTGGCGTGCCGTGCGCGACCGCGAAGTGCCTGCGCCTGTGTCCGCGCCCGCCCGCATTGCTGCGCCAGATGTCTGGCCCGCCAGCGACCGGCTGGACGATTGGCAGATGGGCCGCGCCATGGATCGCGGCGCGGATGTGGTGGCCCAACACATCCATGTGGGCGAAGCGGCCGCGCATGGGCGGTTGGGCGCGTTTCTGGCGCATCGCGTCGCGCGCTACAAATCCGACCGCGACCGGCTGGACATGGATGCCTGTTCGGGCCTGTCGGAAAACCTGACCTATGGCGAGATTTCGCCGCGCACCATCTGGCACGCAGGCTGGCGCGCCTTGCAGGACGGGCAGGCGCAGGCCGAAGATTTCCTGAAAGAACTTGTCTGGCGCGAATTCGCGTATCATCTGATCTATCACACACCCCGGCTGGAATCTGAAAACTGGCGCCCGGATTGGGACGGCTTCCCATGGCAGGGCGAGGGGGACGCGGTGCAAGCTTGGCGGCAGGGCCGCACGGGCATAGAGGTGGTCGATGCCGCCATGCGCGAATTGTATGTCACCGGGCGCATGCACAACCGCGCTCGAATGCTGGTGGCCAGTTTTCTGACCAAGCACCTGCTGGTCGATTGGCGGCTGGGGCGCGACTGGTTCGCCGATTGCTTGGTGGATTGGGACCCGGCGGCCAATGCGATGGGGTGGCAATGGGTGGCAGGCTCTGGCCCCGATGCCGCCCCGTATTTCCGCATTTTCAACCCCGACACGCAGGCGCAGAAATTCGACCCGAACGCGGGCTATCGCAAGATGTGGCTGGCCGAGGCCAGCCGCACGCCGCCCCAAACCGCGCTTGATTTTTACAAAGCCTGTCCGCGCGCATGGAAACTTTCGCCGAGCGACACACGTCCCATACCCATCATCGATCTGAAAACGGGCCGCGAGCGCGCGCTTGCCGCCTATCACGACCACCGAGAGAAACAGAAACAGGAAGACTTGGCGCATGGCTGACATCGCATTTCCATCGCGCCCGATGGGTGAGATACTGACCTCCTTGGACGGGCAGCATGACCTGCCAAGGTATTTTGCCGCCGCTTATTCCATCGGGCAAAAGCTGAACAAGGGGCGGCTGGACGTGCATCTGCCCGATGGGCGCGTGTTCCGTCTGCAAGGCAAACACTCCGGCTATGTCGCGGAAATTCATGTGCATGATCCGGACCTGTTTGGCCGCATGATCCGCGAGGGCGATCTGGGCTTTTCCGATGCTTACCTTGACGGCGGCTGGACCACGCCCGACCTGCAAGCCCTGATGGACCTGTTGGCCGATGACAACCCGGCGCTTTATGACGAAGTCTTGCCGATGAAGGCGATCCGCTTTGTGGAACGCTTCCGCCATTGGCTGCGGCGCAACCACAAGGCGCAGGCGCGCAAGAATATCTCGCATCACTACGATCTGGGCAATGATTTCTACAGCCTGTGGCTGGATGAAAGCATGACCTATTCCTCTGGCCTGTTCACCACCGGGCAGGAAAGCCTGGAAGCGGCGCAGGAAGCGAAATATGCCGCCATGGTGGACCGGATGAACGTGAAGCCGGGCGATCATGTGCTAGAGATCGGCTGCGGTTGGGGCGGCTTTGCCGAATATGCCGCCGCCAAGCGGGGCTTGCGCGTGACGGGGCTGACGATTTCCCAAGCGCAGCATGATTTCGCGGTCGCACGCATGGACCGGCTGGGCCTGTCCGGGCAAGTCGATATCCGCATGCAGGATTACCGCGACACGCGCGGGGAATTCGACGGCATCGCCTCTATCGAGATGTTCGAGGCGGTGGGCGAACGCTATTGGCCCACCTATTTCAAGGCCGTGCGCGACCGGCTGCGCCCCGGTGCGCAGGCGGTGATCCAGATCATCATGGTGGGTGATGCGCGTTTTCCGGCCTATCGCCGCAATGTCGATTTCATCCAGAAACACATTTTCCCCGGTGGGATGCTGGGCGCGCCGACCCCGGTGCGGCGCGTGGCCGAAAGCGCGGGGCTGACCTATGTCACCACGCATGATTTCGGGCAAAGCTATTCCGAAACCCTGCGCCGCTGGCATGATAGTTTCTCGCAGGCTTGGGATGAGATTTCGGCCATGGGCTATGATGCGCGCTTCAAGCGGATGTGGGATTACTACCTGACATCCTGCGCGGCGGCATTTCGCGGCGGCACCTGCGACGTAACGCAACTTGTGTTGCAACGTCCTTAAGGTCGGGTAAACTGCGCGCATCCGCAACAGGGAGCGCGCCCCATGCAAGATGTCGATGACGACCGCGATACTGCGCCGCTCGACAAGCTGACAGAGCCTTTGGGCCTGCGGCTGGTCTATATGGTCATTATCGGTGTGATGCTCAGCTTCGCGCAGTCCGTACTGATCCTGCTGGCGGTCATCCAGTTCGTGATCGTCCTGATCGACACGCGCCAGCCCAATGCGCGGCTGGCCGATCTGGGCTGCATGGTGGGCGCATGGGTGGCCAAAGCCGCGCGCTACATGGTGGGCGCGACCAACGCGAAACCTTGGCCCTTCCGCGAGATGGACTGACGGCTACAAAAGCAAGATCGTGGCCAGCCCAAGGAAGGCGAAAAAGCCCACCACATCGGTCACGGTGGTCACGAACGTGCCCGAAGCCAGCGCCGGGTCCACGCCCAGACGGTCCAGCAGCGCGGGCAGGCCAATGCCCGACAGCCCCGCCACCACAAGGTTGATGACCATGGCCGCCGCGATCACGCCCGCCAGCATCAGCGACCCGAACCACACATAGCCTACCGCGCCCATGACCACGGCGAAGATCATGCCGTTCAAAAACCCGACAACGGTTTCGCGGCGGATCACCCGCCAGACATTGGCACCGGTCAGGTCGCGCGTGGCAAGCCCGCGCACCGCCACCGCCATGGATTGCGTGCCCGCATTTCCCCCCATAGAGGCGACGATCGGCATCAGCACGGCAAGTGCGACCAGCGTTTCGATGGTCGTCTCGAATATGGCGATGACCAAAGAAGCGATGATCGCGGTCAACAGGTTTACCCCCAGCCATGGCAAACGCTGCCATGTGGTTTCAATCACCCCGTCCGACAGGCTGCCTTCACCGGCACCGGCCATGCGCAGCATGTCTTCTTCATGTTCTTCATCCAGCACCGCCATCGCATCATCGATGGTGATGACACCGACCAAGCGGCCATCGGTATCGACCACGGGGGCCGAAATCAGGTGATACTGGTTGAATGCATAGGCGACATCGCCTTCTTCCTCGTCCAGATCGAAGCTGCGGAAACTGTCTTCGAGGATCGACAGCAGGGCCGTCTCGCGCTTGGAGGACAGCAGCCGCCCCAGCGTGACATAGCCGGTCGGCAGGTTTTGGGGCGTGACAAGGAACACGTGGTAGAACTGGTCGGGCAAGTCCTCGGCGGTGCGCATCATGTCAATCGTCTGGCCCACCGTCCAATCCTCTGGCACGGCGACGAATTCGCGCTGCATCAAGCGCCCGGCGGAATATTCCGGGTAGCTGAGCGCTTGGCGCGCGGCGTCGCGGTCGGGCGCTTCCAGCGCATCAAGGATCGCGCTGTGCTGCGATTCGTCCAGATCTTCCAGCAGGTCGACCACATCGTCCGAATCCATGTCGCGCACGGCTTCGGCCAGCACTTCGGGGCGCAGGTAGCCCACCACCTCGTCGCGGATATTCTCGTCCAGTTCCGACAGGATATCGCCGTCGAATTCGGTGCCATATAGATGCACCAGCGCGCGGCGAGTCTCTGCCCCGATCTGTTCCAGAATATCGGCAATATCGGCCGGGTGCAGCGGGTCGAACAACTCGAACACACGCTGCGCGTCTTGTGCCTCGACCGCCTTCAGAACCTGTGTCAGGTCGCCGCGTTCCAGATCAAGGCCATCCTCGTCGTCGCGAAAGCCGTCATTCGGTGCATCGCTCATCGGGGCCTCCATCAGTTACAGGACACGCGTGCAGGTTACAGGACACGCGTGCAGGTTACAGGACACGCGTGCAGGTTACAGGACACGCGCGCGGTCTACAGTCTTGGCGTGAAAAGTCGACAGATTTCGCCCCGGGCCGCTTTGACGTTTTCCTGTGTTGCCAAAAAACACGCCCGCTTTGCCGCATGTTAACCAACGCGCAGAGCGCTGCGGCTTGCAGCGACGCATCTCAGGGCCTAAGTCTGAAGAAACGATTGGAGTTTCTCATGTCACTGACCCCGCGCACGCGTGCTGCTTCCCCCGTATTCGACATTGATCGCCCCAAGGGCAGCGGCGATCTGGGCGATCTGCCGGTCTGGGATTTTTCCAGTCTTTATACGTCAGAGGACGCGCCCGAAATCGCGCGCGATTTCGACTGGCTGGAACAGGAATGCGCGGATTTTGCCACCGATTACGAAGGCAAGCTGGCCGGGCTGGATGCCGCCGCGTTGTTGGGCTGCGTGGTGCGCTACGAACGGATCGAACAGGTCGCCGGGCGGCTGATGTCCTATTTCGGTTTGCGCTATTACCAGAACACGGTGGATCCCGCGCGCGCAAAGGACATGTCCGACGCGCAGGACCGCGTGACCAATGCGACCACGCCGCTTGTGTTCTTCTCGCTGGAGTTGAACCGCATTCCCGATGCGGATTTCGACGCCACGCTCCATGCCAATGCCGAGCTTGCCCGTTACAAGCCCGTGTTCGAGCGGATGCGCGCCATGCGCCCGCACCAACTGTCGGACGAGTTGGAGAAATTTCTGCATGACCAATCCACCGTCGGGTCCGCCGCGTGGAACCGGCTGTTTGACGAAACCATGGCGGGGCTGGAATTTCCGGTCGCCGGAGAGGACGAACCGCTTGGGCTGGAATCCACGCTCAACCTGCTGACCGACCGCAACCGCGACCGCCGCGAGGCGGGGGCACGCGCGCTGGCAGAGGTGTTCGGGGCCAATATCCGCCTGTTCGCCCGCGTTCACAACACGCTGGCCAAGGAAAAAGAAATAGAGGACCGCTGGCGCAAGATGCCCAGTCCGCAGCATGCTCGCCACTTGTCGAACCATGTCGAACCCGAAGTGGTGCAAGCGTTGCGCGATGCGGTCGTGGCCGCCTATCCAAAGCTGTCGCACCGCTATTACGCGCTGAAGGCCAAATGGCTGGGCTTGGAACAGTTGGAAGTCTGGGACCGCAACGCGCCCTTGCCCACCGAAGCGGCGCGCACCATCGCTTGGCCAGAAGCGCAAAACATGGTGCTGGATGCCTATGCAGGGTTCTCGCCGAAACTGGCGGATCTGGCCGCGCCCTTTTTCGACAAGGGCTGGATTGACGCGGCCGTAACGCCCGGCAAGGCACCCGGTGCCTTCGCGCATCCGACCGTGACAGATGCGCATCCGTTCGTGATGCTGAACTATCTTGGCAAGCCGCGCGATGTGATGACACTGGCGCATGAACTGGGTCATGGTGTGCACCAGCGCCTTGCGGCAGGGCAGGGCGAGCTGTTGTCATCTACCCCCCTGACATTGGCCGAAACCGCCTCTGTGTTCGGCGAAATGCTGACCTTCCGCCGGATGCTGGCCAAGGCGTCTAGCCCCGAGGAACGCAAAACGCTGCTGGCGGGCAAGGTCGAGGATATGATCAACACCGTCGTGCGCCAGATCGCGTTCTACGATTTCGAATGCAAGCTGCATGAGGCGCGCCGCAGCGGCGAGTTGACGCCCGACGACATCAACGCGCTGTGGATGAGCGTGCAGGCTGAAAGCCTTGGGCCGGTCTTTACCTATATGGAAGGGTATGAAACCTTCTGGTCCTATATCCCGCATTTCGTGCATTCGCCGTTTTACGTTTATGCCTATGCCTTTGGCGACGGCTTGGTGAACGCGCTTTATGCGGTTTACGAAGAACAGCCCGAAGGCTTTCAGGACAAGTATTTCGAAATGCTGGCGGCAGGCGGGTCCAAGCACCACAAGGATTTGTTGGCCCCCTTTGGGTTGGATGCGTCTGACCCCGCGTTCTGGGACAAGGGCCTGAGCATGATCGCAGGCTTTATTGACGAATTGGAAGCGATGGACTGACCAAGCCGCCCCCGCGTGGCGTGTTGACGCGCAGTGCGGGGGGCTATAATCAGGCGCATGTGTGGCATCGGCCGCGCCGTGGCGATTTGTTACCCGATTGCGGGCCACGTTAATCCATCCGCTAAAGAGGTCTGGGTGCACCCCCGGCCTGCTTCAGGGTCGGGGTTTTTTCGTGGCCGACTGGCCCAGTAAGGACGACTATGACCGACAGTTGGAACACACGCACCAAACTTGTGCATCAAGGCGCGCGCCGCAGCCAATATGGCGAGGTGGCCGAAGCGATCTACATGACGCAAGGCTTCGTCTACCCCACGGCAGAGGCCGCAGAGGCGCGGTTCTTGGGCACCGGGCCGGATGAGTTTATCTATGCGCGCTACGGCAACCCGACCGTTGCCGCCTTTGAAGAACGCATTGCCGCAATCGAAGGGACAGAGGACGCTTTCGCCACGGCATCCGGAATGGCCGCCGTGTCGGGTGCGCTGATGGCGATGCTGCGCGCGGGCGACCATGTGGTCGCAGCGCGGGCACTGTTCGGGTCGTGCCTGTATGTGCTGGAAAACGTGCTGGCGCGCTACGGGGTAGAAGTGACGCTGGTTGACGGCACCGATCTGGACGCCTGGCGCAGCGCGATCCGCGACGGCACCAAGGCGGTGTTCCTCGAATCTGTGTCCAACCCCACGTTGGAAGTGATTGACCTAGCTGGCGTGGCCAAGCTGGCCCATGCGGTAGGGGCGACGGTTGTGGTGGACAATGTCTTTGCCACGCCCGTGTTCAGCCGCGCGGTGGAATTGGGCGCGGATGTGGTGATCTATTCGGCCACCAAGCACATAGACGGGCAGGGCCGCGCGCTTGGCGGGGTTATCTGCGGCACGCGCGATTTCATTCGCGGCACGGTAGAGCCCTATCTGAAACATACCGGCGGGGCGCTGTCGCCTTTCAACGCGTGGATCATGCTGAATGGCATGGTCACGATGGATTTGCGGGTGCGCGCGCAAGCGGCCAGCGCACAGGCGATTGCGACCGCGTTGCAGGGCGATGCCCGGCTGGCGCGTGTAATCTATCCCGGTCTGCCCGAGCACCCGCAACACGCCATCGCGGCGGCGCAGATGTCCGGGTTCGGCACCGTGCTGTCCTTCGAGGTCGCAGGCGGGCAGGCGGCAGCCTTTCGCGCGCTGAACGCGCTGCGCGTGGCGGTGATTTCCAACAATTTGGGCGACGCGCGCACGATTGCCACGCACCCCGCGACCACCACGCATCAACGCCTGCCCGATGACCAAAAGGCGCTTTTGGGCATTACCCCCGGTTTGGTCCGTCTCTCTGTGGGGTTGGAGGACACGGTCGACCTGATCGCGGACCTGCGCGGGGCGCTTGGCGCGATTTGACCCCAGAGAGTCGCGTTGCGCGGGGTATGTGCCGTGAAAAAAGTGGAAAAGCCGGATAGAGCGCTTACCTTTGGGTCCGACAGACAGGAAGGACCATCCCTGATGAACGTGCATGTCCCCGGCCTAGAGCAGACCCCCTCGGAAGCAGAGGCGCAAGCGGCGCTGGAAACCTTGCGCCGCTTTGCGGATGGCGCGGCGGATGATGCGCGCGCGCGTGTCGAAGCCGCGGCAACTAGCCTGCTGCCGGCCTTGACCTATCCGGATTTGAACCGCGATTACCCGCAAGGCTTTCGCGCCGATGCCGATTACAAGGCGGGCTTGCCCGATTTGCAGAACGGCCCCGCCAGCCTGATCGTGGGCGCTAAGGCCCCGATCCAGCATGTCGGCATTTCCAATTTCCGCCTGCCCATCCGCTACCACACGCGCGACAATGGCGATTTGATGCTGGAAACCTCTGTCACCGGGTCGGTCAGCTTGGAGGCCGAGAAGAAAGGCATTAACATGTCGCGCATCATGCGCAGCTTCTACGGCCATGCAGAGCGCACGTTCAGTGCCGATGTGGTGCGCGCGGCGCTGGATGATTACAAGGCCGATCTGGACAGTTTCGACGCGCGGATCATGATGCGCTTCAGCTTCCCGGTGAAGGTGGAAAGCCTGCGTTCGGGCCTGCAAGGCTACCAATATTACGACATCGCCATGGAAGTGGTGGACCGCGCGGGCGTGCGGCAGACCTTCATGCATCTGGATTATGTCTATTCCTCGACCTGCCCCTGTTCGCTGGAACTGAGCGAACATGCGCGCGCCACGCGGGGGCAATTGGCCACGCCACATTCGCAACGCTCTGTCGCGCGGGTGTCGGTGCAGGTGCTGCCCGGCAACAAACTGTGGTTTGAAGACCTGATCGACCTGTGTCGCGCCGCCGTGCCCACGGAAACCCAAGTCATGGTCAAGCGCGAGGATGAACAGGCTTTTGCAGAGTTGAACGCGGCCAACCCGATTTTCGTGGAAGATGCCGCGCGCAGCTTTTGCGCGCAACTGGATGCGGACCCGCGCATCGGCGATTTCCGCGTGCTGGCCAGCCATCAGGAAAGCCTGCACAGCCACGATGCGGTCAGCGTTCTGACACGCGGAGAGACGTTCGATGCCGACAGTCTGGACCCGCGCCTGTTTGCCAGCCTGTTCCACGTTGGCTAAGCGGTCCGAAGCGGGATGAAGCGATATGGCGCGGTGGTTCACCGCGCTATTTTTTGGCCCGTCCCCTGCGGTTAACTATCTTCGCGCGCGTGCAGTTTGTGCTATGAACCAAGGTGCACACATCAGCCTTGAAAGACGATCATGACAAAGCAGTTCCTGTTTCTCGCATCTGCGATGATTGCCCTTGCTGCCTGCGATATCGAAGGCGCGCCGCAATCCACATCTCCGGCCGCGGCGCCTGCACAGCGCGATATCATGCCGGCCCCTGCGGCCAATGCCGCCAGCCTGTCCGAAAGCAGCACCCGGACCACCACCACGGTCGAAGGCAACACCACCCGGACCGAAACGACCAGCACCTCCGTGGGGGTGAATGCGGGCGGCTTTCTGGCAGCCCTTGCGGGTGGCGGGCAGGCCACCAAGAATACCGCCGCCGATTATGCCGGCACATGGAATGTGACCAGCCCCAACAACCGCCAATGCCGCATGGTGCTGCGCGCGCCCGCGAATGCATCGGCCCCGGCAATGGTAACGAACCAAGGCTGTTTTCAGGAACTGTTCGGCGTTACCCGTTGGAGTTTGCGCGGCAGCGAACTGGTCCTGACTGACGGGTTCGGCAACCCATTGGCAAACCTGCGCGCGACGGGGCGCAACCGGCTGGAAGGCGGCGACGTGCAGATGTGGCGTTAACCCACCATTCCCGTTTGTGCGCTTGACACCGGCGCGCGCCCCGGCAAAGGCTGCGCCTTATGTTGGATCCTCGCCCCGTCATTTACCTTATTGGTATGCTGGCCCTGACGCTGGGCGCACTTATGCTGTTGCCGATGGCGATGGATCTAAGCCGGGATGACCCGAACTGGCGCAGTTTCGCGCTATCGGGCTTTGCCACGGCTTTCGTAGGCGGTGGGCTTGCCGGGGCGACCCGCAATGCGCTGCGTGACGGTCTGGGGCGGCGGCAATCCTTCCTGTTGGCCAGCAGCCTGTGGCTGGTGCTGCCAGCCTTTGCCGCGCTGCCCTTCATGTTGGGTGCGCCCGGCGCAAGCTGGACCGATGCCTATTTCGAGGCGCTGTCAGGCATGACCACCACCGGGACCACGGTTTTCGTGGGGCTGGATGACATGCCGCGCGGGGTGCTGTTGTGGCGTTCGATCCTGCAATGGCTGGGCGGGCTTGGCATTGTGGTGGTGGCGCTGGTGTTCCTGCCGGTGCTGCGCGTGGGTGGCATGCAGCATTTCCAATCCGAGGGGTTTGACACCTTGGGCAAGGTCATGCCGCGGGTCTATGACATCTCGCTGGCACTGTTGCAGGTCTATCTGGCGCTGACACTGGCCGCGATCATCGCTTTCATGGCCTTCGGCATGTCGGGGTTCGACGCGCTGAACCACGGCTTGACCACAGCCGCCACGGGCGGGTTTTCGACCACGGACCAATCCTTTGCGATCTATACGGGACCGCTGGAATATGTCGCGGTGGTGTTCATGGTGTTGTCGGGCCTGCCCTTCATCCGGCTGATTCAGCTTATGGGCGGCCAACCCAAGGCTTTGTTGCAAGACGTGCAGGTGCGCGCCTTTCTGCGCTGGATCGCTTATGCGGTGGGCGTGATCGTGGCCTACCGTCTTGCCACGCAAGACGGCAGCTTTCACGACATTCTGCGCGGCACATTGTTCAACGTTGTCACCTTGTTTACCGGCACCGGTTACGGCAGCGAGGATGTGTCAGCCTGGGGCGATTTTCCGTTGATGGTTGTCATGCTGGTGGGGTTTATCGGGGCCTGCACGGCCTCTACCGGGTGTTCCATCAAGGTGTTCCGCTTCCTCGTTCTGTTCGAGGCGATCAAGCTGCGGATGCGCCAGCTTGGCAGCCCCCATCAGGTGGTTGCCCTGCGATTGGGTGGCAAGCGGCTGGAAGAAGACGTGGTCTCTTCGGTGATCGTGATGTTCACGGCCTTTGCCGCCATTTTCGCGGCCTTGACCGCAGCACTGGCCCTGACCGGGCTGGACACCCGCACCGCGCTGACCGCAGCCTGGACCGCGATTTGCAATATCGGCCCGGCCTTCGGGCCAGAGGTGGGGCCAACCGGGGCGGTGGACCAATTCCCGACCATTTCAAAATGGCTGATGATTCTGGGCATGTATCTGGGCCGCCTAGAGGTTCTGGCCGTCTTGGTTCTGTTCTTCCCGCGCTTCTGGAGGGGGTAGATGAAACCGTTTCTTGTCATACAGTTGCGCCCCGAAGCTGAAGTTGCAGATGATGAATATGCCGCTATTCTGCGCCGTTCTGGGCTGACAGATCATGCCACGCGGCGCATCCGGCTGGACCGCGAAACCTTGCCCGATGGGCTGGACCTAAGCGCTTTCAGCGGTGTCATCGTTGGGGGTGGGCCGGGCTGTGTCAGCGACCCGCCAGAGGCGAAAACCCCGATGGAAGCGCGGATCGAAGCGCAGATCCTGTCGCTGATGCCGCGCATTGCCGAAAGTGGCACCGCCTTTCTGGGCTGTTGCTACGGGATTGGCATTCTGGGCCGCTTTCTTGGCGCGCCTGTGTCGCAGGACCACCACGGCGAAGATGTCGGCGCGATCATTTGCCGCCGTCGCCCGGAAGCGGCGCATGATCCGCTGTTGAACGGGCTGCCCGACCAGATTACCGCGCTGGTCGGCCATAAAGAAGCGCTGGATGCGCTGCCGCATGGCGCTGTGCATCTGCTGGAAGGCGAGTGCTGCCCGATCCAGATGTTGCGCTATGGCGACCGCATCTATGCCACTCAGTTCCACCCCGAGGCTGATGGCGCAAATTTCGCCCTGCGCATCGCCGTTTACAAGAACAAAGGGTATTTCGCGCCAGAGCGCGCGGCAGAATTGACGGCGGCTTGCGCCGATATCCGCACCGAAGCTTCTGGCCGGGTTCTGGCCAATTTCGTGCATCATTTCGCTCGGGATTAGCCTGCGCGCTGCGCATAGGCCGAATTGCGCACGATCCGCGATTGCACTGGCGCGCGCCTTGGGCTAAATCCCGCGTCATGCCGGCATAGCTCAGTTGGTAGAGCAGCGGTTTTGTAAACCGAAGGTCGGGGGTTCAAGTCCCTCTGCCGGCACCAGCCCTGAAAACATGCACGAAAAATCCTCACTCCGGATGGCATTGGTCGCGGGGCCATGGTGGGTGCAGACGTGCCAAGCTATAAGAGCGACTCGGACCCTGCCGGAGAGCCCGTTTTGACCGCACCTGCCGCGCCTTTAACACCTGCTGTGCCGCAACCCGCCCTTTTGGACGGGGCCGGGCAAGCGTGGCGGCTGTCGGGGGCGCTGACGGTGCGCCACGTTTCTGCGCTGGCCGAAGAATTGCCCCGCGCGGCGGGCGAACTTGACCTGTCGGGCCTGACGCGGCTGGACACGGCAGGCGCCTATCTGCTGCTGCGTCATGCCGACAGGCTGACCCTGACAGGCGCACAATCTGACCATGCGGCGCTTTTGGAACGCGTGGCGGCATCCTTGCCCGAACCACCTGCCAAAACCCCGCAAACTTGGTCGCCTTTGCAGTTGCTGGAGCGGCTTGGCCGCAATGTCGCGCGCGCCGGGGGCTTCTTGCGGGAAATTACCGGCATGCTGGGCCTGTTTCTGGTGCGGCTGGGGTGGATCATGCGCCACCCCGCACAATTGCCCATGACCGCGCTGGTCCATCACGCCGATCAGGTGGGCTGGCGCGCGGTGCCCATCGTGTCGCTGATGTCCTTCCTGATCGGGGTCGTGCTGGCCTTTCAGGGTGCGGTGCAACTGCGCCAGTTCGGGGCAGAGATATTCGTGGTCGACCTGATCGCCATTTCCATCCTGCGCGAGCTTGGCATTCTGCTGACCGCGATCATCGTGGCGGGGCGCACCGCGTCTAGCTTTACCGCTGCCATCGGGTCCATGAAGATGCGCGAAGAG
This sequence comes from Roseibaca calidilacus, assembly GCF_001517585.1. Classification (NCBI taxonomy): domain Bacteria; kingdom Pseudomonadati; phylum Pseudomonadota; class Alphaproteobacteria; order Rhodobacterales; family Paracoccaceae; genus Roseinatronobacter; species Roseibaca calidilacus. The sequence continues at coordinate 1,211,630 of NZ_FBYC01000004.1, read as the reverse complement.
ATCGACGCCATGCGCACATTGGCCATTGATCCCGCACTGGTGCTGTTCGTGCCGCGCATTCTGGCGTTGTTGATTACGCTGCCCATATTGGGCGCGGTCGCCAACCTTATGGGGCTGTTCGGCGGCGCGTTGATGGCATGGATCGAACTGGGGGTGTCCCCAGGGGTGTTTCTGTCGCGCCTGCTGGCTGAAACCGGCGCGAATCATGTGCTGGTGGGCTTTGTGAAAGCGCCGGTTTTCGCGCTGATTATCGGGGTGATCGGCTGTCATGCAGGTATGCAGGTCGGTGGCAATGCCGAAAGCCTTGGCGCGCAGACCTCCAGCGCCGTGGTGCGCGCGATCTTCGCGGTGATCGTGGCCGATGCGTTGTTCTCGATCTTCTTTGCCATGATGGATATCTGATGCAGCGCGAGCCGGTCATAAAACTGCGCGGCATCAGCAATGTCTTCGGGCAGCATGTTGTGCATGAAAACCTTGATCTGGACGTTTATCGCGGAGAGGTGCTGGGCGTGGTCGGCGGCTCTGGCACCGGCAAATCTGTGCTGTTGCGCTGTATTGCGGGGCTGCGTCCGCCGCAGGCGGGCCGCATCCAGATTTTCGGACAGGACGCGTTGGCATGTTCCGAATCCGAGCGGCGCGAGATTGACCAGCGCATGGGCGTGATGTTTCAGGATGGGGCGCTGTTTTCCAGCCTGACTGTGCGCGAGAATGTCGAAGTGCCGTTGCGCACCATCGACGGGCTGGATGCGGGTCTGCGCCGGGACTTGGCCGATCTGAAAATTGCCATGTCAGGGCTGCCCTACAAGGCGGGCGACAATTACCCCTCGGAACTGTCGGGCGGGATGCGCAAACGCGCGGGCCTTGCGCGCGCGCTGGCGCTGGACCCCGAAATCGTGTTTCTGGACGAACCCACGGCAGGGCTGGACCCAATTGGCGCGGCGGCTTTTGACGAGCTGATCCGCGGATTAAGCCGCGCCATGGGGCTGACGGTGTTCATGGTCACGCATGATCTGGACAGCCTTCATGCCTGCTGCGACCGGATTGCGGTTTTGGCGGACAAGCGGGTGAAGTATACAGGCACGATGGAAGATATGCTGAAGGTCGACCACCCATGGGTGCATGAATATTTCCACGGACCGCGGGCGCGCGCAGCGATCGCCACCAAGAATAAGGTCATTTAACCCATGGAAACAAAAGCAAATTACGTTCTGGTCGGGGTGTTTGCGCTCTTGGGGTTCTTTGGCGTTCTGGGCTTTTTCCTTGCATTCGGCAAGGTCCAGTTTGACCAGCAATACGCCTATTACAATGTGCGATTCGACTCTGTCTCGGGCCTGTCTTCGGCGGCGGATGTTACATTCGCGGGCCTGCCGGTTGGGCGCGTGACCGATATTCGCCTCTCGCCCGAACAGGATGGCACCGTGTTGGTATCGCTTGAAGTGGAGCGCGACACCCCGGTGCGGGCCGATAGTGTGGCCACCGTGGACAGTTCTGGCATTACCGGCGTGGCCTTTATCGCGCTTTCGGCGGGCAGCCCGGACGCAGCGCTTGTCAACAACCGCGAGGACGTGCCCGAATTGCAGCCGGGGCGTTCCACCATCCAGTCATTGACCGAAGGCGCGCCGCGTATCTTGGGGGAAACCCTTAGGGTCTTGGAACAGGTCAATGACCTTATGGGCGAAGACAACCGCGCCAAGGTCGACAATATCCTGAACAATCTTGAACAATCCTCGGGCGAGATTTCGCGCGCCTTGGACAGTTTCGCAGGGTTTACCGACACCATCGAAGCCGCCACACAGACCTTTGCCGAATTCGCGGATAATCTGGAACCGATCCTGCTTCAGGGCGAAGCAACGCTTGAAAGCCTGCAATTCGCCGTGGATGAAGGCGCGCTGGCGGCCACGAATGCGTGGATCGCCTTTGAGGCGGGCACGAAAACGTTGCAATCGGTTGATACATTCGTGGCCCGCGACCTGACCGATATGGTTGCGCAACTGCGCGCCGATGCAACCGCGCTGCGTACAGAGTTGGAAACAGCCAGTGCGGGCGCGACAATGATGTTCGAAGACCTGTCGCGCACCGGGGCAGCGGCCACCGAACGGATGGAAGCGCTGGACCCGGCCTTGGCGCGGCTGGAGCCGCTTTTGCTGCGCGCCGAATCCACCTTTCGGGCGGTCGAGGACATGTCAAACACCGTTGAAACCTTGGTTAGCGGCGATGGCACGCTGCTGGTATCCGAGGCCCGTGTAATGGTCGGGCGCGCGACCAGCGCTATCGACAGCGTGGCGCAGGTGGCCGAAACTGATCTGCCCGTCATCATGGCCGATATTCGCGCGGCAACGGCCGAAGTGCGTCAGGTTGTCGATACCGTGGGCACGGATCTGAGCAACGTCTCGGGCAATATCGACGCGCTTAGCACCTCGGGCTTGCAAACGCTGGATCAGGTGACCGAAACCTTCGGCAACGCCAACACCACGCTGGCCGCGATCAACCGCGCGCTGGACTCGGGCGAGGGCGCGCTGGATGCCGCCGAGCGTGCCTTTGTCGGCGCGGATCGGGTCATCAACGAGGATGTCGCCGCCATCACCACAGACCTGCGCGATGTGCTGGACCGGCTGGGCACGGCGGTGGATGCGGTCTCTGCCGATATTCCCGCGGTGACTGCGGATCTACGCGCCACCGCCGCCAGTGCCGCACGCACCTTCGACGATCTGGGCGTGGTGGTGCGCGAGAGCGCCGGTCCGGTGCGCGATTTCACCGCCGCGGGCCTGCCCAACATCACCCAACTGGCCCGCGAAGCGCGCGGGCTGATCGCAAATCTGGACGGGCTGGCGCGCAAGCTGGACAAAGATCCTGCGCGCTTGCTGCTAAACAGCCAGACACCGGAGTTCAGAAGATGAAGAATGCGAGATTAGCCTTTGTTTTTGTAGGACTAATGGCGCTTACTGGCTGTGGGGCTGTGTCGGCGCTTAACAAGGCCGCAACACCGCTTGATGCGTATGAGTTGCGCGCGCCCGTCGATATTCCGCAATCCAGCCGCAACCTTGATCGCGCGCTCAGCATAGAGCCGCCGACCACCTCTGGCGCGCTCGACACGGACCGCATTTTGGTCAAACCCAACCCGGTGCAATCGCTTTACCTGCCAGATGGTCGTTGGGCGTCGGAACTGCCCGCAATGTGGCAGACCATGGCCCTGCGCGCGTTCGAGGATACCGGCGCGCTGGCCTATGTCGGTCGCCGACCCTTGGGCAGTGTGGGCGATTTTGCGCTAATTAGCGAGATCACAGATTTTCAGGCCGAACTGGACGACGACAGCGCCCTGATCCGCCTGCGCCTGACCGCCCGGATGGTGCGCGAAAGCGATGCGCGCGTCATGGCGCGGCGCGTTTTTTCTGCCAGCGTTCCGGTCGAGGACACCGAAACCCTGTCGCTGGTGAACGGGTTCAATGCCGCGTCCGATCAGGTGTTGGCACAGATGGTGCGCTGGGGATTGCAACAGATGGGTTTGCGCTTGCCAGCATCGTAACCGGGGCGCCACCCCGGATGACAACGTATTTCAATCAAGTTGAAGATGGACGCCTAACATGTTGAGATCACTTTACGACTGGACTATGTCCATGGCCAGCCACAAGCATGCGCTCTGGGTCTTGGCATTCGTTGCTTTCATCGAATCTTCGGTCTTTCCCATCCCGCCCGATGCGCTGATGATCCCGATGATTATCGCGCGCCCATCGCGCGCCTTTCTGATCGCGGCGATTGCAACGGTCGCGTCGGTTGCCGGGGGCTTGCTGGGCTACTGGATCGGCGCGGCCGCGTTCGAGCTGATCGGCCGCCCTGTGCTGGAATTTTACGGCAAAGACGCCTATTTCGCCGAATTTTCCATTCGCTATGCAGAATGGGGCGCTTGGGCGGTCTTGGTCGCGGGCATCACCCCGTTCCCTTACAAGGTCATAACCATTCTGTCTGGGGCAACCGCGCTGTCGTTGCCGGTGTTCATTGTCGCTTCAATCGTCGCGCGCGCGGCGCGGTTTTTCATTGTCGCGGCGCTGCTCTGGAAATTTGGCGCACCAATACGTGATTTCATAGAGAAGCGGCTGGGCCTTGTGTTCATTGTCTTCATGGTGTTGCTGATCGGCGGGTTCTACATGGTGAGGTTCCTGTGACACGTTCCCGACAGGTTCAACTGTTGGCGCTGGCCGGGTCCGCCGGGCTGTTGCTGGGCGCCTTGGCCTTTCAATATCTGGGCGGCATGGCGCCTTGTGCGCTGTGCATCTTGCAGCGCTGGCCCCATCTGGTGGCGCTGCTGGCTGGCGCAGGGTTGGTGTGGGCCGGGCCATGGGCGCTGCTTGGGGCGCTTGGGGCCGGGGCCTCGGGTGCGATTGGTGTTTACCATACCGGGGTCGAGCGCGACTGGTGGGAAGGGCCGGCAAGCTGCACCTCCGGCGGTGATCTGTCCGGGCTGAGCGGGCAAGAGCTGCTGGACCAGATCATGTCCGCCCCCGTGGTGCGCTGCGACGAAGTGCCATGGGAGATGCTGGGCCTGTCCATGGCAAGCTGGAACGCCGTTTTGTCCTTCGGGTTGGCCGGGCTTTGGCTGGTTAGCCTGCGGCTGCGGGGTTAAGCGTTTCTTCAGCTTCCTGCCCTATGGTTTTGCCTTGGCTTCCCGATAGGCAGGGCAGGATGACCACATATCATTGCATGATCGACCTTAAACCGAACGCCAATGAACTGGCCTTCGCGCGGGCTGTCGCCCTTTGGTTCGGGATGTTGCAGGCAGCGGGCAAGGTCGCCGGATGGCACTTGTCGCGCCGCAAATTGCGGCTGGCCGGGCCCGGCTTCGGGGATTTTCTGCTGGTGGTTGAATTCGAGGATATGGCCCAGATGGACCGCGCTTTTGCCCATCTGGCGCAGGGCGAGCACGATGCCGTGCAGGCATATACCCAGATGCATGGCATGATTGAACGGGCGGAAGCAGGGCTTTACAGGCCCTATCCCGACCCGGTACCGGTTGAACGGCTATCGCTGATATGACCGGCATCTTGGCAAACTGCCCCCGGCTGGCATCTGTCTGCCATGCCATCCGAAAGGGTCGCGCGGCATGGGGCCGATGCCTTCGCGCGCTACAGCATGGATGGCAGGACCAGATCGGGCGGGCGGTGGCCATCTGCAAAGGTCTTGATGTTGATGATGACCTTCTCGCCCATTTCGGCCCGCCCTTCGCGCGTGGCCGACCCCATATGCGGCAACAGAACGACATTGGGCAATTCGCGCAGCCGCGGGTTCAACTGCCGCCCGCGTTCGAACACGTCCAGTCCGGCCCCGGCAATCTCTCCGGCCCGCAAGCCGCGGGTCAGCGCGTTCTCGTCAATCACCTCGCCGCGCGAGGTATTGATGACGATGGCCGATGGTTTCAGCAATTTCAGACGCCGCGCATTCAGCAAGTGGAACGTGGCCGGGGTATGCGGACAATTGACCGAAATAATGTCCATCCGCGCCACCATCTGGTCAAGGCTTTCCCACCAAGTGGCCTCCAGCGGGCCTTCCACATCCGGGCGCAGGCGGCGACGGTTGTGATAATGGATCTGCATACCAAAGGCCTGCGCCCGGCGTGCCACCGCCTGACCGATCCGGCCCATACCCAGAATGCCCAGCCGCTTGCCGCCGATTCGCGTGCCAAGATTGGCCATGGGCGACCAGCCTGCCCAGTCGCCCGCCTGCATCTGCGCCAAACCGGCGGGGATGTTGCGCGTCACCGCCAGCATAAGGGCCATGGTCATGTCGGCGGTGTCCTCTGTCACCACACCGGGCGTGTTCGACACCAGAATTCCGCGCTGCCGCGCGGTCGCCACGTCGATATGGTCTACCCCCGCGCCGTAATTGGCGATCAGCTTCAGGCGTTCGCCGGCCTGACCCAGCAAAGCCGTGTCGATACTGTCGGTCAGGGTTGGCACCAGAACATCGCAGTCCCGGATCGCCGCAATCAGCGCGGCGCGGTCCATCGGCGTATCCGTTTCGTTCAGGCGCAGATCGAACAATTCCGACAAACGGGTTTCGACCGCGTCGGGCAAGCGTCGCGTAACGACAACACTCAGGCGGGATTTCGGCATGTTGGCGGCTCATCTCTTGCGTATCGGGTTCCTTGTGGCAAACTGCCCGTTATAAACCCGCGCGACAAGACCGGCTTTTGCATTCCGGCGGGTGCGGGCCACGAGCAGGTATCAAAAATTGCAGGGGAACCGGCGCGAATGGGCCGGGACAGCAGCGTATGACAGTAACGTTCAGCCGGATCGCCGCGGTTTTGGTGGCGGCATTGGTGGCTGCAAGCGGCCCGCTGGATGCAGCGTCACAGCAACGCGGGCCGGTCACGAACCTGCCCTTGCCGCGATTTGTTTCACTGAAGGCGAATGAGGCGAACGCCCGGCGCGGGCCGGATTTGTCGCATCGGATAGATTGGGTCTATAAACGCCGCGATATGCCCTTGCGGGTAACGGCAGAGTTCGAGCATTGGCGCCGCATCGAAGACATGGACGGGCAGGGCGGGTGGATTCACTCGACCCTGTTGTCGGGGGTGCGCACGGCGCTTGTGCAGGCGGACATGGTTCCGCTGCGCCAGCGCCCTGACCCGGAAGCTCGTGACTTGGCGCTGGTGGAACGCGGTGTGATCGGCACCTTGCAAAGCTGCAACGCGGGCTGGTGCGAGCTGGACATCGGCGCATTGCGCGGTTGGTTGCCGGTCTCTGCGCTATGGGGGGTTGACCCGGACGAAGTGCTGGAGTGATCCGGGCCGCGGTCTGCGCGGCCACCGGTGTCACGCATCTTGGTCTGATGCTGCCGTAAGCGTCTATTGCGCGGTGCAATGCGCGCCGCTCGGCGCTTGCCCAGAGCCGAGCGCCAGCGCGGATGGCGCATCGAACAGATCGGGCGTGCCTGTGGCGGCCAGATCAAGCGCAAGGATCAGCCCAACCAGCGCCACGGCGCCAAGGCCCACGATCTGGCGGGGCAGGGTGGACAGGGTCATGCGAAAGCTCCTTTCGGCTGTGCGGCGGGGCGCAGGATGACGGGGCGCAGCTTTAGCCCCAAGGTCGACCCGGCAAAGGCCGCGGCCAGCCACACCCAACCATGCAGTGACCCGGTCGAGATGCCGCTGAAAAATGCGCCGACATTGCAGCCGAAGGCCATGCGCGCAGAATAGCCCAGCACCAATCCGGCCAAAAGCACCAGCACATAAGAGCGCGCGGTCAGCGCTTGTGCGGGCGCGCCGGGATTGGCGCGCAGGCGCATCACCGCGAAAGCCCCCAGCACCAGCCCGATACTGGTCAGCGAGGTAACATCGGTCAGGAGCGACGCGTTCAACCGCTCGGCATTGCCGGGATTGGCCCAGAATCCGCTCGCGGCCAGATCCGCGCCACCCGCTTGCGCGATCTTGGCACCCCACAGGCCCAGCCCGTAGACAATGCCCCAAGGCTGGCCCGCAACGACCAGATTGGCCAGTGCCAGCGCCGCGATCAGCGCCGCCGCCCACCACAGCCGCACCGGCGGCAGGCGTTTGCCGGGTGCTGCGCGCCAGATGACCAGCGCGGCCAGCGCCGCCAGCCCTGCTAACGTGACCACCAGCCCGCCATTTGCCCCGAACAGCCCTTGCAAGGACAATACCGGCAGGCTGGCAAGCCCCGTCCACCAGCCCAGATGCAAGCTGCCCGCAAAGCTGCCGCCGATAAAGCCCAGCAGCGCGATCAGCCCCACCAGATTGCCCGATCCGGCATTGACCAGCGTGCCCGACCCGCAACCCATGACCAGTTGCATCGCCGCGCCAAAAACGAAAGCGCCCAGGACCATGCCAAGGCCAATCGGCGCATGGGCGGGCGACAATTCGCCCCCATGTGCGGCCAGCAGCGGAAAGGCGACCGATGCCACCAGCCCTATCGCCAAGAACTGCGCCAACAGCCCGCGCCCGTCGCGCTCTGCGACGATCATCCGCCACGGCCCGGCAAAGCCGAAGCGCAGCCCCTCCAGCACCAGCCCAAAGCCAATACCAATGGCGATCAGCAAGCCCGCGCGGGGACCGGCCATGACCAAACCAAAAAGCGGGGCGAACAGGATCAGGGCGATCACGAATGCGCGGCGCAAGAACATGGGGCAGCCTTTCAGACTATGCCCCGGCACTAGCTTGGGCAGGCCGGGGACGTCGCGTTGTCATAACAAGTTGAAACAGGTCAGAACAGACCGTCCACCCAGCGCTTGGTCGCGTGCCACAGATAGGCAACGCGCCCCGGTTCGTTATCCAGCGCGTGGCCGTGGATCGAGTATTCGGCCATGCTTTCGGCATAAAGGCGCGTATTGGGCACTTTGGCCAATTCGCTCAGCGCGAACCAGTTCAGCGCAGCCCAATGCCCGGTATTGCAAAAAGACACGGTCGTGGCCGAGTCTTGCAGCCCCTGCGCAACGGCGATTTCGCGCGCGCGCTCCGGCCCGACCAGCAATCCATCCTCAAAAAACTGGGTGTATTGAAGGTTCTCGGCGCTGCGGATGGTGCCGGGGCGGGCGATGGACCATGCAATGCCCTCGAAGAAGCCTTCGGGGCGGCTGTCCAGCAAGCGGGCATCGCCGCTTTCGACCAGTTCCACCACTTCGTCGGTCGGAATATACCAATCGTCGCGCCATTCGGCGTAGAAGTCGGATTCGGTCGGCGTGACCTCTCCTGTGGCGGTGGGCAGGTCAGCGGCGGCCCAAGCCTGATAGCCGCCATTCAACAGCGCCAGATCCTGCACGCCCAAGGATTTCAACGTCCAGTATACGCGGGCGGCGGCACCCATGTCGGATGGTGAATCGCCATTGTGCACGATCACGGTGGGGCGGTCCTCGCGCACGCCGATGCGCACGGCCTCTGCCTCGTATTCCAGTTCGGGTTTCAGCGCGCCGGGATTGGTCGGGCCTGCGCGCCATGCGTCATAGGGTGAAAACACGGCGCCGGGGATGTGACCGGCTTCGAAATCGCCGGTGACGCGGATGATATGGATATCCTCGCCGCGTTCCAGCATTGCCGACAGATCGGACGGGGACAGCAGGGGCTGCCAGCCCTCGGGCGCGGCGGTCGCCAGCGTGGGCAGGGCGGTTAGCGTCAGGGTAAGAGCGGTCTTGCGCAGCATGTCAAAGCCTCCGGGCCATGGGGTATTGGTGGGCAGCTAGGCCGATAGCCCGCACCGCGCAAGGGATGACGCGCGCGCGCGCCGCCGCCCTGCACGGCGGATTTTTTTCCGGTCAGGCGGATGGGAAAACGGGTGTTTCGACTATGCCTGCCCCGGCGGAACAACATCGTGCAACCGTCGCGCGGGCTGGCAAATGGCCCTTATTTGCGCCCGTGGCCCTAAAGCGGCGTTTCGCGCCGCCGCGCCTGTTTGCCCAGCCGCGATTCGCGCCATGCGATCAGCAGGCCCGCCCCGATGACCAGCCCGGCGCCGATCAGCATCTGCGCGGTGGGCACCTCGTCGAACAGCAAAAAACCCAGCACTGTTGCGAACAGAAGTTGCGCATACCAGAAGGGGGCCAGAGCCGAGGCGTCGGCATAGCGGTAACTGGCGGTCATCATCAACTGGCCGATGCCGCCAAGCAGGCCAGAGGCGACCAGCAACAGCGCCACATCGCGCGTGGGCCAAACCCAGCCGAAGGGTGCGGTCAAAAGCCCCATCAGGCTGGCGGTCAGCGCGAAATAGAACACGATGGCGGGTGTGCTTTCGCGCTCGACCATGCGGCGCAGCAAGATCTTGACCAAAGCCGCCGCGGTGGCCGACCCAAGGGCTGCCAGCGCGCCGATGCGGGCAAGGCTGTCGGCCCCATCCCCCAAGCCCAGCCGTGGCCAGACCACGATCATCACGCCCGCAAAGCCGATGATGACCGCGCCCCAACGCAGCAGGCGGACCTGTTCGCGCAGAATGACCACGGCAAAGACCAGCGTGACCATGGGCGCGGCGAAACCGATGGTGGTCACTTCGGGCAAAGGCAGCAGCGAGAGCGCCAGAAAGTTCAGCGACAGGGCCACCGTTCCCAGCGCGCCGCGCAGCAGGTGCAGGCGGGGGCGCGCCATGCGCAGCCCGTCCGACAATGGCCCTTGCGCGGCGATCCAGCCCAGGATCAGCGGCAGCGAGAATGCCGCGCGCGCGAACACGGCCTGCCCGGTCGGCACCTCTGCGGTTGCGGCTTTGACGCAGGCGGCCATGCAGACCAGCACGAACAGCGCCGATACATTCAACGCAATGCCGGTCAGGGGTTTGGCGGAATGGCCGCGCGTCAGCATGTTGGGGCCTGCAAAGTTGTTCACATGTGCAATATGCCGGATCGCGCAAGAATGCAATTCGCACGGCGGGGCGTTCGGGCACCTTGCCATTCGGGCGCGCGCCTTCTAGCCATGGCACCATATGCCACGGGGGCCTTTATGACCGAAACACCGCTAGATCTGGCCTTTGCCGCGACAGAGGCCGCGCCCGACGACATCCCGACCCGGCTGCGCTACTATGCGCGCCTGACAGAGGGCGAGTTGTTCTTGCTGCTGGAACGCGAGGCGGCGGGTGACAAGCTGGACCCCAAGGTGTTCGATCTGGAAGATGGCCCCATCGTGCTGGCCTTTGACCGCGAGGACCGCTTGACCGAATTCACCGGCTTGCCCGCGCCCTATGCGGCGCTGCCGGGCCGCGTGGTGGTCGAGATGCTGGCGGAAAGCAACATGGGGCTGGGGTTGAACTTGGGCGTGGCCCCTTCGGCGCGGGTGTTCCCGCCCGAAATATTGGCATGGCTGGCAGAGACCTTGTCAGAGCGCCCGGAAGAGTTGGAAAACCGTGTCACCGCCTTTCACCCCCCGCGCGGGTTGCCGGAAATGGTTTTGACAGCGCTCGATGCCCGTTTGGCGCGGATGGAGGGGCTGGCCGCGCTCGCTTATCTGGTTGGCACGGAATATGAGAGCGGGCAGAAGGGCTACATGCTAGCCTTTGTCGATGCGGCCACGGGTGCTGAAAACGTGCTGGCGCAGGCTGTGCAAGGCGCGCTCGGGTTTTCCGGGGTGGAAGCGGGCCAGTTGGACGTGACCTTTGTGTCCGCCGATGATGGCCGTGCGGCGGAACTGGCGCGGGTCGGGCTGCGCTTCGATCTGCCGCAACCCGCCAAACCGGTCGAGATGAAAGCGCCGGGGCTGGACCCGAACGCGCCGCCGCGCTTGAAATAGGCGCGCGGCGCAGGCCCGCGGCGACAGGAAGAGGCTGGTATGAGTGGCGCAATCTCTATCCGTGACCGCATTGGGCAGGCGCTTGGCCGCTGGCTGGAACGCGACCGGGCGCAATTTGAACCGCGCGCGGCGCTTGACCCGGACATGCTGATCCGCACCTTGCGCCGGGGCGATGTGCTGCTGGTCGAGGGGCGGGCCAAGATTTCGACCGCGATCAAGTATCTGACGCAAAGCACATGGTCCCATGCCGCGCTTTATGTGGGCGACATGCTGCCGGGGCAGGGGCCGCATATGCTGATCGAGGTGACGCTGCAAAACGGCGTTCATGCTGTGCCCTTGTCGAAATACGCCCGTTCCAATATCCGCATCTGCCGCGCCGTGGGGTTGTCGGAAGCAGAGCGCGACGCGGTGGCGCGCTTTA